>NZ_JAWHPJ010000057.1:0-309758 GCF_032587815.1 Pseudomonas syringae group sp. 26L6
GCGTCCTCTTGCGACGCAGAGCGTCGTGAACTGCATTCCCACGCTGGAGCGTGAGGAACGAGCGGTGTTCTGAAGATTTATCGTTCCTGCAGGCACACCGCAGAGCATCATCGTGCCCATGCTCCGCATGGGCATGCCGGTCTGGACGCTCTGCGTCCTCTTGCGACGCAGAGCGTCGTGAACTGCATTCCCACGCTGGAGCGTGAGGAACGAGAGGTGTTCTGAAGATTGTAGGTACACCGGAGAGCATCATCGTGCCCATTCTCCGCCTGGGCATGCCGGAGAACACTAGCTACTTTGCCCGACTCATAAAAAAAGGCGCCTCGAAAGGCGCCTTTTTGTTTGTCGCAAAAGCAGTATTACTTGCCTGCCCAGCGCTTCAACACCAGCGTAGCGTTGGTGCCACCGAAACCGAAGCTGTTGCTCATGACCAGGTCAAGCTTCGCATCTTCACGCGTCTTGAGCAGGATCGGCATGTCGGCAACTACCGGGTCCAGTTCGTCGATGTTCGCCGAGCCTGCGATGAAGTTGTTTTCCATCATCAGCAGGCAATAGATCGCTTCGTGAACACCGGCGGCACCCAGGGAGTGGCCCGACAGGCTCTTGGTGGAGCTGATCGCCGGAGCTTTGGCGCCGAATACTTCGCGCACACCTTCCATTTCCTTGGCGTCGCCGACCGGAGTCGAGGTGCCGTGGGTGTTGATGTAGTCAATGTCGCCGGAGTTGATATCACCCAGGGCCATCTGCATGCAGCGAATTGCACCTTCACCGCTTGGCGCAACCATGTCATAGCCGTCGGATGTAGCACCGTAGCCGACGATTTCGGCATAGATTTTCGCGCCGCGTGCCAGAGCGTGTTCCAGCTCTTCGACAACGACCATGCCGCCGCCACCGGCAATGACGAAACCGTCACGCTTGGCGTCGTAAGCGCGGGAGGCTTTTTCCGGCGTCTCGTTGTACTGAGTGGACAGTGCGCCCATTGCGTCGAACAGGAACGACTGGCTCCAGTGCTCTTCTTCGCCGCCACCGGCAAAGACGATGTCCTGTTTGCCCAGCTGGATCTGCTCGACAGCGTTGCCGATGCAGTGAGCGCTGGTGGCGCAGGCGGACGAAATGGAGTAGTTCACGCCCTTGATCTTGAACGGCGTGGCCAGGCAGGCCGAAACGGTGCTGCCCATGGTCCGCGTGACACGGTAAGGGCCGACGCGCTTGACGCCTTTTTCGCGCAGGGTATCCAGCGCTTCCATCTGGTTCAGGGTCGATGCGCCGCCGCTGCCAGCGATCAGGCCGGTACGCACGTTGGAAACCTGTTCCTCGGTAAGACCCGAATCAGTGATTGCGTCTTTCATCGCCAGGTAGGCATAAGCTGCCGCATGACCGACGAAGCGAAAGATCTTGCGATCGATCAGCTCTTCCAGATTCAGGTCGATGGAGCCGGAAACCTGGCTGCGCAGACCCATTTCGGCATATTCCGGGTTGAAGCGGATGCCAGGGCGGTTAGCACGCAGGTTAGCGGTGACGGTCTCTTTGTCATTGCCCAAGCAGGAAACAATACCCAGACCAGTGATAACGACGCGGCGCATGCGAGTACCCTTAGAAATTTTCAGTGGAAGTAAACACGCCGACCCGAAGGCCTTCGGCGGTATAGATTTCACGACCGTCGACACTCACTGAACCGTCGGCGATGGCCAGGTTCAGTTTGCCTTTCAGGACGCGCTTGATATGAATGTTGTAGGTGACTTTTTTGGCGGTAGGCAGCACCTGACCGAAAAACTTCACCTCGCCCGAGCCCAGGGCGCGGCCACGGCCGGGGTTGCCCTGCCAGCCAAGATAGAAACCAACCAGTTGCCACATGGCGTCAAGGCCCAGGCATCCAGGCATCACCGGATCACCTTCAAAGTGGCAGGCAAAAAACCACAGGTCCGGGTTGATATCCAGTTCGGCGACCAATTCACCCTTGCTGAACTTGCCACCTTCGTCGCTGATGTGTGTGATGCGATCGACCATCAGCATGTTGGGGGCGGGCAGTTGCGCATTACCTGGGCCGAACAGCTCGCCACGACTGCAGCGCAGCAGGTCTTCCCGGGTAAAGGCGTGTTGTTTGGTCATGCGAGCTCCTCAATAATCTCGTGCGGCAGGTTGTGGCGTCACTGGCTAGAACGCTGGTCCTGTCGTACCAATTCGCCAGGACCCTGTCCGGCAGCCTACTCATAGACTGTTGCGTTGTAATGAAAGTCACAGCTCAGGTGGAAATCAAGGTACACCTGTTCACTGAATTTTGTCATTCAGCCGATTTTGCTGGCTGATTTGCGTGCCAAGACTGCCGCAATTTAACATTTATCGCCAGTCACAGGTGCGTCAAAGGGCAGCCAGCGGTGTAAAAGCTGCTGTAAATCAGCGTGTTTGAAAGGTTTAGCCAGGTAATCATCCATACCTGCCTGTAAACACGCGTCCCGATCACCCTGCAGTGCATTGGCAGTCAGGGCAATGATTGGGATTCGTTCCAGGCCGGAAAGTTGCCTGATTCGACGTGTGGCTTCATAGCCGTCCATGACCGGCAGTCGGCAATCCATGAGAATCAGTGCGTGGTTTCCCGCACTTGCCTTCATCACCGCTTCGGCGCCGTCCACCGCCACGTCGACTTCGCAGCCCAGATTACGCAACATGGCCTGCACCACGGTGCGATTCACCGGGTTGTCCTCGACCAGCAATATGCTGCGCTCCTTGCCATGTGCATCGAGTACAGACAGCGGCTTGGCGATATCCACTGAAACATCGCGTGAAACGGGCAGCGGGATTTGCAGCGTGAACACAGAGCCCGAACCCTCCTGGCTCTCGGCACGCAATGTACCGCCCATGCGTTCGGCAAGGGTACGGGCAATCGGCAGTCCCAACCCCGTGCCGCCGTAGCGCCTGGAAATCGAGCTGTCGGCCTGTTTGAACGCATCGAACATCGACTCCAGTCGCTCGGCGTCGATACCAATGCCGCTGTCATGCACTGCACAGGTAAAGTGCAGTTGGTCATTGTCGAGCATCGCCCATTGGGCGACAACGCTGACCTTGCCTTGCTCGGTAAATTTAAGTGCGTTGCCGATCAGATTCACCAGGATCTGCCTGATCCGGGTCGGGTCGCCTGTGACGGTCACTGTGTCCAGTCCAGGCTGAATATGCAGTTCCAGTAGCAGCTCGCGTTGCAGCGCGCTGTGGTTGAACGCGTGGGTCGAGGCACTGACCAGTTCGGCCAGATTGAACGCTATGCCTTCCATTTGCAGGGCATCGCGTTCAATGCGGGAAAAATCGAGAATGTCGTTGATGACCCGTAGCAGGTGCTCGGTTGACTCGGTCGCCAGCGTCGCATACTCGCTTTGCTCAGCGGTCATGCGCGTGGTTTCCATCAGTTGCAGCATGCCCAGTACGCCGTTCATGGGGGTTCGCAACTCGTGACTCATCATTGCCAGAAAATCCGACTTGGCGCGGTTGGCCTGTTCGGCTTCCTCACGTGTCTGGATCAACTGCGCCACCGAGCGCTGCTGTTCAAGGCTGGTGCGGTGCAGGTTCTCTGCCAGATTGTTGATGTGCCGCGCCAGTGCGCCTAACTCGGCATCGTCGCTGACCGGCAGGGGCACATGGTAGTCGCCCTGCTGAATCGCCTTGAGGGCTTCGCCCATTTCCTTGACGGGTCTTGACAGGCTCAAGGCCAGGCCGCGGGCCAGCAAAAAAGCGAACAGCAACGCGCCCAGCGCCAGAACACCGGCCTTGAGCAATATTTCCTGTTGCCGTCGACTGAAGGCTTCATTGGACATCCCGACCAATACTCGTCCCAGATAGCTCTGCGACGTATTTTCAGGTGCCTGGCGATTGCCTTTGGGCGACGTGGCGGGGTGACTGTTAGCCTTTGCGCGCTGTGGGTAGACGGAGGCCTGGAATATTTCCATCTGCCGTACCAACTGCTCGTTTTCGCGGGGCTGATCTATGTAGATCATGGCCGTATTGGAGCTGTCCTGAATCTCTACATAGCGAACGCTGGGCATGGACAGGGTGGCGCGCATCAACGCCTTCAACCCATCGATATCGCCTGTCGCCACACCCGGTTCGACGGCCATGGCCAATTGATTGGCGATGAGCTGCCCGGTGTGATTGAGCTCCTGACGCAAGTCCTGAATACGCACGAAGGTGAAAAAACTGATCAGCAGAGCCGTCAACAACAGGGCAGGGCCCAGGCTGATGATCTGAGTGCGGGTATTGATATCCCAGTGCCGAAATTTCATCGGCTGCGTGCCTTGCGCGCAATGCTTTGCGCTGGTGACTCGATTGATGCGTCCATGCCTGTTCGCCCGTTGGTCGCGACCCGGTCCGGCTGTGCAGCGCAGTGCCGGGTGTCTCGATAATTCATGCTGTGCACGCATGTTAACCGAGATAGCGCGCGTTTCCAGCGAACTTGTTGTCGCATGCCGCCCTGCATGCTCGACAGATCAGCTTTGTTGCTGGCCGATACCGCGGCGCTCCGTATAATGCTGGCATCGCCACTTGCATGGCTCTGGATGGATAGTTTTATGACCACACAGCAACCAGTCGCGGTTCTTGGTGGTGGCAGCTTCGGCACTGCCATTGCAAATCTGCTGGCCGAGAACGGCCATCAGGTTCTCCAGTGGATGCGTGATCCGGAGCAGGCGCAGGCGATTCGCGTCAACCGTGAGAACCCCCGTTACCTCAAGGGCGTCAAGGTTCGGCCCGAAGTCGAGCCGGTAACCGACATCACCGCCACGCTTGAGGCCTGCGAGCTGATTTTCGTCGCTCTGCCTTCAAGCGCACTGCGCGCGGTACTCTCGCCCCATGTCGAGCGCCTGAACGGCAAGATGCTGGTCAGCCTGACCAAAGGTATTGAAGCGCAGAGCTTCAAATTGATGAGCCAGATCCTCGAAGAGATCGTTCCCCAGGCGCGTATCGGCGTATTGTCCGGGCCCAACCTGGCCCGGGAGATCGCCGAGCATGCGTTGACCGCCACCGTGGTTGCCAGCGAAGACGAGGCGCTGTGTCAGCAGGTCCAGGCCGCGCTGCATGGTCGTACTTTTCGGGTCTATGCCAGCAACGACCGGTTTGGTGTAGAGCTGGGTGGGGCATTGAAGAACGTCTACGCAATTATCGCTGGCATGGCCGTAGCGCTGGACATGGGCGAAAACACCAAGAGCATGCTGATCACCCGGGCGCTGGCCGAAATGACCCGTTTTGCGGTCAGTCAGGGTGCCAACCCGATGACCTTTCTCGGCCTGGCCGGGGTGGGCGATCTGATCGTCACCTGCTCCTCACCCAAAAGTCGCAATTATCAGGTCGGGTTTGCGCTGGGCCAGGGGCTGACGCTGGAGGAGGCGGTCACTCGTCTGGGCGAAGTAGCCGAGGGCGTGAACACGCTCAAGGTGCTCAAGGTCAAAGCGCAGGAGGTTCAGGTCTATATGCCGTTGGTCGCCGGGCTGCATGCGATTCTTTTTGAAGGCCGTACGCTCAGTCAGGTCATCGAGGCGTTGATGCGTGCCGAGCCCAAGACGGACGTCGATTTCATTTCGATTACCGGCTTTAATTGAACTCATTCCGATCAGGGAGAACGTCTTGAACGAGTCGAAAATCCAGCATAACGAATCGATCCTGCTGCGCATTCTATGGATGCTGCTGTTTCTGGGTGTATGGCACGTTGCACAGATCATTCTGGCGGGCGTAGTGCTGGTGCAATTGGTTTATCGCCTTATCTATGGCGCACCGAATGGCGGCCTGATGAATTTCGGCGACAGTGTCAGCCAGTACCTGGCCCAGATTGGTCGTTTCGGGACGTTTCACAGCGACCATAAGCCCTGGCCCTTCGCCGACTGGCCAGCGCCGCGCGCCCCTGAAGGCGAGGCGGCTCATCATGTTCCGCCAGCGCCGCATCCGGTGCGTGACGAAGAGCCAAAACTGTGAAGGTCTGGGTATTGCGTCACGGCGAAGCGCAGTCGCGGGCGCGCAGTGATGCCGAACGCGAGCTTACGGCACACGGGCGTGAAGAAGTGCTCAAAAGTGCACTGCACCTGAGTGACAAGTCGGTGCAGCGGATCATCGCCAGCCCCTATGTTCGTGCACAGCAGACTGCCGAGCTGGTACGTCAGTCGCTGGGGGTCAATGACCCGGTCGTGACGGTGCCCTGGCTGACGCCGGACAGCAGCCCGCGTGAGGTGTTGCTCCAGCTGGACAAGCTGGGCGTCGATGAAGTGCTGCTGGTCAGTCATCAACCCTTGGTGGGCGAATTGATCGGCGTAATGGCTCACGGCAGTCCGCAGCAGGCCGAGCCTATGAGTACCGCCAGTCTGGCCGAGCTGGAAGGCGAGTTCGTGCTGGCTGGCGCAATGCAGCTCAACAGCGTTCGACACGTTTGAAACGGTCTGTTCGAGTAATGAACCACCGCGAACGCGGCCCACTTTGAAAAAGGATTTAACATGAGTGTATGGCGTCAGGCTCCTGATATCGAAGCCCTTATGGCGGCTCAGAAAAGCACTATTGGCGAGGTGCTGGATATCCGCTTCGAATCGTTCACGGACGATTCCCTGACGGCCAGCATGGTCGTCGATCAGCGTACCCATCAGCCTTTCGGGCTGCTGCATGGCGGTGCATCCGTGGTGCTGGCCGAGTCTCTGGGGTCGATGGCCAGCTACCTGATTGTCGACCCGAGCAAGTATTTTTGCGTCGGGCTCGAGGTCAACGCCAACCATCTGCGCGGCGTGCGTACCGGACGTGTAACCGGTGTTGTACGTCCCGTGCACATCGGCCGCACCACCCATGTATGGGACATCCGCATCAGCACCGAAGAAGGCAAGCTCAGCTGCATATCGCGTCTGACCGTGGCGGTTGTGCCACATGGCCAGGAGCCGCCTGCCCGCTGAGTTCATGCGCCTGATTTGTGGATGGCCGGAGTGCCATCTGCGATGGCAGTTCCAGTCATTGCTGTTGCTTGAAGCGGCTGCGCACAATTGCGGCTCGTACGGCCTCTGGAAGTATCGGTATGTCGCAGCCCGTGTTCTTCGCTCACGCCAACGGTTTTCCATCGGCTACCTATGGAAAGCTGTTCTGCGCGCTGGCACCGGAATATGCCGTCATGCACCTTGATCAGCATGCTCACGACCCGCGCTTTCCGGTGGATGACAACTGGCTGAACCTGGTCGATGAGCTGATCCATCATCTGCGTGAGCAGCCCGGCCCGGTATGGGGTGTGGGGCACTCGCTGGGCGGGGTTCTGCACCTGCATGCCGCGCTGCGCTGTCCGCAACTTTATCGTGGCGTGGTGATGCTGGATTCGCCGGTGCTGGGTCTGGCTGATCAGTTGTTCATCCGCGCAGCCAAACGTCTGGGTTTCATTGACCGCATCACGCCAGCGGGCCGCACACTGGGCCGTCGCGAGGCATTTGCCGATCTGGACGCAGCCCGCACCTATTTTGCCAGCAAGACCCTGTTTCGCCGTTTCGATCCCGACTGCCTGACCGCTTACCTTGAACACGGCCTGCAGCAGGATGGCGAGCAGTTGCGTCTGCGCTTTGACCCGGCGACGGAAATCAGTATTTACCGCAGCATTCCTCACACCAGCCCAATACCATCGCGGCAGCTCAAGGTACCGCTGGCCATGGTGCGTGGCCAACACAGCCGGGTGATCATGCCTCATCATGGTTACCTTGCCCGACGCATGCGCGAAGGCGAATACCTGTCCATGCCCGGAGGGCACATGTTTCCACTTGAACGACCGTATGAAACGGCGTTGCTGCTCAAGACGCTATTTGCTCGCTGGAACGCCCGCAGCGCCTCCAGGGCCAGTGCATGACGCTTGCGGTGGAGGAAGTGCGCCTGAGCCTGGGGCATATCGAGCTGGCGGCTCATCTGTACGGCCCCAAGGACGGTCAGCCGGTTATCGCGCTGCACGGCTGGCTCGACAACGCCAACAGTTTCGCCCGGCTCGCACCACGTCTTGAGGGGCTACAGGTCGTGGCGCTGGACCTGGCGGGGCACGGTCATTCTGATCACCGACCGGCAGGCTCGTCCTATACACTGGCTGATTATGCATTCGACGTGCTGCGCGTCGCCGAGCAACTTGGCTGGCAGCGCTTTGCCCTGTTGGGGCACTCGCTGGGCGCGATCATCTCTGTGTTGCTGGCAAGCTCGCTACCCGAGCGGGTCACGCGCCTGGCGCTGATCGACGGTCTGCTGCCATTGACGGGCAAGGCCGAATCCGCCGCCGAGCGAATGGGTGCCGCCATGCAGGCGCAACTCGAACTGGCGAACAAGAAAAAACCGGTTTATCAGGATCAGGATCGAGCCATTCAGGCGCGGATGAAAGGCGTGGTGGCGGTCAGTCGCGAGGCGGCCGAGCTGCTGGCTCAGCGGGGTTTGATGCCGGTGCCGGGCGGTTACACCTGGCGCAGCGACAGCCGCCTGACCTTACCCTCCGCAATACGCTTCACGGATCAACAGGCCATGGCGTTCGTTCACGGCATTCGTTGCCCGACGCAATTGGTGGTTGCCTCCGATGGCATGCTGGCGCAAAGGCAGGAGCTGCTGTCAGCGCTACCCTTTGACGTCGAACGGCTGGCCGGTGGGCATCATTTGCACCTGAACGATGAGCACGGAGCACTTTCTGTTGCACACTGTATCAATCGCTTTTTCGCTGCTTCTTGACTTGAGACCGGCAACTGCCGACGCTGGGCGGGTTGAAACAGGAGTCAACCGTGATGGATCAATCCGCAGCCTCTCGCGACCGCCTTGTCGGCGATCTTTTTTATTCTCGCCCCCTGCTTGCCTGCCGATGAGAGCACTCATGCGTTTATCAAGTGTTCCCGTTGCGGCGTTGTGCATGTCGCTGTTCAGCGCTGTCCTTTTCGCTGCCGATGCGCTGGGCAGTCGTGATCTGGAGATTTTGCCCCGTCTGACCGATACCGAAATCGTAGACTATCGTCCTGCCGCCGAGCTTGAGCGTGTCTATCCGATGGGCTCGATCCGCAAGATCAGCGGTCAGTTGCGTTTCGACGGCCAGATCAGTGCACGCGGCACTCTGACGTCGGTTACCTATCAACTGCCTGCCGAACATGCATCCGACGACGCCTTTACCGCCGCTCGTGAAGCCTTGCAGCAGCAGGGTGCAGAATTGCTGTTCTGGTGTCAGGCGCGTGATTGCGGAGAAAGCAGTCTGTGGGCCAACGAGGTGTTTGGTAATGCCAAGCTGTATGGTGCGGACGACCGGCAGGCCTACTTGTTGTTGCGTCTGGCCGAGCCCCGGAGTGAAACCCTCGTCGCGCTATACAGCATCACTCGTGGTAACCGTCGGGCGTACCTGCATGTTGAGCAGTTTGAATCGGCTGCGCCGCTGGGTGAACTGCTGCCAACCTCGGCGACATTGCTGCGCCAACTGAAAAGCACGGGCAAGCTGGTATTGCCCAAGCTGGGTGGCGAGCCACAGGAAGCTTGGGTCACGCTGATTTCCCGCGGTCTGAATCTGGACAGCACGCTGCGCGCAACCGTCTCCGGCCCGAGTGCAAGTGCATGGCGCGACGCTCTGGTGGCCAAGGGCGTGCGCGCTGCGCGTCTGGAAGCGGGCGCTGCCGATAGCCAGGGGCTGGTGATCGAGGTCATCCGCTAACCCTGATGCGTAAGGTTATGGCGAACAATGGCTGACGTCAGCCTTGTTCAGCCTTATGCTCGTGACCTCCGAGCCTATTCGTGGATGCCGCATGTTCAACAATGATCGTTTACTGGTGCAGATTCTGCTGCTCGCGCTATTCGGTGCCTGCCTCTGGGTGATGGCACCTTTCTGGTCGGCACTGATCTGGGGCGCGGTGCTGGCGTTTGCCAGCTGGCCGCTGATGCGTTTGCTGACCCGCTGGTTCAAGGGCCGTGAGTCGTTGGCCGCGCTGGTGATGTGCCTGTGCTGGATGCTGCTGGTCGCGGCGCCGCTGGTATGGCTGGGCTTCAATCTCGCCGACCATGTGCGTGACGCTACAGGCCTGATCAAGGATATTCAGGTCGACGGCTTGCCCGATCCACCGCAGTGGCTGGCGGGTATTCCGCTGGTGGGCGAACGACTGGTAGCGCTGTGGACCACCATCGATCAGCAAGGCGCGGCGTTCATGGCGACGCTCAAACCGCATCTGGGGCAGGTCGGTAACTGGGTGCTGGCACGCAGTGCGCAGATTGGCAGCGGGATTCTGGAACTGACCCTGAGCATCGTCTTCGCCTTCTTCTTTTACAGGGACGGTCCGCGCCTGGCCGCATTCGTGCTCAGCCTGCTGGAGCGCCTGATCGGGGAGCGCGCCCAGTATTATCTGGATCTGGTCGCTGGCACGGTGCAACGCGTGGTCAACGGGGTCATCGGTACGGCAGCGGCCCAGGCGGTACTGGCGCTGATCGGCTTCCTGATCGCGGGCATTCCCGGCGCGTTGGTGCTGGGTATTCTGACTTTTCTGTTCAGTCTGATCCCGATGGGCCCGCCGCTGGTCTGGCTGCCTGCCACTGCCTGGCTGGTCTGGCAGGGCGAGTACGGCATGGCGATATTTCTGGGCATCTGGGGGATGTTCATCATCAGTGGCGTGGACAACGTGCTCAAGCCATACCTGATCAGCAGGGGCGGCAATCTGCCGCTGGTGATTGTCTTGTTGGGTGTGTTCGGCGGATTGCTGGCGTTCGGCTTCATCGGCCTGTTCATCGGCCCGACCCTGCTGGCGGTAGCCTATAGCCTGCTGACCGACTGGGTCGGCAGCGAGCGTGCCCGCAGCAGCCGCTGACGGCGAAAGTTTCCGCCGCACCAGGACGGGCGGCGGAGCCTCGCTTTACGCAGCGGTGTTCAGGTACTTACCGACTGGCTTACTGCTCTGGGTGTCATATTTTTCGCTGAGTGCGGCGATCATCTTGTTCAAGGCCTGAGTCGCAATCTGGTTGGTGTTGCCCTGATCAATGGTGTTGTCACTCTGTTTCAACGCGGCCGACAACTCGGAAGCGCTGATACTGTCGTTGCTATCGCTGTCGAGGGTACTGAACAGGCTGGCGCTGTCAGTGCTGCCGGAGGTGCTCATTTGCGCGGGCGGCATACCGGCAGGGGGCTGTTGCGGTTGCATACCGGCGACCAGCTCTTCAAGGCTGACTGTGCCGTCTTCGTCAGTGTCCAGTGCATCGAACACCTGGTTGCTGTTCGCCGTGCTGCCCGCATTGCTCAGGCCGGTGGTCAGCTCGTCGCTGCTGATCGCGCCATCGCCATCGCTGTCCAGCGAGCCGAGCAGGTCTTCTGCCTGCTCATCGACCGACTGCATGGGCGGCGGCGGTGGCGGTGTCATGGCGGCCAGCTCATCGGCATCCAGGCTGTCATCGTCATTGCTGTCCAGATCGCTGAACGCCTTGCTCAGGCTGACAGTAATGCCGTCCTTGCTGTTCGACGACAAGGCCGAGCTCAGCTCATCCTTGCCGATGCTGCCGTCGCCATCGGTGTCCAGTTTTGCCAGCAACTCTTCCTGAAACTTCTTGCTGTTGGTGCTGGCGGTGGCACTGGTCGAGCTGGTGTAGCTGGAAAAGCTGCTGCTGATCCCGTTGATCATGAGTCTCACTCCCCTGAGATAAATGTGTCCGGTAGCGGTGTACCGGCTTTTGCAGCCTCGGGGCGTCAGTTGTCCTGGAGATTTAAGCTTTGTACGCGGTGTGATACAGAATGTGTCACAGGCGCGGCAGATTCAGTATCGCGGTCAGGCCGCCACCCGGTGTTTGCGCAAGCGTCAGCTCGCCGCCGATTCTTCGCGCAGCCTCACGGGCGATGCTCATGCCCATGCCGATACCGCCGGAGTTGCGGTTGCGCGAACCTTCCAGGCGATAGAACGGCTCAAACACCGCTTCGTGAAATTCAGGGGCAATGCCCGGTCCGTGATCAACGACCGATATGCGTACGCGTTCGGCGCTGTCCTCGATCACGATATGGACGCTACCGGCATAGCGAAGCGCGTTGTCGACCAGGTTCTGCAGGCACGAACGCAGTGCCATCGGTTGTGTTCTGAGCGGCTTGCACTGGCCTTGGTACTGCACATCATCGCCATTGTCCTGCGCATTCTCGGCCTGGGATTCGATCAGCGCCTGCAGGTCGAAGTGCTGCAACGCTTCGCTGCGCCGATGCTCATTGAGGTAGGCGAGCGTGGCGTCGAGCATGCTGATCATGTCGTTGAGGTCCTGAGTCATCTGGCCATGCAGCCTTGGCTCTTCGATCTGTTCAACACGCAGTTTGAGCCGCGAAAGGGGCGTGCGCAGGTCATGGGATACCGCAGCCAGCATGCGCCCGCGCTGCTGCATCTGTTCGCGGATCTTGCGCTGCATGAGGTTGAAGGTCTGCGCAGCCTGGCGTGCTTCCTGCGGGCCGCTTATTTCAAGGGGCGGGCTGTCCAGGTCTTCACTGAGGCGCTCGGCGGCCTCGCTCAGGCGCTGTACCGGGCGGCTCAGTGCCTTGGCGCCATACCATGCAGCAACAATGAGGGTGACGAACTGAAAGAACAGCAGCACCAGCGGGCCACCCGGTGGCGGTCGATGACGTCGCCCTTGATCATCCTGCGAATGCTGCGCGTCTGGGCGGTCATCAGGTGGAGGGCGCATGCCGTATTGGGTGAACCAGATGAAAGCCAGTAAATGCGCCAGCAGAATAGCCAGCAGTGCGCCCCCGAAAAGGCGCGCAAACAGCGTGTCGAACCGGCGGATCAACCCAGCTCCCTGGCATCGAACAAATAGCCTTCACCGCGCACAGTCTTGATCAACTGCGGGTTCTTCGGATCGTCGCCGAGCTTCTGACGCAAACGCGAGACGAGCAAATCGATGCTGCGGTCGAACGCCTCGATCGATCGGCCTCGGGCGGCGTCCAGCAACTGTTCACGGCTAAGCACCCGGTGCGGCCGTTCGAGAAATACGCGCAGCAGACGGAACTCGGCGTTGGACAACGGCACCACCAGACCGTCGGCGGCTGTCAATTGACGCAGCACGCTGTTCAGCCGCCAGGCGTCAAAGCGAATGGTGGTGCGCTGATCGCTGCGTTCGTCGCGTACCCGGCGCAGAATGGTCTGAATACGCGCGACCAGCTCGCGCGGCTCGAACGGCTTGGCCATGTAATCGTCGGCACCCAGTTCCAGACCAATGATCCGGTCAGTCGGTTCGCAGCGGGCGGTCAGCATCAGAATCGGGATGTCCGAGGTGCTGCGCAGCCAGCGGCACAGCGACAGGCCGTCTTCACCGGGCAGCATCAGGTCGAGCACCACCACGTCGAAGGTTTCATCGGTCAATGCCTGACGCATCTGCGTGCCGTCGGTGACGCCACGAGCGTTGATATTGAAGCGCGTCAGGTAATCGCAGAGCAGTTCGCGAATGGCCACATCGTCATCGACAATCAGCGCGCGAACGCTCCAGCGTTGTTCGGTCGATGTGGCATCCAGGGGGGTGTCGGGAAGTGCTTGCATAGTGCGTCTGTCGCCTGCGTGTGCCGCCGTTGTCTGGCCGCTGTTGAAGATCAACGCTGCTCCTCATGCTACTTCGCCGGGAGTTGCGGCGGAAGGGTGACGTGATCGAATGTCGAGGGCATTTCAGAAATGTATCCGGCCTGATACAAAAACTGTCGAATGTGCTTTCCGGCTCGCCCCTGCTACTGGCTACTGGTAGTTCTGACAGTATCCCGTCTCAGGTAACTGCCGTTTAATCAGATGGAGCGCAGGTCCGGATGACCTGTGTGCTGAAAGAGAAGCGCTCATCGAGAGAGCTTTTCACACATCAACCTGCCGCGGGGCTCCTGTGAAGGGAGGGGGGCGGCAATCGGTAGCAAAGGAGTGCTGATTATGGTCGATTCGAAAACAACACTGACACCTGAACAAAGCCAGGCGGCGCGCATCGCGTACAGGCTGGCGCGCAGTCTGCGGGGTATGGACCTCAAGGCAGAGCTCGCAGTGGCGCAAGTGGCCAACATCGTGGACCCGACGGACGGGACGTTGAACAAGGACGTTTTGCTCGGTACATTTCTTGACGTTACTCTCGCCCAGTGGGCGCAGTTGGTCACTGAGGATGGCGCATCCGATACCTTTTTCATCGATTGGGCAGTGGGTGAAGTACCGGCTGACGACGGATTCGTGGAAGTGTTTACAGATACGGTCACTGCGCCAGTGGCCGTTGGCACCTTTCCGAAGCTGATCAACATTCCGCTGGCCACCCTTTCGCCTGGATTCCCCAAACCGGCAGACGGTGTTTACAGTCTTCGCTATCGGATCAGGCAGCCGAACGACCAGGAGACTGTCAGCCCGCTGCTCAAGCTGATCGTCGATACCACGCCGCCCGGCGGGCATGTTGAGCCCGGGCAGATGAGTCTGAACACAGATCAGTTGACCCAGGCGTTTCTGGATGACAATCCGGGCGGTATTGTCGGCACGTTGCCTGACTACGACGACTGGAAACCCGGCGACAAGGTAGCGTTCTATTGGGTTGGCACTCCGTTTCCCGACGAGCCCGCAGATCTGCCGGCTCCTGTCGATGTCGTTGACGTGGCCAGCGCGACGGGTAATAAGGTGACATTCCCGGTTGATATAATTGGCGACTCCAAGGATGAGGCCTACTATGTCGCTTACTTTCTGGTGGACAAAGCGACCAACCGCAGTCCGCTTTCCAACTACAAGCGCATAGAAGTAGCGTTGGGTCTGCTGCCCGACAATCTGAAGGACCCGCTGGTGCCACTGGCGTCGCCTCCGGATAATCTGATCAACCTGCCTGACGCACGAATGGGCGTCGAGGTGCAGATCGAGTCGTTCGATAACTGGAAGCCTACCGATCGTATCGAGGTTACCTGGGGTACAGCAGTACTGTGGCCTGAATACATGGGAGAGGTCCCGCAGTTTCCGTTTTCGGTCAGGGTTCCTGACACGGTGTTGCGTGATCAGTACGTTCAAGCGACTGGCGGTGATCAGCCGACTACAGTGAGTTATCGAGTCCTGCGTGGCGTTGTTCCGTCCGAAGTGAAAAGCATCAGTGTCAATGTCAATTTCTCCACTATCGGACCTGATCCCTTTCCTGATCCTGACTGGCCTGATCCAATCAACGATCAGTTGTTACCGGTCGAGGTCTACGGCGAAGTTTCCAACGAGCTGAATGTCTTGAAGCCGTCGGACGATAAGAAGGATGCCAGTGTCAGATTCAAACTTTATGACCCGCTTCTGCCGGGCGAAGTTGTAGATTTCTACTGGGGCGCAAGCCATGTGCCTGAGGTGCAATACACCGTGGCAGACACTGATGCGGCCGGAAATGAGCGCGAGGTCAAAATACCCTGGAGTTATATCGAATTTGAAGGTAATCGCCCTGATTTGCCGGTTCATTACAGCATTCGTGCCGCCGACTCAGAGAATTCGCAACAATCGCCGGATACGCGGGTCGACGTGAGTGCTGTGGTCATCACTCCCGATGCCCCGGTCTTTGAAGGTACCAGTTCAGGCGGATGGCTGAATTGCACCTCGCTCTATAAGGATCCTGCCAATCCATCCTCAGGAGAGCCAGGTGTGCGGGTGGTCGTTCCTGATCTATCGAACTATCTGGCGGCAGGCGATACCGTCACTCTGTACTGGAACGCTTTTCCGCAGGATCCGAAAGACGATACGCCTATTTCAGGTGCCGCAAAGACCGAAAATATTGTGTTGGGGGACGATTATCCAGTCACGGGCTTTACTTGGCTGGTCACGCCATACGAGATACATCTTCTGCCCACTTATGACCCTGCTGGTCATGGCAGAAACGCGCGCGGGAAGATCAAGTATTCGTTCACTCTGAAGGGCTCCACCATTACCTCACTGGAAACCACTGCCGAGGTGGGTATGTACTGGGCAAATGGATCGTGTCCTATCGTGTAGGGGGCTTTAAAGACGGATCACAGGCAGAAGGTGCCTGCGATCCTCTGCGCGCCGTGTTTTCAGTTATTGCGCCGGCCCAGGTTGCTCCCAAACAGTTTAATGAAGCTGTGCGTATGGGGGCATTTTGCCTACGCTTACCGGTACCTCCCCGTAAATTAACGACTGGCAGAGCCTCAATACCAGAACCTCCCTACATTTACATAGGATACGTCCTACAGAGCATTCAGTTTGATCCCCGTAATCTTCCGGCCTCTTTCTCGTGGCCAGGTTCGGGCAAAGACCACGGGGTTCAACGCCGTTTCATTCAGGTAATACACCATAATGAATGCTCCATTCGCGCTGCTTCCGCTCTCACGAACACTAAAGATCATGGCGTTTCTCTCCCCCTTCCTGTCCAGCAGTTCTGTCTTTGCGCAAACCTCTGTCAATGGCCCCGTGACCATTGAGGCCACGACCCCGCTGGACAGCTATCGGGTGGGCAGCAATGGGGTGCTGACCGCCAATGGCGCGACCACCCTGCAAATATCTACAGTCACCGGCGCGCAGCTGACACTCAATGGCAGTCAGGTCAGCGCGGCTACCGGCACAGCAGTCTCGTTGACCGGGGCAAATGCCTTGATTACCGGAAGCCAGCTGACGGGTGGCGCGGATGGTATGGGGATGGGCAATAACACTGCGCAACTGGTTGGCTCCACGGCAACGGTTATCGGCAGCACGATCACGGCAACCAATCGTGGCGTTAATGCCGGCTCGCTCGCCAATCTGACACTGGAGCACAGCGCAGTAACGGCCACGGGCACCAACGGCAGAGGCGTGGAGATGTTTGACTCCACTGTGAAGGCGTCCGACAGCACCATCACCGGGCAGCAATATGGGATCCGTATGCGTGCCGACCCCGGCGTGCCCTCGAGCAATCTATTGACCCTGGAAGGGACCCGGGTCGAAGGTGTCACGGATTCGGCACTGATTGTCGGAACGCCCACCGGGGCGCCTGCCACTGCCACTATTTTCGTCAAAAATGGCTCCACGCTGACCGGCGGCAACGGCAAGATACTGGAGCTGATCAACGGTTCTACAGCCAATATGACCGTCGACAACAGTCAATTGCTGGGCGACATATTCGCTGACGCAGGCAGTACTGCTGGCCTGGTATTACAAAACAATGCAACCCTGACCGGACGTCTGCAGAACGTCGCCAGTTTTTCGCTTGCCAGCGGGGGGCAGTGGACGATGGTCGAAAACAGCCAGGTGGGTAACGTTTCCATGAATGGCGGGTCGGTCAGGTTTGGTGACGCGGCCTCGTTTTACACCTTGTCACTTGCAAGCCTGTCAGGGAGCGGCACGTTCATGATGGACGTGGATTTCGGCGGCGCGGCCACAGACTTTCTGGATATCACCGGCAATGCAACCGGCAGCCATTCCTTGCTTATCGGCAGCACCGGTACCGATCCTCTCAGTGACACCTCTCTGCACGTAGTACATGCCGCAGCCGGCGATGCCAGTTTTTCCCTGGCAGGCGGCGCCGTGGATCTGGGGGCATGGTCCTATGACCTGATCAAGCATGGCGCAAACGACTGGTATCTGGACACCGCCACCCGAACCATCAGCCCGGGCGCACAGACTGTCATGGCGTTGTTCAATACCGCACCGACTGTCTGGTACGGAGAGTTGAGCACGTTACGTTCGCGCATGGGTGAGTTGCGCATGGACCAGGCCCGTTCCGGTGGCTGGATGCGTACCTACGGCAACAAATTCAATGTCGCCGACGCCTCGGGCTTCGGATATCAGCAGGTTCAGAGCGGTGTTGCTCTTGGCGCAGATGGCAAGCTGCCTGTGGGGTCGGGGCAATGGCTGGCGGGTGTCATGATCGGACAGAGCACGTCCGACCTCAGCCTGGATCACGGTGCCAGTGGCAAGGTCGACAGCTACTCGCTGGGCGCTTACAGCACTTGGCTGGACAGCGAGAGCGGCTACTACGTCGATGGCGTGATCAAACTCAATCAGTTCAAAAACAAGGCCAGAGTCAATCTCAGCGATGGTTCCCGCACGCGCGGCAACTACGACAATCTGGGGGTTGGCGCGTCACTGGAGCTGGGGCGGCACATCAAACTGGACAACGGTTATTTTCTCGAACCCTATACCCAACTGGCGGGCCTGGTCGTTCAGGGCAAGGACTATGCACTGGATAACGGTATGCATGCTGAAGGTGACCGCAGCCGGTCGCTGCTCGGCAAGGTCGGTACGACGGCGGGGCGCAGTTTTGATGTGGGCAAGGGGCGTACGCTACAACCTTACGTGCGGGTTGCCGTGGCTCACGAATTCGTCAACAGGAACGAGGTCAAGGTCAACGACAACATGTTCAATAACGACCTCTCTGGTTCCCGTGGCGAATTGGGTGCGGGCGTTTCGGTGTCGCTATCTGACAACCTGCAGCTGCATGCTGATTTCGATTACAGCAACAGCGATGCCATCGAACAGCCGTGGGGTGCCAGTGCAGGCTTGCGTTACAGCTGGTAGTGACAGTGAAGCGACTGGCGCTGATGCGCCAACGGTCCTATCACTTGTGCCAGTATCCGCAAAAAAAAACAGGGTGTTAACTGACAGGCATGGCGGTCGGCAAACGGGTCGGCCACCGCTTTCTCGTGCTGGAGGCCCGGCTCATGTCTGTCATTTCAAAGTGGATCGAACGGATCAGAATCCTTTTCTGGCCGGCTTCATGGCGCAAGAGCGTGCTGCTTGCGCCGCCCTTGATCGCCGAACTCCTCCCTGACGTACCCGGCGGCGAACCCAATCTGCTTCCCAGCAGTGCCTGGCTCGTGCCGTTGCGGGTCGATTTTCCCATGTGGCAAAACTCCGGGCCCAGCCTGGACTACCCTGAGTATCTGCGCGTGTACTGGAATGACGTGCTGCTGGACGAGAAGGTCTGGACCGGACCTGTACAGCCTGACGATCTGTTCATCATGATCGCGCAGCAACACCTTGGCGAAGGCCGGCATCGACTCCGTTATAGCGTCCAGACCGCGAACCAGATGCTGACTGAATCCGAAACACTGGCCTTTGTCATTGATAAAACGGCACCGGTATTCGCAGACGAAGAGGCGCTGATTTTTCCGCAGGAAATCGTCAGCGACGGTCTTACCGCGGCCTGGCTGAACACTCATGACGACACCGTGCTGGCCGAAGTGCCCGCGTATTTTTCGCCGAGCCCCGGGGATCTCGTTATCTGGTACTGGAGCAGTACGCTGACGGGCTCGGAGCACACCGGAACCCTGACGCTTGAAGCGTCCGACATCGGTAGCACGATTAGTATTGCCTTCGACAAGCAAATGGTTCTAGAGAGTGGCGACGGCATGCGTTATGTGTCCTACAGGCTGAAGGATCGCTCGGGGAATGCCGGGCCCCGTGCGCTGGCTGTTTCGCTGCTGGTGTGCGCTCAGCCAGCACCCCGTGTGCTGCCACCCCCGCTGGTTCAGAAGGCCACAGGCCGGCCAAGCGCCAGTACGCTCGATCCGGTAAATGCTTATCGGGGCGCAGTGGTATCGATACCCGAGAATGCCGTGATTGCTCCCGGTGACACCGTCCGCGTTCAGTGGGCCGAGCCCGGTAGTGTGGGTTCCTTTCTTACGGAGGTAGCAGACTCGAGGCTGTTCAACGTGCCTTCCACTCAGATTGCCCAGCATTTCGGCAAGTCGATCCCGGTGTACTACGAGGTGTTCGAAAATAGCGCCGACCCACCTTATCTTTCGGACCGGCATACTCTGACTATTCTGGGGATGACAGGCTTTCCAGTCGTGCAGTGTGACAAGGTCTCCGGAGCGATTCTGAGCCTGCAGGACATTCCCGAGGGAGGCTACGCACAGTTCACGCTCGACAGTTGGTCATTCATGGGCACTGATCAGTTCATCACCATTGATGTGCGTGGTGTCAGCGGTGCTGATGATGAGTTGTTGATCGTTAACGTTCTGGATGAATACCCGGTGCCGCGGGTGGCCGATAGAATCGACGCCGGTGTTATCAGCAAAACGGATTTGAAGGCATTTAATATCGACACTCAGCTGGATGTCCGGGTGCGTGTGAGTTTCGACCAGACGCTCTCCTGGCAGTCTTTCCCTTCGCTCAGACCAATGTTGTACCCCTGAGGAGGTCATGGACCGCCAGGTTGGCAGTCCACGGCGCATTGCTACTTGTAGGTCATCGTGAAGCTGAGGGCCCCTTTGGCCTTGCCCGGCCGGATCGCGCTGCTGGCCTGTGTCTGGTAGAAGCGGGCGTAAAAGTTCAGCACAACGTTACCGGGTGTGATCACCATCATTGGCACTTCGGTCTGCAGCTCCATGGGCGTGACTCCATCACCTTTGAGAATCTGAATCCCCATGCCCTTGGCGTCCGAGTCGCTGGTCAGGGTAAAAACCCCGCTGCCGACAGCGCCCTCGGGAACAGAGCCTTCGACACCATCGAGCTGGATATGCGCCGTTGCCACGAAGCCTGCGTCCATGTAGGTCTCGCAGTTACTCAACGCAATACTGAAGGGCACCGCCGGTGTGGTGAAGCCGGGACCGGTGAAGTCCGCGCTGTCCCACTCACCCAACTGCACCGGGTCGGCACTGACCGGATCTGCACCAACGCTGCACTGTGCCTGAAGTATCGTGCCGGTTAGCCCGTACTTCATGATCCTGCCAAGCGTTGTCACGCTTCCGGAGAACAGTTCGCTGCCATTGAGCACATTGGGGCCGGAGGGGATCGGTCCGGTCTTGACCAGCGTTACATAGTTGTGCAAATGAACCAAAGGCAGGCTCGTGAGCATTTTCTGGTGGTCGTTGAGGCCGATGAACGGAACGGAGGCGCTTCCTCCTACAGGCGTGAAGCAATTGCTGCAGTTCCTGTCATACGGATACCCCAGTCTTATCCGCACTCCGACGCCCGGAATATTGGTTTGCAGTATCTTGCCTGTGAGGTCTTCCCCGTTTATCGGCTCCAGCGTGCCAGGAAATATCGGAACCGTAGCCGTTGCATTGAATTCCAGAAGAGCCGTGCCGTCATTTCTGCAGGCCGCCTCCAGACCTGCCTTGTCTGGCGTGGCTTGAAGCATATCGATGCTACCGATAAAGGTGCCCACTGGGGCGTCTTTCGGGACGTAGAGCGTGCCGATGTCGCGCCGGTAATCTTTTATTCCCGGTGGGGAAATCCAATAGCAATCGTTGCTCGGTATGTCATCCGGTACGTCGGAATAAGCCGCAGCACTATAGCTGGTCCCCAACAGGATCAGACTGGGGAGCAGGGCGTTCAATGCAGAGTTCATGGGGGGATTCCTGAAATAACAATGTCGCGGATGGCTCAGACCTGATGTCACTGGGCACACTTCATGTCTTGCATTCGGTAGCCCTTGGCCAGAGGCATGCCGGCGGGGTCTATGTGCAGATGACACTGAGGGTCGCTTTTCTCACCCCAACGGACATCGAGGGTTTGTGCCTGCATGCCGGTGGACAGCAAAATCTGCCCGCCCTGACCTGCGATGCCCAGAATGTTGCCCTGCGCATCGCTCACCTGGGCACCGAATGGCAACGGTTTGCCACCGTCAGTGGTTGCATTGATGATCAGGCGTGTCACCGTGCGCGCAGCGAAAGTGGTCTTGATCACGGCACCCCTGGCAGGTACTACTTGACTACTGGCGTTATCGATTTCCACCTCGGGCCCCAGTCGGTCGGTTTGCAAGGTGATCGGGTTATGGCGGTAGGGACGCAGATAGGGCATCAATGCGTAGCCGCGACTATTGGTCCTGACACCGGTAGCGTTCTGTATGCCAACGCCGGGTGTATCGGGTACTTCGATCAGGGCGATGGTGTCGCCCAGATTCGGGCCGAACTCGATGCCGTCCGCATGCAGCAACAAGGCACCACTGGCGTTGACTGATGCACTTCGATAATCATTGCCTTGGGTCACACCGGCGCCGAGGCTGGCGAAGGGCGCCTGATAGCCGGCCGCAAGGCCTGCACTTTGCTGCTTGCCGTCATCGTTGCTCAGACTGGCGTGATAGTTGACGCGGTTTTCATAGAGGCTGCCGCTCAGGCTGCCCCGTTGACTGTGGCGATTGGCGCTGCTTTGCAGGTCGAATGTGGCATTGCTCGAATGGCCGGTGTCGAGGGGCATCGAGATGCTCAGGCCGAACTGCCGGTCGTTGCCGCGGCTACTACTGGCTGCGCTCAGTGACTGTGAGGCGTAGAAGTTATAGGTGATCCCGGCACGATGGGTGTTGAAATTGAATTGAAATTGTCGCTGTTCGATATCGCTGCCCCAGTAATCCTGTTGCGACAGCGTCAGACCAGCGTTGCTGCGTAAGCCGATTCTCTGATGAACCGAAGCTTCCAGGCGGCTTCGGCGGCTGCCTGTGAACGTAGCGTCGTTGCTGCGCTGACTGACGGCTTCGTCGAAATCCCGATAGCCTTCGGTGGAGTAGCGATAACCTGCGAAGCGCAGATTGGTCTGGGTAGTGAACGCCTTGCCATACTTGATGGCGTAACTCATGCCTTGCGCGCTGGACTGACCGGGTTGGTCGATGCTGGCGCTTGACCGGGTCACATCGAATGCCATCGCCCCCAGCGTGCCCATGTCCCGTGACACGCCCAGTGCAGCGGCGTGGTAGAAGTCGCTGGTTATAAGTCCGCCATAAAGTGTCGAGTTCCAGCCTGTTCCAACGGCCAGCGTTCCTTGCCACAGCCAGGGATGCTCGGTGGCGTAGGCACCGTTGAAGCGGCCCAGGGCGGCGCTGTATTTCCAGGCGCCTTCGCGCAACAGGTTACTCATGGTCGAGTAAGGTTGGGTAAAGCGCCGTACCTGACCATCGGCCTCGGTCAGCACGATCTCCAGTTCGCCGCTGCCCGCCGTGTTCAGGTCATCTATTTCATAGGGGCCGGCACTGACATATGTGGAGTAGATCGGGTATCCGTTGCGCAGCACTTCCAGTTTGGCCCTGCTTTGCGCAACGCCACGAATCACCGGTGCGTAACCCTGCAGGGAATCGGGGAGCATCTCCTGATCGGTTTTGATCAACCCGCCCTTGATCGGCACGCTCCGGAAGACATCGCCGCCGGTGTAGGTTTCACCCAGGGTCAGGTTAGCGTGCGTGCCGGGCAGGTCGCGCTGTGCATAGGCATAGGCTCTGGTCCACTCGCGATGTCCCTGTGCATCCTGACGCACGCTTTGATTGCTGCGCAATCGCCATGATCCCAGGTTGATACCGGTGTTGAGGTACAGGTCTGCGCTGCTGCTGGTGCCTGTCTCCCTGTGGGTCGTCTGTTGCGCCGAGGTCTGGTAATTGATGAAGGCGGCGTTGATGCCGTAATCCCAAAGCGCCGGGTCCACTCGCCCGTTGGCATCGCGGCGCATGGCGATCTGCGGTATTGAGATCGACAGTTGCAGTCTGCCGCCGTCCAGTACGACCCTGGCGTCCGGAATCAGTTGCCCCAGCGCGACACAGGCGACTTGCAACAAGGCCGGGTCGGCCAGACTGCCGAAACGTACGCCGATCTGCTCCAGCAACTCCGGCGACAGGCAGGGTAGCAGGCCGTTGCCTTGTGGGTCGGCATCGAAACGGATCTGACGTTGGCCGAAATAGCGCATATTGACGTGGATTTCTACCCAATGCTCGCCTGGCCCGAGGCTCTCGACAGCTGACAAATGGTTCAGCACGCTGGCCGCGGCTGCACTGTCATAGTCCTGGCCCTGACGCAGGAAGCCGGGCTGGAAATTGACGGCGGTTGCCGCTCTGGTCGGCTCCAGTACAACGGTAACGCTGCCGCACACAATCAGCACCTGCATAAAGCGCAGGCGCACTGGTATGAACCCGGAATCGGGTAATAGGGTCATGTTCAATGTCCTGGGATGAAGCGGGCTTGCGCTGTTTCAGTCAGTCAGCGTGGCCGTAGCTGTCAGCGGCTGGCTGTAGCCGCCGTAATCGTTGATCGCGGCAAACACCACCTGAAGGCCCGGTACCGCTTTCGTTTCGTTGAGCTTGTAATGGCGAGAGCTGAACGGGCCAAGCATGGCGACTTCACTGACCTTTTCAGTCCTGCCACCGCCGGAGACGTCGAGGCGAATGAACGACACATGAAAGGGGGTCGGATTCATGGCGGTCAGCTCTGCCTTGCCGGCAATCTGCCGGACCGACCATTGCAGGTCCTTGAGGCGGGCAGTGGGGTTGTCAGTCAGCAGAGCCGGGCGATAAAACAGTTTGATACGGGTACGCAGGGCAATATTCAGTACATTGCCTTGCGAAGAGTTGGCCTGAGGTATTTCCTGCACGTTGAAGTAGAACAATGATTCACGATCGGAGGGCAGGTCCTGGGGCAGGCCATTGATCTGTACGTGTTGTTCCTTGCCCGGATTAAGGCGAAAAAGTGGCGGCGAAGGTGCGAATGGAACGACGGTGACAGTGTCGTCTGCCTCCGTATTTACCCAGGTCTGTACCGCGAACGGCCGATCACTTGGATTGGATATGACCACCGACGTACTGCGCTTGTCGCCATCGAATACTATGCGCGTTGCGTTGACGGTCAGTGCTGCCTGGCTGGCAGGTATATAGGCTGCGCACATGAATAATATCGTGCACCCCGCGAGGGCAGGTCTTTTAAAAGACTGTTGGCACATCATGAAAAGTTACCTTGTACGTTCAGATCCGAAACGGACCTGAACGTATTGAAGATGCTTCACGTGAAAAGACTATTGATCCTTACACAGTGAGCGAGTGGGTCGATGTATCAGTTAATCGCGACAACAAACTGGACATCCGCCGAGGCAGCACCGGCTTCAACGGTAGCTGCTGTCGAACGGTAGTAGGCGTTGAACACCATGTCGGTGACACCACCTTCGACCAGTGTGTAAGGCGCCGACATGTCGCCTGGTTTGATCGAGACCCCGGTCTGGTCCTTGATGACAATCGCAACGCCCTTTGCCCCGTCGGCAGTAGGGGTGACGTCGAAGTAGTCGCCGCTGCTGTCCGCATCACCGGTGAAGGTGACTTTGGCCGTATTCAAGTTACCACTCGCCAGGCCACAGTTGCCGTTGTCATTGACGCGCAGGGCAAAGCTCTTGCCAGACAGTTCGTCACCGATGCCGGTGAAGCGGCTGGCCTCGATAGAGCCCATGTTAACCAGGTTGCCGGCAGAGCCATCGCCCGGATTGACCACTTCGATAGGGCAGGTGGTGGAGGTTATCTTGCCTTCGAAACGGATGGTGCCGGAGTTGGCGGATGCGACAGTGCCGGTCAGTGTGGTTGCCAGAGCAAGGCCTAATACGGATAGCATTTTATTCACGATAAAAACCTTATAAGTATTAACGTTACAAGAGTGGAAATGTAACTATTTATGGTGTCTTGAGAGACGGTTTGTGTTGTACGTCATGACGGGGCGGGAGTTTACAGCAGGTGCGTTAGTTGCGAAGTCTCTGGCGGGCTTTGGTTAGTGGCGGGAGGTGTAGGACATTTCCTAAATTAGTGTCATACATTTAAAATCTTGAGTTTTACGTTGTTCCGGGTTTTTCATGGGGCTGTGCTTGTCTGTTCGGGCAGAGAATCCGAAGGGGCAAATGTAACGGTATGGAAATACAGGCGTTGACTGAAATGCCGCCGACAGCGATGGGCTTTTTATCGGCGGCGGGAAGTTCGGTTCTCTCACCTGCGAATCTCGTATATAAGCATGTATACGTTCTGTCCTAATTTGCCAAGCTGTTTTGTAAAAGCTGTGCTTCGTGCCAGCCATGAAGGGCTGCTGGGTGATGCTTCATTAGTTACCAATTGCTGGTCGCGCCTGGCGTAAGGGCCTGTCATTGGCCGCGGGTTGGGTCGCGGTGGCACAGGCTTTGACTTCCCGACCGCTCTTGGAATCAACGTATTCTCTGCTAAGTTACCTGCGCCTGAATTCGCTGGATTCGTTGGAGCAGCCCCATCCTCAGACGTGGACTTCGACCTGTTCAAAAACCTGAATAGTCTGCCCGTCAATACCGGCTTAGTTACATCGTCCCCAACGTGGACCGCAGCATGGACCGCTCTTTTAAGCGTATGTCTCAATATCCCCCCACTGATCTCTACAGCGGCCCCGATATAGCCGAGGTATTGCCCTGCTTGCATGGCTTTGGTGTTTCCCGTCACCGCACCATAAGTACTGGCAGCCGTTGATGCAGCACTGATAAAGGTTCCTGTCGCCAACACTGCGGTTGTAATGCTGGCGCCCGCGTATGAGGTCATCGATAAGCCTAGAAATGCTATAGGGGCCGTGACGGGGGTGGCTATTCCAAACGTGGTAACTGTCGCGTAGTAACTGAGTAGCGTGAACACTACGCCAGCCGCGAGCGAGACCCAGGTCCATAGGCCCAGGTCACCCCGCATCTCTGCCGGTATCGCATCCTCATCGGGCCGTCGCAGCCTGCCGCTCTGGGAGCTGGCGTCATGCCCGGTGGGGTCGCGCCAGGCAATGGGGTTGCCCAGGCAATAGGTATAGGGGTTGACCCCACCTGCGCCAAAGGGGCTCAAGGAATCGGGGCTGTGAAAACGCATCATGCCGGGGTTGTAGGCTCTGTAGCCATTGCCCAGCAGATACCAGCCCGTGTCTTTTTCGCATACCTCGCCGTTGAACCCAGCGACGCTGAGCAGCGCGTCATCGCTGTGGCGTTCTCCGTAGGCGCTGTAGACAGCTGTTCGCAACGTGTCCTGCTGGAACTCACCAATAACGCTCTGGTTCGCATCCGTCAGCAACAGCAGGGTTTCGGCAGGTTCTCCGATGGTCTGCTGGCCTATGGGTTGCTCGTCAATGTGCAGAAACTGAGTTCGTCGGTCGTCCTGCACCGTGCTGCTCAACTGCTGGCCCTGATAAAAACGCAGTATTTCGCTGTCACTGCCATTGCGGGTGGTGGCCAGATGATCATTGCTGTCGTAAGCGTATGTGTTGATCGGCTCACCTGTCGGTTTGTCCGTCCGTACAAGGCGGCTTTCACTGTCGTAGTACAACAGGTTGCCATGCTCGTCAGCGGACTGATTGCCGTTGGCGTCATAGCTGAACGTCGGGGGCGGTGTGTCCCGTGGAGGCAGGTAGGTGATGCCGAGTAACTGGCATCGGTCCCTGGAATCGGGGTCCCCTTCTTTGCCATAGCGGAAAATGGCCGTCTCAGTGCTGAAGCAGGCCTCATTGCTGACGTCGTCAAATCTGGTAGTGGTCAGGGTCATGTTGTCCAGCTCGTCGAAGATGAACCTCTGGTTGATGATCGCTTTGCCGGATGCGTGCACTGGCCGGTTACTGCCTGAATAGGCGACGCCGCTCAGACGACCTCGAGCGTCATACTGGAACTCTTCCAGCAGCAGCGGGTTGCCCGCTTCCTGCAAATGACGGCTTTGCATGAGCCCGTCGGGTTGCCATTGCTGTGTCAGCGTACGTACAGGGTGATTGCCGGCATTCTGCGTTCTGAGAACTTCCTGTCCCTGGTCGTCATATTCAATACGGTTTACCAGGCTGGTTCCGGCTACTGTGTCATGGGTCGTCATCTCGCAGGGCTGACCCAGTGTGTCATAACGGGTGGTCACCTCCACGTTGCCCTGAACGGCACTTTCGAGTCGGCCGAACGTGTCATACCGGTAAATCGTTTCAACGCCTTTGACACTGTTTTTGACGCCGCCTTTGCTCCGGCCTTTGACTACACCTTTAACCGGGTTTTTGACGTCTTTTTGTTCGACATCGGTGCGATACATCGCACGGCCCTGCAAGGATGTCCGATGAAGGGTTTGCCAGGTCCGGCCTTGCAGATCTTCCCAGGTCTCTTTGGTCAGCTGGTTATGCGCGTCATAAGCGTAAGTGCGCTTGCCCTGCTTATTGGTGGCAGAGATCAGGCGGGCACTGACGTTGTCATACTCGAAACGGGCAGCGTCATCCGGTGCAGTACTGGAGACACTGGAGACGATCTGATCGGTGAGTGCCAGGTTGTAGGTGTAGCTAATGTCATCACCCTTGGCCGTTTTGCGGGTTTTGATCTGCCGGTGACCGTCCTCATACTCGTAATGCTCGATACGTTGCCCTGCCTGGGCCAGTGTCAGACGCCCGAGCCCGTCGAACGTCTGTTTGCCTGCCGCGGTTTTGGTAATACCGTCCGGATGAATCACGTTCAGGCTGGTCGGCAGCTCGGTGGTGCTGAACGGTTCATACTCACGATGTGCCTCGCTGCTATCGGGCAAGCGTGTGCTGACCATGCGCGACCAGGCGTCATAACTGAACTGCGTTTTGTGGTCTGACGCATCGGTCTGTTCCGTGCAGCGTCCAATTCCGTCGTAGAGAAAGGTTTGTGAGCCCAGATCTTTTCCTGCTGCGTCCTGGCTCTTGATCTTGTCCGGTTTGCCGAACATGTTCAGCCAGGTCTCGCTACGACCACTGATCAGAGGTTCTGCGTCACCGCTTTGCACCCAGGTCTTCTGAACAGGACCGTTATGTTCTTTACTGCCGATGGGGTCGTGGTACTGGTGAGTCTGCATGCCGTGATCCGAGGCAATGACAGATTGCTGGTTCCAGTCGTCGTAGGTGTAGGTGTTTCGCATAGCGAACAGTTGCTGGTTGTCGAACCAGTCGTAATCCGTTTCGTATTGCACATTGTTCCAGGCGTTGTACTGCGTTTTATGGATCATGCACATTGCTTGCAGATCATTGCTGTCGATGTGGTCCCGTTCCTCGAGTATTACCCGGCCCAGGCCATCCATGACAGAGCGGGTCTTGACCTTGCGGGCGTCGGTCAGCACTTGTTCTGCGCACTGTCCCGTATCGGAACACAGGGTGTACTCGTACTCGCGACTGGCTTCATAGCCAGCACTTGAATTCGGTGCGATCGTTTCTTTGGTCAGCCGGTTGAGCGCGTCATAGACATAGCGGATCTCCACGCCTTCTTCCAGGATCAGCAGCACCTGGCCGGTCAACAACGACTGCTGTTGCTGCTTGCTTATGCGAGTGTTGTCGAAGCCGATAGTGGTGATCTCTATCAGCTGTACCGGGACCTGCAAGTGTTTGCTGTTGCCCTTGCTGTTGCCCTTGTTGTTGCCCTTGATCTTGATCTTGATCTTGATCCGGTCTTTGCCCTTGCCTTTGATCTTGATCCTGATCTTGCCCTTACCCTTTTTCTTGCGGCTGCTGCTATTGGTGCTGTTGCTGTCGCTGTGACTGATGCTGGCGTGGCTGTACTCGTAGACGGTAACGGTGTCCTTTCCGTTCACGGACTCGATATTTTTCGCGATCCGACCATGCTGGAAAGGCGCGTCCGGCTGGTTGATGTGCTCCAGCAGGATCTTTTGCAACTCCACAGAGGTTCCACCGCTTTCAAGCTGCAGCAGTGTTTCGGTTTCCGGCACGATCCAGTCGGGTAACTCGCTGCCCGTCAGTGCAGGCAGCGTACTGTAGCGATAACGTGTGGACAGGGTAGGGGCCCCGGACTGCGACGATGGCGCGGGTTCGACCACTTTTTCTTTCAGTCGGGAGACAAACCCTTCCGCATCGGCCGGGCAACCGTCGCCACCGCCGGCCGGGTACCAACTGCTGACTTCTTGGATCCCGTCGGCGCGTGTATGCACCAGCGGATTGCCGTAAAGGTCATAGGTATAGGTGACGGTTTCTGTGCGCGTCCGCTCAGGCTCGTCCAGCCGTTGCCAACGGGTGGTGACTTCGCTGGGTAGCTGACAATTGTTGGGCTGCATGGAGTAACGCTCGCCCGGCAGAATGTTGTAGGCGGTCGCGACCGTTTGCTGGTTGTTGTTTTGGGTGGTGACTTCAAGGGTCTGCAAGTGAAAGCGGTTGAAGGTCCGCTCTATGCTGCGCACGGCCTTGCTGTCGACCCACAGGCTTTCGGTACAGACATAGTTGTAGTCCTGCAAGGTTTTGTAAAGGTTGTCCAGGCCGTCGTCTTCCCAGACGATGCGCAGCTCTGCACCGAGAAAATTTCGTGAGTGTTGCTGGCCGTCATTATAGGTATATCGCACATCGACCTTTGCCTGACCGAGGCCGGGATCGATGACGTGCTTGGTCACTCTGGGTAGGGGCGGGCGACCGGCGCTGTATGGAAACGCATGGCCTTCATCCTCGTAGTAAACATCTTCGCTGCTTCCAGACGGTGTCTCTACATGCTTCACGCACCATTGATGGTCGTTCTCCAGGGTATATTCAAAGCGCCATGACGCATTATTCTCGGTGGGCAGGGTGATGCGCGATACGCGTCTGTCGGTGCCGACGAGGGTCATCAAAAAGCGCGCCAGTGGAGCACCGCCAATGCCCTCATACGGATGCAGTTTCAGCTCGACGAAATCGTCGCTGCGTGCAATTTCCAACAGCGTCTGACCCAGGTCGTCAGTGATCGAAGCAAGCATGTAGGTGCTGCTTTTGAACAGCTTGTGCTTGAGCGTGATGCTGTGCCCGGACGGCGCGATGATTTTCACCGCCCAGGCCATTCTTTTATTGCCGCTGATGTGCAACTCGAGGATTTCCACCAGACCTGATTTGTGCACCACCCGGTAGGACGTATCGTCCTGCTTGTAGAAGTGGAAGGTGTCAATTTTCTTCTCGGTCATCGTCCGTAGGCCGTTGCTGCCGGTGCCGTCGACCAGGAAGGTCTCGCCTGTGCTGAGGGACAGGATCTGAGTGGCAGGGTTGTATTGTGAAACCTGTAGATTCCAGCCCATGCCATAGCCGCTGTCCAGCGTATTTAGCTGACTGTAGGACAGGTCGAGTCGGAACCCTGGTCCGCGCAGGTCATTGCTTTGCAGTTCGGGCATGCTGATCGATATGTTGTACAGCCCGGTGCGCGGGTCAACGCCGCTTTTCAGACAACTCATGAAATTGAACGCGTTGGAGTGCACGGAAGTAGAAGCAGCCATGGAGCGGACCTCGATGATTGATGCGGGACAAGCGCTGCGGTGTCTGACGATTGTGCAGTCCTTGCGCTCTGTTCATTGACGCCCCCCAAGCCTGAACTCCCTGAGGCGTCCGTGTGGCTGGAGGTCTTGCCTAACCCTAACAGTCCGAACCCGGGCAACAACCTAGCAGTAGTGCTAGTGGGCAACTGGTGGGCACCGGCGTAAAAAAGTCCTATCCGCATTTGCAAGGTCAACCCTTGCGATACACCCATTCAGGCGGAAACGAGAAAGGAGTCTCACTCATGGCGCTGGATTTTCCCGCCCCCAAGGTGCCCGACCTGCAGCAGCCCGGGAATTACCTCGACCTGGATCAGTTGGGCGGCGCCGACCTGCTCACCTGGATCAACTATCCAGGTATCGAAAAAGGTGATTGGTTCATGCCCAACTGGCGAGGTTGCAGCGCCTTGGGCGCAGTGGAGGACTATGTCGGCGAACTTGTCGAGGTCGGGGACCTGGAGCCTGAAGGCATGCTGCTGAAGATCAATAACCCGTTGCTGACGAGGCTTGACAATGGCTGGGTGTTTTACTCGTACATAGTCGAAGGCAGCATCGAGGAATCCCAGCGCCTGTTTTTCTATGTTGGCAAACGTCCACCAACGGCTGCCGGGCTGGGGGTGCCGCAATGCAAGGAGTCTCACGATCTGAAGCTTGATCCCGACCTGCTGTGGGGCGTCAATCAGGTGTCGATCGTGACGCCGCCGTATCTGGCCATGCGCGAGGGCGACAAAGTGATCCTCACACTGGATCTTTATTTCGACGACGGCTGCCCCTCGGACCCTTGGGTCGAGTCCCGGTTATTGACTGGGGACGAGGTGGGCCAGCCTTTGCGGTGGTCGATAACCACTAGCGTATTTTTTCCAATTGCAAATGGCGTCGCGCTGATGAGCTACCGCATCGAGTATGCCGATTCCACATTGATAACGGATTCAGTCACCCAGTCACTGGCCATCGTCGCACCGTCAGCGGCGTTATTGCCGGCATTGAGGATCAAGGATTTCAACGGTGGCTCACTGGATCCGGAAGCCTTTCCTGGCGGCATCACCCTGCTGATCGATCCTTCGGGCATGCAGATCGATGACGATGTCGTGGTTTACGTTTCCAGCGGCAATATGCTGGTGCAGACCCTGAGGGCCGACATATCCAATCTCGACAGTGGCGTACTGCAGTTCTCGCTGGCGAATGCCTGGCTTTGCGCCAATAACGGCAAGGAAATCGAGCTGGTGTATCAGTACGCGCGACCAGGCCATGCCGCCAGCTCGTTGCCGCGCAAGGTCATGCTGAGTCTTGCGCTCGATCTTCCTGTGCCCGTTATCGACCACGCCACGATCGAGAGCTCTGGAGAATGGGGAGTAAAGGGCTATATCAATGCCTCGTGGCTGCAGAGCGGGGTGAAAATTCGCATACCGGACAATGCTTTCATCGGTGACGATTCCACGGTACAGATGCACTGGGATGGCAATACAAGCACGGGCAGCTTTATCGCTGATCCTTCACCAGACGATCCGCGCCTGTTCATCATCCCGTCCACGGCGGTTCCGGCCAATATGGGCAAGTGGGTAGATGTGTATTACAAGGTCGTTTCGCTGTCGCAGTCAGGCACTTCGCCAGTATTCGAACTGGAAGTCAGAGGCCTTGTCGGTGTTTGGCCGGTTATCCAGATCATGCGACCACGCATTACCGATACCAAGCTTTACCTCGACCTTGTGCCGTCAGAAGGTGCGGGTCTGGACCTCGCATCCTGGCCCTATATGGCACCCGGGCAACGGGTACGAATCAAGGCCATTGGCTTGTCACAATCGGGTTCGCCACAAGCGCTCGGGCTACGTACCGGCGCAGCCGAACCGCTCAGTGAGGCGGAATACCAATCCAAGCAGGTGTCGGTGATCATCCCGAGGGACTTTCTGGAGAGTCTGAAGAGAAACGAACTGACCAACACCGTGGCGGTTGAAGTCAGCTTTGATGACGGGGCGACTTACACACAGTTTCCGTCTATCGATTTCGAGGTACTGGACGGTCATTCTTTACAGGCCGGCGGGCTGGCGCAGGACGCAACAGCCACTGGTATGACCCCACACATGCAAGGACGCAACCCTATGGCCAATAACACGCTGAACCACCTGACCGAGTGGATGAAAGACCCCGCTAACAATGTTATGTGGGGTTGGGACTCCATCGCTGCAATGGCCCGAGGCGAGGTGAATAACCTGTTGCTTCAGGAGTATGTTGCGCGTTTTTCGTCGGACACCTGTATAAAGCCTGTGAGCGGAGAGGTGATACTGAGCGACGGGTTTAAAGAATGTATTCACAATTTTATTCTGGATGCGCCCAGACTGGCCTTCTCGAACGATAACCTCGGTTATTCTCATGCGACATTGACCTGTTCGATTCTGGGCGGAACCCAATTGACGATGAAGAATAACGTCGATAATTGGGAAGCCTACAGGGTTATCCATATCGATGCGCTGCAAGGTCCGAAGCTGACACTGGATCTCGCGCTGGAAATGGTCCCGGGCAATATCGAGAGCGATGGCCGGGTGCGGCTCGACCTCAAGGACAGTGACAATTTCATTCTTACCTTCGCGGCTGACAGGGCTGACCGGGCACTCGGCGGAGATTTTTTCAAAGCCCTGTTCAATGATTTGCCGGACGATGAGCGCATATGGACGCTTGGCGTGATCAAGCGTGGCAGCAATGATCTGATGCACCCTCAGTCTTTCAAACTGCGCACCCAGACCAATCCTGCAGCACCTCTCGACCCGCATGCCGCCAACTATGGCGACGGGGCCGTGCTGGTGTTCATTCGTCTGGAAGGCAGTCAGGAAGACGGCGACATCCCGGTAGAGTACCAATACCTGATACCGGATGATGTCGGGAAAGATTACTCAGCAACAGTTTTGTTCAGTGCTGAGCGTACGTTCAAGGCGGCACTGTTCATCGGCGAGGTGACCAAGACCATTGCTTCGGTTATTGCAGACGTGGATTTCGAACTTGTTCATGATGGCTCCGGCCGACTGGTCAAGGCGACGGCCAAGTCGGGCAGATTGAAGACGTCCGAGTCGAGCAGCCGGGATGTTGAGGTTGAAATCGATCGCGTGCCAGTCATGGCAAATGTTTACAAACCCGAGACCTGGCTTGAGGCGTTGGAGAGCACGCCTTTGTCAGTGGAACTCATTTGCGATGGCACGGTGGCATTGACCTGGAAGCCCAAAGCTATACCCAGCGTTGTGCTTACGTTGCTAGGCAAGACGGTACTGGTCATGACCAAGGTCATCACGGTCGATGTACGGTGCATTTATACCTTCGCCGAAGAAAACAACGACCTCGTTCTGACCCCCAGCCTCACGATAAATACCACCAGCGGTGAACCGGCTTTCGGAGATTTGGATCCACCACCATTGAGCGTCGAATTACAGGTGTTGATAGAGATAGTAAAGGCGAATTTCAAGAGTCTGGACACTCATCCGTTCGAGTCCGGGATCAGGGCCGTACTAAAGGGCAAACTCGCTACCCGTGTGCCGATCAGTTCGTTCATCCGGGACAGTATCAATCTCAATTTCAACGAAGCCATTGTGCCTGATGTACTGCGTGCGCCCAGAGACATAGCCGCCTTCGGGCGCATCAATAGTTCCGGGGCAGACTTTGTCGTCAGCCCGGCGGAGCATCTGATGGTAGTCGACAGTTCCACCACCTTCACCACTCAACCGCTGGGATTGAGTGTGACGTGGGGTGTCGAACGTCTGGATGGTCATACGCAGAACTACGGTGCCATCAATGGTGCCGGCCGGTATTACGCGCCAGAAAGCTCGGCAACCGAGTTTCCGTTCACACGTGTTCGGGTGACGGCCACTGACATGAACTCCAACTATCAGAGTTCGGCGCTGGTTACGATCGTGACCAACCCGATCACCCTCAATCCGTTGATTCAGGTGTGTGACGCCGGGCAGATTGTGGAGCTCGAGGCAGGCTCGCTCGGCACAGAAGAAATGCACTGGTCGCTCAAGGATCCGGTTCCCGGCGAAAGCGGTGTCCTGGAGCCCAGCCAACTGGCTGATGGTGATCACCGTTACGTCGCGGCGCAGCAGGTGTCCGGCAAAACCTACCTATTGGATCAGATAGTCGTGACCAGTGGGCAGGCGAGTGTTTCGTCGTGGGTGCTGGTAAAGCATCAAATCCCACTGTTAACCGTGAAAGTCGTAAGAACCGTGGAGGTTTCGGAAGTTCTGGAGGTTGCGAAGGTCGGCAAGCCCGTGGACGTTGTGACCATTCGTGCCGATCAGGTTCAACTGCAAGCGTTTGCCGATGGCGCTACGCCGGCCGGCGTCGAGTGGAGAATAGGCGCCGGGAGCGGGAGCATCAGTGACGGCTTGTACACCCCCGACATATCGTCGACTGACCGGTTTGTGCTTATTTTTGCCGAGGCCGATCATTCAGTCTTTGACGTCATTGAGGGGCATATCATATTGCCGCTACCGGTGGACGGGTTTGCCACGGAGCTGGAATTGATGAAGGGCAAAGAAGTACCGGCGTCCTGACCCAAGGCACATCGGTCTTATCTATATCAACATCACAGGAGGTGATGTCATGGCTGGTTATTCAGCGGAAAGTCTGTTGGCATGGATGAAAGATAACACGCGTCTCAGAGGCTGGGACGCGATCATTGCTCTGGATGGCGACAAGGTCAACGAGCTCCTCGACCATGTTTACCAACAGAGTCTGGCTCAGGGAATGTCGCGTCCGGTGCCGGACGGAAGTATCACGATTCCCAATACGATTGATTCCCATTTTTTCTCGGGCTGTGTTCTCGGGGCACCAACCTTGTCGTTCAAGCACAGCGTTCTGGAGAATTCGCTGCTGGCTTGGCGCATTCCGGTTATCGCCGGTTTGCATACCGTGGTAGAGAACGCTCTAGGGCAGCACAATGTTCACAGAATCGCAGCCTACGACCCACTGAATGCGCCGGGCCTGGATTTCGATCTGGAAATGAGCAGTCAAAGCGCGGATCTGGTGGTGGACCTTGGTCTGGCTAAAAACCTTTCACTGGATTTTCCGGGCCATTCTACCGAACGAGAGAAGATCGGCGACTTTTTTCAGGATTGGTTCAGCAACCCGGAAAATCAGGAGCAGCAGTTCAGGCTGGGTATTTTCAACGAGCAGAGCAACGAATTGCTCAATGTACGTAGAATTGATGTGCGATCACAGCTTGAAAGCCCCAATGCTGTATCAGTCCATAAAAAAGGCGCGTTGCTGCTGTTCACGACCATGCAATACGGCGTGTCGGGCGGGATTCCGGGTGGCGACTCCGACTTCCGTTACCTGATTCCCAACGATACTCAGCATTCGTATTCGGCGACCGCCGTGTTTTCCTCTCACGCACTGCACCGTGCTGCCTTTGGTCATGCGGCGATACAGATGCTGCAAGCGTCTGAATTCAGCTACAACGTTCCAAACGATAAACCACTGAAGCAGATGGTCGCTCAGGCCGGCACGTTTGAAGTTCCGGCTGGAGAATATCGCAGCGCGGAATTCGTCTTTGAATCGGAATCCTTCAACGTTCAGGCCTTCAACGCCGAGCATCCCCTGACCATTGACTTCGAGTACGCCCAGACCACGCAGACCTGGGAATTTCCCTGCACGCTGGGTTTTCGCTACAGAGCGCTGGACAGCGATGAATGGCAATCGCACAACGCTACCTTCAACATCAGCCTCAAGCATGAGTTTCATCTGCTGGAAGGTGAGTCAGATGATCAAGCAGTGGAAGGGCATCTTTATACACCTTACCTGTTCGATCATGAGGTCAGCGCCGTTCCAGGAACGCTGGACAACCTGAGTGTCAGGGAGCTGGAGCAGGTCAACGGCTTCGTGGCCTACACCGTCAAACACGCTGTGCTTCAAGGGTTGAGCAAAACTCTGGATGCTACCGGCGCCGAGCGTTTTCTGGGCGGCTGGTTATTGCCTGACGAGCAAGTTTTGCAACCCGTACTCAAGCGTCTACCTTATGACCTGGCCGTGTTCGGTCGTATCGATCCCGGTGCGTCCACGTTCAGTATCGCCGGGCACCAGGCACTGATCGGTATAGGCGAAGAGCTGCAATTGACCACCCGGCCTGCGCGGGCGGACATCGCCTGGTCTCTGGAAGATCCTTTGGGTGGCGATGCTGAAGGACTGGGAAAAATCGATATGCAGGGCCGGTATACGGCTCCCGCAACGCTGCCCGCAAGGCAGGGTTTTCAGCGTGTACTGATCAAGGCTATTGACCCGGTGTCGGAGCATGAGAGTACCGCAGTGTTGACGGTGCTCACCAGCAGCGTCAGCGTCAGCCCGTTGATTCAGGTGTGTAATTACGGTGAACGGATAGCGCTTTCAGCACGCAGTTCGCGTGCAACTCCCCTGAAATGGACGGTGGTCGATCCGGTAGCCGGAGAAAGCGGGACGCTTGAGGACGGCGTCGATGCACCGCATGAGAAGTTTTACGTCGCCGGTGCAGGGGGGGCAGGGAATACCTATGTCCTCGACACAATAACGGTCAGCGACGATCAGCACACCCAGTCAATTCAGGTTCTGGTTCTTCGCCACTCACCGATGCTGTTCATCACGCTTGTCAGCGTCAATGATCAGCGTGCCGAGCTGAAAGTCGTCGTCAATGGTCATGACCTTCAAGTCACCTGGAGTCTTGATGGGCCGGGCTCTATAGACGCCACTGGCGTGTACAGCTGTGATGCCGAAGCACCCGAACGCTACGTTGTCGTGTTTGCAGAATTTGAAGACGACGCTTTGGGCACAATGGCCGGGCACTTGATTCTGCCGCTGCCATTGAGTGGTTCCTCCGGTGTGTTGCAGGCACTGACCGGGACAGCGGGGGGCACGGCGGCTAATGCAATGCCCCGTTCATTGAGCGGTATTGTGCAGCGAGCGGGTGCAGGTACCTTGACCCAAGGCTGGGGAGCCGTCGCGGCGGTCAGTCGCAGCGAGCTCAACCGGCATATAGAGCAACAATACATCGAGCGCTATCAGGAGCTGGCCTTCTTGCCGTTGTTCACCGGCGACATCGTGGTGGATGAGCGACAAGGCGACACTGTTCGTCTGAAACAGGTCGAGCTGGGCGTGCCGGTCCTGTCGTTTCTGCCTGACTCGCCGGGCTCCGGCAGTGTCCTCGTCACGATGAACATGGTGTCTGGCCGTTACAGCGGCTTGCATCAGCCGGAGGGGAGTGCAACCACCGTGTCCGGCAGCTCCATCATCAGCGAGCCTATGGGCTTCAGGCTGGCAATGACTGTTGACCTCTTCGTGGGTGATGAGGGGCATGTGCTGCTCGATCTGGCCGACGGGGTTGACATTGCCTGTAATCTGGGGGGCCTCGATGATGTGATCAATCTGCGGCTGGCAGATTTCTTTGCTGAGGAGTTCAAGCAGATTGCACTTCATCGCCGGGTTTTCTCTGTGCTGCAGGCACAGCTCAATCGCTATCATGTTCAGACGCCAGCCAGCTTGCGGCTTGTTACCCGCGCTGCGCCGCGTTCAAGCGATGCGCGTATGGACACTACTACCGGTGATGGCGCGCTTGTGCTGTTCATGCACGCGCAGGATGGCGACGCTGAAGGCGTGTTTGCACCGACAGATGATTTCGTTTATCCGATACCTGATGATCGTGGGGAAGACGGTCAGCCAACCTACGGCACGGTGCTGATGCTCTCGCAAGAGACTCAGTCGATGATCGAGCGTGAACGTCTGCACGTGGCGGACTGCCTGAAGTTCACCGGTGGACGCGTATTCGAACCACTTGAGCAATACCGTCCACATGACCTGCTGTTGTTTGGCAGCCTTCGTTCGACACAGGCCAGCATTACACCCCTGTTTTCGACCCTGAAGGCCGGGCAGACTCAGCGATTTGCCCTGCACAACCCGCAAGGCGAAGAAATACCGGCCACCAGCTGGAGTGCGTTAAGCATTAAAAGCCACCTGGCTGCGGGAAGCGGCAGCATCTCTTCCAGCGGTGTTTACACGGCGCCGGGGCTTGAGGCGATTGGCCATGACGCGTTGCGCGTGGTGATCACAGCCACGTATGAAGAGTCAGGCGCTGTCGTCAAAGTCTCGGCGCTGGTGGGTGTGGTATCACGCAGCATGGAGTTGGCGCCAAGTGTAACGGTAGTGCCAGGGGGGGATGCGCTGCAACCGGTCTCGCTGGCGGCTTCGACGCTTGACGGCAGCCCGGTGAGCTGGGCGCTGTTGGGCACTGAGCTTGGCAGTTTGAGTACGGTCGACAAGGGCGCGCTCTTCAGTCCGGATGCCAGGTCCGGAAAAAGAGCACTGGCGGTGCAACAGATACAGGCGTTGGGTAATGACCGTGGCATCGCTACGGTGCTTATTGCCAAAGGGCAGCAAACGCTGCGTATCGAGCCAGCTTTCGTACCCAGAGCACGGCCAAAGGTAGCGGTGCAGTTACACGATGACAGCGCACTGCTGCTTGGGTTTGAGCGACGCTGGAAAGTGGCGGGTGGGCTAGGCACTGTTGATCAGCAGGGGCTTTTCATGCCGCCCGATCAGGCGTTTGTCGCCAGTAGCGTGGTGAGCTGTGAAGTGCTGAGCAAGGGGGTGGTTATGGCGTACGGCTATAGCGTCATCGAATTATCCGAAGTCATCGATGAAGAAAGTTGGCAAGAAATGTCGATGTTTATCGTCACGGTTCCTGGCTCGTCACCGCCTTACGGTAATACAGGCAATCTGTACCCCAACGGTTATCAGCAACTCAGGCTGCAGATCAAGACCCAGATAAGGCCGCACAACAACATCGAGTACGAGCTGAGTCCCACCGAAAGGGCCTCCATGCGTCTGGTAGACGATGAATCCAATCAATGTATCGAGTCAGTACTCTCCCATCTCGAAGGCATACCCGAGGGGGATGGCCAAACGTGGCGCGTGCGCAGTCAATATAACCGCTTCGAGCTATCCGGGGCCGGCGTCTTGGCTGCTGAATCGGGCCTGGATGCGTCACGGACAATCACGCAGTACTTCTTCCTGCACAGCCGGGCGGTATCGGGTTTCGTCAAAGTCTTCCACGCGAAATTTCAGGATGACAACGCCAAGTGGTGGACCTCTTTGATGGTTGAAGAGATCAACAGCAAGGTTGAAATCACCCCGCGAAACTTGCCCAGGTTCGATGCCCGCAGTTACACCTTCATTCCGCGGCGTGCACATGGGGATGGCGGAGATCCTCCGGTTGATCCGCCGTCGAGTGGGGCTCCGGACTTTGGGGAAGATGTGCATTTCGATTACCAGTTCGAGACCACTGATTACTGGACGCTGACTGTCATTAACCCCGAAACCCAGCAATGGGTGAATTTCGAGACACTGAAGTTTCTGCCCTCCAAGCCTGACGGTGACGGGATCAATACGTCGATCATTCTCTGGGAGAGCGAGCTGGAAGAAGAAAAAATGTTCAGCTGGACGGGTTTTATTTTCGACGACCCTGCGGTTATCGGTGATGTAAGCAAGGTGAACTTTGACGAAGCGCTCCAGGACGTGATGGGGGATGTCCACACGTTGGACATTGACGTCAAGATGTCCTTATTCGAGACCGGCAAACTGGTCATCAGCCTGCACCGCCTCCGGGGCCTTAAATATATCCCGGTAGGTGACTCACGCGACAAATTGATGGGGGAAATAGTAGTCCTGTTGCTCGATAAGCAGGGCAATGCCCATAAACGACGAATCGGTTTTCTGGCCACCGGCGTCGGCAGGCGCAACCGTCTCATGCATACCCTCTATTCGGTATAGAAGCCCGAATAAGGCATTGATGCCACACACCGACAGGGAGTCATTATTATTATGAATGCGCTAAGTAAAACCTTTGCCTGTGTAGTGCTTGCGGGTTTGACAGGCTGTACGCTCGTCCCGTCCCACAGCCCGGTGCCAAAGCCCCCGGCACAGGCGGTTCGACTGATCATGCTCGCAGCAAACGCTGATGGCGGAGGCAAGAACTGCAACTTTACCGCCAAGGACGACACGGTTTATCTCAACAAAGAAGATCATGGGTGCACGAACGATGAGATGAGTTTTATCAAGCTGGATAATGTGCGCTCGGCCATGAAGATATACCTGGAATCCAGAGATTGTAATGATTCGGGAGGCTGGGTATTTGGGCTCGAGACTTATATCGACCCCCTTACAACACCCTGGATATCCATCGACCAGCTCAGAAGCAAACCGGTCGACACCATCGTCAGTCGCGGCGTTGTTGTGATCAAGGCGTATGACGGTGATGAAAATATAAAAGGCAAGTTGTCCTGCGTGCGTGTCGATGTATCGGATTAGCTGTTAGTACAACTGGACTTGTCAGACCTGCTTAACCGTTGCCCCGTGGGCGGCGGTTATCTTAATACATAAAGTTCGAGGTTCATGGAACATGACAGCATCGACTTCAGTACACTCCAACGCGTTCAACTTCCTCAGTTATGTACAGAGCGGCGTTGACCCCCGCACCGGGCAATACACAGTGGCGATCACCCTGCCCGATGTCAAAACCAACGGGTTGCGTGGCCCGGGCATGCCACTGGCACTCAACTATAATCCTCTCAACCGTCAGGACAGCGGCTTTGGTCTTGGCTGGAACCTGCAATTGTCGCAGTACGATCCGGGTAAGCAGATCGTATCGCTGAGCAGCGGCGAGACATTCAAGGTCGATCAAACCGGCAACGGCCAGATGCTGATGTCGGAAAAGAAAATCGACAGCTTTCACTTGTACAAGGAGGACGATAATCACTACCGGGTGATGCACAAGTCCGGTCTGGTGGAGCAGCTCGAAATGCGCGGCAGCGGCACCAACAGAGTCGCGCTGCCGGTGCGCGTATTTGCCCCTGAAGGTCACAGTATCACGCTGGATTACGCTTCTTTCGGCGGGCATCAAATGCTCAGCGAAATCAAGGATGACTCGGATCAGCTCCTGCTCGGCATCAGCCGCGACGAAACGTCGGTAACGTTGCGGATGATCGCTGGCGAGGAACCGGATGCGACATTCGTGATGGTGCTGGGTGGATCGGATCACCGTGTCAACCGTATCGAATTGCCGACCGACAATGCTGCCTCCTGGCGTTTTGTATACAACACGATCCGTGAGCATTTATGCATGACGGCGGTGGAAACACCCGCTGGCGGCCGGGAAGATATCTTTTATACCGACAGCGGCCATCAGTTTCCTAAGAGGGCGGAACGCGCGCCTCTCCCCAGAGTCACGCGCCATCGCACGACGCCCGGCGTGGGGCAGGCGCAAATGGACGTTTATTACACTTACAAGGACAGCTCCGGGCGCGAGCACAATTTTCTGGGCGCAGGGCTGGATATCGCCTGGGAAGACAATGGTCTGGACAATCTGTATCTGTACCGCGGGGCGGAGCTATACGAGTACTCGTCGACCGAAACATTGCGTGTCGAGGTCGCGGGCAAGGCTGATGCCGAGCGCAGCATCGAACGAACCTTCAACCAGTTTCACCTGCTCACTCGAGAAACCACGCGCAAGAACCTTAGCGTCATGCAGGTGGACACTCGTTACTACATCAAGCCGGGAGAACCCTTTTCGACTCAGCTTGCCTACTGTCAGCTGCCCAAAGAGGTCCAGACCACCTGGCGGCTGTCGTCAGACGGCAGTGTGCCGCGCAGTGAGACTGTCAGCAGCACGTATGACGAGCACGGTAATCTGCTCACTCAGACTCAGGCCAACGGTGTGGTCGAGGCCAGTGAGTGGTATCTGGCCGACGGCGAGGACGGATGCCCGAAGGACCCTGAAGGCTTCGTCCGCTGGATGAAAAGCAGCAAGGTCACCCCGGCGATATCCGGCTACGGCAAGGCACCGGTCCTGATCACCCGCTATCGCTACCTTGCGTTGCCAGCAGTGGGTGGCGGCCAGCTACAGAAATGGTTTGCACCGCAAAGCGAGACGTTACTGATGCAGGCTACTGACGGTGAGCAGGAACAGCAACGCACGACCTACGAATACTTCGATGAGCCGAACAATGCAGTCCTGCACGGTCGGCTCAAATTGCAGCAAGTGTTCATGGGTGGGAAGGTGACCAGCACAGCGTACGCCTACAGCATTCCTGTGCGCCTCCTCAAGAACACCACTGAAAGTGCTCCCGAGAACACTCCCGAAAGCGTCCCTGAGAGCAGCCGTTATGCCGCGACAGTGCTGCAAACCGTACAGACCGTAACCGGCTTCGATGGCGCGAAGAAGGTCATTACGCTGGAGGATTCTCTGCTCGATGGCGAACCCTTGCTCAATCGCGACGACAACAACGTGGAAATTAGTTATGTCTACGACAGCCTGCGACGTGTGCTGAGTGAAACCGTGGCGCCAAATGATGAAACCTACAACGCGACCAGAAGTTACGAGTATCAGCTATGTGCCAACGCGACTGATCAGGCCATGCAGACGCTCATCGACGTCAAAGGGGTAAAAACCTGCAGCCACTTCGATGGCCTCAACCGAGTCGTCCGTGAGGAACGGGATGACGCAGATAATCCTGCACGCGCCGATAAGCCCCGACAGACCTACGAGGCTGTTTACGATGCGTGGGGGCTTATGGGCAGTGAGACCGAGTTTGACTGGCTGGGCCAGCAGGATCTGGCGCTCAAGAGCGTCTTCGAATACGACGATTGGGGCAAGCAGCGCTGCGTCACCGGGCCGGATGGCGTCAAGACGTTCGAAGAGACCGACCCTATTGGTACGGCGCAATCGCAGGGCCCGATTCAACGTAGCTGGATCGAAGGCAACGGTGGCGGTAAAAGCGAGTTCACCGAGACCTGGATGAACCTGTTCGAACAGCCGACCCGCAGCGAGCGAAAGGATCAGGCTGAAAACTCGGTCAGTCTGAGCCAGTACCATTACGACGGCCTTGGCCGCCGTGTCGAGGAAATTGTCGGGGAAGCGGGCGGCGAGCGGCACACCACCTCTGTTTACGACGTCTTTGATCGGGTGATCGAGTCCAAATTGCCAAGCAGGGCCATCGTGCGTCGCAGCTATGCTGGCTACAGCAGCGAAGACTTGCCCGTCAGTATCGGCATCGAGCACAACGACAAAAGCATTGTGTTGGGAGAGCAGGAGTTCGATGGGCTGGATCGTCTGGTCAGCTCTGTAACCGGGGGGCGTAAACGTACGTTTGTTTACGACCCCGGTCTGCTGCAGCCCAAAACGATAACCCTGCCCAGCAAGCGGAAAATCGACTACGAATACAAGCCCCAGGTGGGCGATGAGCCGTGGCGCAGGGTGCAGTCCGAAGCTGTGCCTGAACCTGAAATCACCTGCGAAGTTGATCCGCTGAAAGAGTCCGGGTCTGTCCGGACTGCGGAGCCGGGTTTGGCTGCCGATTACAGTTACGATAAGCAGAATGCTCGTCTGCTTCATTCCTCGGAGCAGGGCGAGATACTGGATCGCGAGTATTACAGTACCGGCTCGCTGAAAAGCGAGAAGCGCACCTCGGCAGGCAAGACCTACGACATGTTCTACAGCTACAGCCGATTGGGCCTGCTGCTGTCTTACACCGACGTACTGGGACAGGAGCAGGTCAATCGCTATGACAGCTGCGGTCGTCTTTACGAAACCTCGCTGGGTGAGGTCTATTCAACGTTCGACTACGACACTGTCTTTGGTCGCCTCGCAAAAATCACCACCACCGACAAGACCGACGGCAGCCGCGAGAGAACCGTCGCGATCAGCCTTGAATATGATGATCTGGGTCGGGAAGTAAAGCGTACGTTTGACCTCGACGGAGTCGAGCAACAGATGGTTCAGGTCTATGATGATGTGGATAACATGGTCCAGCGTACCCTGCGCCAAGGCACGGAAACACTCCGTGACGAAACCTACCTTTACGATACGTCCGGTCGCCTGGGTCAATACCAATGCACGGGAACTCAGCGGCCAGTGGACCCCTATGGCAGGACCCTCCGCGCGCAGGCTTTCACTTTCGATGGCGCGAACAACCTGACGGTCGTCACGACCCGCTTCAATGACGGCAGCGACGACAACAGCAATGTCGAGAGCAACAATGCCAGGTATTTTTACGAAGGTGACGACCCGGTGCAGTTGAGCCGGGTGACGAACAGTAATGATAAATACTACCCGTCTGAAATCAAACTTGAGTACGACCTGGACGGCAACCTCAAAACCGACGAAGCCGGGCGCACGCTTAAATACGATCCCCTCGGCCGCCTGATCGAAGTAGGCACGCCCTCGGCCGGCATTCATTACCAGTATGACCCCCAGGACCAACTGACCGGGGAGACCCGTGGCGACGACAGAGACCTGCGTTTCTATAGCGACGCAGGGCTGGCCAATCAACTTGGCAGCCATGTCCAGAGCACCTTCATGCGTGGCGACGACTACCTGCTGGCCGAACAGCAGAGTGATCACACGCTGCTGCTTGCCACCGATGGCAGCGACAGTGTGCTGGGCGAGGTGGGTGGCGACGGGATCAACCGGAGGAGGTATACGGCCTACGGCCATGCCAGCGGTGAAGCTCCACCACTCGGTAAACTGGGGTTCAATGGCGAACTGGCCGAGGCGGATAGCGGCTGGCAAATGCTGGGGAATGGTTATCGGGCCTACAGCCCGGTGTTGATGCGCTTCAACAGTCCCGATAGCTGGAGTCCGTTTGGCGAGGGTGGGGTGAATGGGTATGCGTATGTCGAGGGCGATCCGGTGAACAGGGTGGATCCGTCGGGGCACTTTGGGATATTTACTCCATTCAAACTGTTGTTCCGAGCTTTAAAGAAGAGTCCTACTTTGACGACTAAATCCCCCGGTGTCGCAAAAATCCCCGAACTACTTACCTCTCGTGGTAGTAAAAGCGTAACAGCATTAAAAACCATCAGGCAAAAAGACGCAGCTAGATTGCTTGAGACTACCAAAAGTTATCGCAGTAGAATTGATTCTGCCATAAGTGATTACAAGCTTAAAACAGCAAAATTTCTTACTGACAAAGAAGTCAACGCTGTCGAAGCATTAGGATACATGCAGAAGAATATGGGTAAAACCGGAATGACTGCTCATGCGCGTTCTGTGATTAAAAAAGATTTATCATTTGCCAGAAAAGAGCTTAAAAAAATTCCCACCGTAGAGAACATAAGGCGTCCAAATCCGGCTCCTGGAAAAGTAGGATTGGACCGGTACCTGCCTGGAAAACCTAAGGATAGATATAGCTTCGACTAAGACTAATAAATATAAGTGCTGATCCGCAATCCAAGTGCACAACGCAGGAGATTACCTCCTGTGGGGTGCACCGGTTTTAAATACTTCACTCCACCAAAATAACCCCCTGCCTGATCGCCATCACCAGCGCCGCCTTCAATGACGTCACCCCGAACTTGCGGCGGATATTGCTGGTATGAAAGTGCACGGTCGCTTCCGTGCACCCTTGAATACGGGATATCTCCCACGCGGATTTGCCGATCGCCACCCATTCCAGGACTTGTCGTTCCTTGACGGTCAACTGGACAGTGGCGGGTGTGGTGTGGGAGGGCGGCGTGGTGCCGGGTGGTTTTCCGTTGTCGCGAAGCATGGTGAAGTCCTTTTCCTGAAGATCGCCGCACCACGATACCCCCGCAATCCCCAACGCGAACCTGACATAAATGACAGCGCTGGAGGTCCGCGAAGGCCTTGCGCCGTCAAGGCTGTAGCGCTTTTTTACAGCTTCTTTACGCCCCGGCCAGCCTGTCGATCTCGCGCCTTTACACCCCGCCTGCGGACAATCTCCCCACGCGGCCTGTGCCGTATCGGTGTTGCCTGATGGGGGAAATTTCAATGAGCGTTATGGATGGTATCTCGCTGCTGATGGGAGTCGGGCTGTTCATCTATCTGCTGGTGGCGCTGTTGCGCGCCGATCAGAGTCAGGAGTGATCATGCACAGTTACGATTATCTGTTGATCCTGGCCTTTCTGGTCCTGCTGCTGGCACCCGCGCCTTGGTTGGGGCGTTTCTATTATCGGGTCATGGAAGGCGAGCGCACCTGGCTGAGCCCGGTGCTGGGGCCGGTCGAGCGGGCCTGCTACCGAATTTCCGGCGTCGACCCGAAAACCGAGCAATCCTGGCAGCAATACATGTGGGCCTTGCTGGCGTTCAACCTTGCGGGCTTTGTCGTGCTGTTCGCCATCCTCATGCTGCAAGGCATGCTGCCGCTCAACCCGCAGCAATTGCCGGGCATGGAGTGGTCGCTGGCCTTCAACACGGCGATGAGCTTTATCACCAACACCAACTGGCAGGCCTACAGCGGCGAAGCGTCGCTCAGCTACCTGAGCCAGATGGTCGGCCTGACCGTGCAGAACTTCGTCAGCGCTGCCACCGGTCTCGCCGTGCTGGTCGCGCTATGTCGCGGTATCAGCCGTCGCTCGTCGCAGAGCCTCGGTAACTTTTGGGCCGACATGACCCGCGCCACGCTCTATGGGCTGTTGCCGATCAGTATCGTGCTGGCCGTGTTTCTGGTCTGGCAGGGCGTGCCGCAGAATTTCGGTCATTACATTGATGCGCTGACCCTGCAAGGCGCGGATCAAAGCCTGCCGATGGGCCCTGCGGCCAGCCAGATATCGATCAAGCAGCTGGGCACCAACGGTGGTGGCTTCTTCGGCGTCAACTCGGCGCACCCGTTCGAGAACCCGACGGCGTGGAGCAACCTGTTCGAACTGGTGTCGATCCTGCTGATCCCGGCAGCGCTGGTGTTCACCTTTGGCCACTACGTCAAGGACATGCGCCAGAGCCGCGCGATTCTTGGCTGCATGCTGGCACTGCTGTTGATCGGCGGCGCGGTGTCGCTGTGGGCCGAGTACCAGCCCAACCCGGCCCTGAACATCGCCGGTGTCGAGCAGACCGCACCGCTGGAAGGCAAGGAAACCCGCTTCGGCACCACCGGCACGGTGCTGTGGTCAGTCGCTACCACTGCGGCCTCCAACGGTTCGGTCAACGGTATGCACGACAGCCTCAACCCTCTGACCGGCATGGTTGCGCTGGTCAACATGATGGTCGGTGAAGTGATTTTCGGCGGCGTGGGTGTGGGCCTTAACGGCATGCTGCTGAACGTACTGATTGCGGTATTTCTCTCCGGCCTGATGATTGGCCGCACGCCGGAATACCTCGGCAAGAAGCTGCAAGCGCAGGAAGTGCGGCTGCTGGTCGCCACCTTGCTGGTGATGCCGGTCGGCGTGCTGGTGCTGGGCGCGATTGCTGCCAGCCTGCCTGGCCCGGCCGGTGCGGTCAGCAACCCCGGCCCGCACGGTTTCAGCCAGTTGCTGTACGCCTACACCTCGGCCACGGCCAACAACGGCTCGGCGTTCGGCGGTTTCAGTGCCAACACCGTGTTCCACAACCTGATGCTTAGCCTGGCGATCTTCATTGGCCGCTTTGGTTACATCCTGCCGGTGCTGGCACTGGCTGGCAGCCTGGCCATGAAGAAAACCGCACCACAGGGTCTGAACAGCTTCCCGACCCACGGCCTGCTGTTTGTCACTCTGCTGACCGTCACCATTTTGCTGGTGGGTGGTTTGACCTTCCTGCCGACCCTGGCACTGGGGCCGATTGCCGAACACCTGAGCCTGGGTTTCTGAGGAACCGATCATGAGCACTACTGATTTTTCAAGACGTGATGCTGTAAAAACTGCCGAGCCTCAGGCCGCCAGCGAGTCAGCCAAGACCGGCATCGCTGCCCTGTGGCGTCCGGCGCTAGTGCAGGCGTTCGTCAAGCTCGACCCGCGCCAGCTCAAGCGTTCGCCAGTGATGCTGGTGGTGGAACTGACTGCCATTCTGACCACCGTGCTGTGCGTCATCCCCAACCCGCAGGTGCCAACTTCGGTCTGCGTGCAGATCGCCCTGTGGTTGTGGTTCACCGTGCTGTTCGCCAACTTCGCCGAAGCGCTGGCCGAAGGTCGTGGCAAGGCCCGCGCCGACAGTCTCAAGGCCGGCAGCGAAGGGCTCAAGGCGCGCATTCGCGATGAGAATGGCAGCCTGCGCACCATCAACGCCAGCGAGTTGCGCAAGGGCGATGTGGTGCGTGTCGACGCCGGGGAAATGATCCCTGGCGACGGCGAAGTCATCGAAGGCATCGCGGCGGTCAACGAGGCTGCGATTACCGGCGAGTCAGCCCCGGTGATTCGTGAATCCGGCGGCGACCGCTCGGCCGTCACCGGCAACACCCGACTGGTGTCCGACTGGCTGCTGATACGCATCAGCACCAACCCCGGCGAATCGACGCTGGACCGCATGATTGCGCTGGTGGAAGGTGCCAAGCGGCAGAAGACCCCTAACGAAGTCGCGCTGGATATTCTGCTGATCGGCCTGACCCTGATCTTTCTGCTGGTGGTCATCACCTTGCAGCCGTTCGCCCACTTTGCCGGGGGCAGCCTGCCGCTGGTGTTTCTGGTAGCACTCCTGGTCACCCTGATCCCGACCACCATTGGCGGCCTGCTGTCGGCCATCGGTATTGCCGGCATGGACCGGCTGGTGCGCCTCAACGTGATCGCCAAGTCCGGTCGCGCCGTGGAAGCTGCGGGCGATGTGCATGTGCTGTTGCTGGACAAGACCGGCACCATCACCTTCGGCAATCGCCGCTGCGCTGCCGTTTACGCAGCACCCGGCGTGACCCCGAAGGAACTGGGCGAGGGCGCCTTGCTGGCCTCGCTGGCCGACGATACGGCGGAAGGCAAATCCATCGTCGAGTTCCTGCGCAACCTGCACCCGATGAACGAGCCCACCCTGAGTTCGGTAACCGCTGTACCGTTTAGCGCCGATACACGTCTGTCCGGTGTGGATTATCAGGGCCATGTGTACCGCAAGGGCGCGGTGGATTCGCTGCTGGCCTTTATCAACATGCAGCGTAGCGACCTGCCGCCTGCCCTGGCGCGGGAAGTCGACAAGATTGCCAAGACCGGCGGCACGCCGCTGCTGGTCTGCGCCAACGGTCGCTTGTTGGGTGCGATTCATCTCAAGGACGTGGTCAAGCCGGGTATTCGCGAGCGCTTCGAGGAGTTGCGCAAGCTGGGGATTCGCACGGTGATGGTGACTGGCGACAACCCACTGACTGCTGCAGCCATTGCCGCTGAAGCGGGTGTCGATGATGTGCTGGCCGAAGCCACGCCAGAGAAAAAGCTGGAGCGGATTCGTCAGGAGCAGGGCGAAGGCCGACTGGTGGCGATGTGCGGCGACGGTGCCAACGATGCGCCCGCACTGGCGCAGGCGGACGTCGGTATGGCGATGAACGATGGCACCCAGGCCGCGCGTGAAGCGGCCAACATGGTTGACCTCGACAGCGACCCTACCAAGCTGCTGGACGTGGTGCAGATCGGCAAGGAATTGCTGGTCACACGCGGTGCGCTGACGACATTTTCGATTGCCAATGACGTGGCCAAGTACTTCGCCGTGCTGCCTGCGCTGTTTGCCTCGATTTATCCGCAACTGGGCGTGCTCAACGTCATGCAACTGGCCAGCCCGCAAAGTGCGATTGTCTCGGCCATCGTCTTCAACGCGCTGATCATCGTTGTGCTCATCCCGCTGGCCCTGCGTGGCGTGCGGGTTCAGGCCGCCAGCGCGGCGCATCTGTTGCGTCGCAACCTGCTGATCTATGGCCTGGGCGGCATCGTTGTGCCGTTTCTCGGCATCAAGTTGATCGACATGCTGCTGGTCGCACTCGGCCTTGTTTGAAGCCTGTGCTGCACGCCGGTCGGCGTGCAGCCTCACCTGATTGAGGATGTGCAGATGTCCAATGTATTGCGTCCGGCCTTGAGCCTGATCGTGTTGATGAGCCTGATCACCGGCGTGGCCTATCCACTGGTAGTCACCGGGGTTGCGCAAGTGGCGTTTCCGGCGCAGGCCAATGGCAGCCTGGTGTACGACGCGGCGGGCAAAGTGCGCGGCTCGGCACTCATCGCCCAGTCGTTTACGGGTGATGAGTGGTTTCAGTCGCGTCCTTCGGCAGGCGCGTTTGCGACGGTAGCCAGTGGCGCGAGCAACTTCGCGCCGAGCAACCCGGCACTGGTGACACGCGTGAAAGAGGACGTTGCGAAACTGGCCAATGCCTCGCAGGAACCGGTGCCACTGGCCTTGCTGACCACGTCCGGCAGCGGTCTGGACCCGCATCTCTCGCCTGAAGCCATTGCCTGGCAGGCCGGTCGCGTTGCCGCGGCGCGCCAGTTGCCGCTGGAGAAAGTACAGGCGCTGATCGACGCCAACACGCAACGTCCGCTGATAGGCCCGCCCGTGGTCAACGTATTGGCCTTGAATATGAGCCTGAATCAGTTACCGTCTGCACCGCGCAACGCGCAGTTGTAACAAAGTGCGCCGTGTTCGCAGCAGATTCACTAAGCTGTAGATGATTAGAGAGGGGTGGTAACCAAGGTGAGTGATTCCGGTCGAGCTGATGCACTGCTGGCCCAGCTGCCCCGCGAAGGGCGCGGGCGGCTGAAGGTTTTTCTCGGCGCCGCGCCGGGCGTGGGCAAAACCTACGCCATGCTTCAGGCGGCCCATGCGCAGTTGCGTCAGGGCGTCAGGGTCGTGGCGGGCGTGGTGGAAACCCACGGCCGTGCGGAAACCGAAGCGCTGCTCAATGGCGTGCCGCAACAGCCCTTGCTGCGCACCGAATACCGCGGCATGACCCTCGAAGAAATGGACCTTGATGCCTTGCTCAAGGCGGCACCGGCTTTGGTGCTGGTTGACGAGCTGGCGCACACCAATGCGCCCGGCAGTCGGCATACCAAGCGTTGGCAGGACATTCAGGAACTGCTCGCTGCCGGCATCGACGTCTACACCACGGTCAACGTCCAGCACCTGGAAAGCCTTAATGATCAGGTGCGCGGTATCACCGGGGTGCAGGTGCGTGAAACGCTGCCGGACTGGGTGTTGCAGGAAGCTTTCGACCTGGTGCTGATCGACCTGCCGCCGCGCGAACTGCTGGAGCGCCTGCGCGACGGCAAGGTGTACGTGCCTGAGCAGGCGCGCGCGGCCATCGACGCTTTCTTCACGCAAACCAATCTCACTGCGCTGCGCGAAATGGCCATGCAGACCGCTGCGGCGCAGGTCGATAACGATCTGGCGCAGGGCTACCGGCAATTGGGCCAGTCGGCTCCGGCAGTTCGTGGGCGGATGCTGGTGGGCATCGACGGTGATACCCATGCCGAGCGCCTGGTGCGTCACGCCAGTCGGGTTGCTCAGCGTCGCCACCTGCCGTGGAGCGCCGTGCATGTGGACGACGGGCAAACCCTCGACGAGCAGTCCCGCGCGCGCCTGCAAAGCGCTCAGCAACTGGCCGAGCGGCTGGGTGGCGAGGCGGTTTCATTACGTGCCGGAGAGGTTGCCAGAACACTGGTGCAGCATGCCATCGAACGGCGTGCCAGCGTGGTGCTGGTCGGCCAGTCGCGTCGGCACTGGCGTCGCCGGGTGTTTGGCGGCGGCGTTGCCGCACGTTTGCTGCGTGAAGGGCACGGGTTGGAAATCTCGGTGCTCGACGACAGTGAAGAGCTACCCGATCAACCGCCCCGCGCACGCCCGGCGCGCGAAGTGGTGTGGTTCGATTACGGCCTGGCCTTTGTGGCCACGCTGCTTGCCAGTCTGGTCGCCTGGGGTGTGTCGGGCGTGCTGGCGCTGCCCAACATTTCCCTGATCTTTCTCGCGGCGGTGTTACTGGTTGCGGTGCGCAGCAGCATGGGACCGGCGCTGGCGTGTGCCGGGCTGTCATTTCTGGCCTATGACTTTCTGTTCATTCCACCGAGTTTTTCCCTGAACATCCAGCGCGAAGAAGACGTGCTGACGCTGCTGTTCTTCCTGCTGATGTCGGCGCTGACCGGCAAGCTCGCGGCGCGCCAGCGCAGGCAGTTGCAGGCGTTGCGTGATACTCAGGAACAGACCAGCGAACTGCTCGACCTGTCGCGCAAGATGACCGCTGCCACGGATCGCAAAGCGGTGCTCAATGCCGCCGAACAGCATTTTTCCGGCTGGAAGGAATTGTATCTGTGCCTGGTTGATCGTGACGGTCAGGGCGGTTTGGTTGTTGAGACTGGTGGGCCGCTGACCTTCTCGGAAGCCGAACGTGCCGCCGCCGACTGGGCCTGGCAGCACGATCAACCGGCTGGCAGCGGCACCGGCACGCTACCGTCCGGGCGCTGGTGGTGGTGGCCGATTACCGCGGAAGAAGGGCCACTGGCCCTGCTGGGTGTCAGTGCGCGTGAAGGCCAGTCGTTCACCGCGCAACACCGGCGTCTGCTGGCGGCGCTGACTCAGCCGCTGGCGCAGGCGCTGGCTCGCGCACAACTGGCGCAAGAGCTTGAAGCCGCGCGTCTGCATGGTGAAACCGAGCAATTGCGCAGCGCCTTGCTGGCCTCTGTGTCCCACGACTTGCGCACGCCACTGACGTCCATGCGCGGCAGCATCGACAGCCTGCTGGCGCTGGGCGAAGCCATCCCGCTGGAGGATCGCCGCGAGCTGCTGGAAGGTACACGCGACGAAGCCGAACGTCTGGATCGGTATATCCAGAACCTGCTGGACATGACGCGCCTGGGGCATGGCGCGCTGAAACTTGCACGAGACTGGGTGTCGCCTGCCGATATCGTCGGCAGTGCGCTCAACCGGCTGCGCGCCGTGCTGGCACCCTTGCAGGTCAGCACCCAGGTGACCGGCGAGCTGCCATTGCTGTACGTGCATGCGGCGCTGATCGAGCAGGCGCTGGTCAATGTGCTGGAAAATGCTGCACGCTTTTCACCTGTCGACGGGCGCTTGCAGGTGGCGGCGGGTGTGCTCGACAGTGAGCTGTTCTTCTCGGTCAGTGATGAAGGGCCGGGCATTCCGGAGGATGAACGGGCGAAGATTTTCGACATGTTCTATACCGCAGCCCGCGGTGATCGGGGCGGGCAGGGCACGGGCCTGGGGCTGGCGATCTGTCAGGGCATGATTGGCGCGCATGGTGGACGTCTCAGCGTCGAGGAAGGCATTGACGGGCAGGGTACGCGCATCACCTTGTTCCTGCCGTTGCAGGCGCAGCCCGATGTGGAAATGGAGGAGTCAGCTTGAGCCAGGCGGCGACCATTCTGGTCATCGATGACGAGCCGCAGATTCGCAAATTTTTGCGCATCAGTCTGGTGTCTCAGGGCTACAAGGTGCTCGAAGCGGCCACCGGCGGGGATGGCCTGACCCAGGCGGCATTGAACAAGCCGGATTTGCTGGTGCTTGATCTTGGCTTGCCGGACATGGACGGTCAGCAAGTGCTCAGCGAGTTTCGCGAGTGGTCAGCGGTGCCGGTACTGGTGCTTTCGGTACGCGCCAGCGAAGCACAGAAAGTCCAGGCGCTGGACGCCGGGGCCAACGACTACGTGACCAAACCGTTCGGCATTCAGGAGTTTCTGGCCAGAATCAGAGCGCTGCTCAGGCAGGTTTCCGGTAGCGACAAGCCGGAGTCGGCCCTTCAATTCGGTCCGCTGACCGTCGACCTGGCCTATCGCCGGGTGCTGCTCGATGGTCAGGAAGTGGCGCTGACCCGCAAGGAATACGCGGTGCTGGCGCAGTTGGCACGCCACCCTGGGCGGGTCATTACCCAGCAGCAGTTGCTCAAGGATATCTGGGGGCCTACCCACACCGATGACAGCCACTACCTGCGCATTGTGGTCGGGCATTTGCGTCAGAAACTGGCAGACGATCCGACCGCCCCGAGGTTCATCCTCACCGAGCCTGGAATAGGGTATCGTCTGCTGGCCGACCACTAGATGAAAAAAGCGACCATACCCCCGTGGCAAGGCACTTTTACTGCATCGAACCGTCAAAGCCGCACACTCCATATTCACTCCTGAGGTAACACCCCCATGAAAGCCTTTATCTGTCTGCCATTGCTTGTCTTGGTTCTTGCAGGTTGCGCTGGCAAGACCGGGTATCGAGACAGCTGCGCCACCCAGATAGACGCTGCCTGGCACGAGCTTGATCTGGCCAAGGCCGAAGGCTTCGCCGGCACCGTCAGTTACTCCAAGGCCCTGTCGCTGCTGACCGGTGCCAAGACCCAGCAACAGTTCGAAGCATTTGAAGGCTGCACCGAAAAAGCCGAAAAAGCCCGCTTCTACATCCGCGAGTCCCGCGCTGGCCGTTGATAGCTGAGCCTGCACCGCGTTGTACATGCCATCGTGGACGCAGAGCGTCCAGAACGGCATGCCGACGCGGAGCGTCGCACGATAATCAAAAGCCGCAAACGGCATGCTTACGCGGAGCGTCTTACGATAGTTCAAGTCGTGGGAGCGGACTTGTCCGCGAAAAGGGCCTTAAATTCGCAGGAGATATATCGCTCTCAACATCGCCTTCGCGGACTAGCGAACCGTCGCCCGTTCCGCACAGTGTTTGTCCAGATACCTCTCGCTCCGTATGCTCGCATCACATCAAATCCCTACCGACTCTAGCGAAACGGCCTACGCTCATCTTAAAGTGTTCGGACACTAGCATCGCTTGCAGTCCCACAGTCATTAAGCAGTTGCCGGAAGGGGCTTTCGATGGGTAGAAAACTCGATGCATGCCTGAGCGCCATCAATGAAGTGGTACTGGGCAAGGAAGTGCAGGTACGGCTGGCGATGACCTGCCTGATCGGCGGCGGGCATTTGCTGATCGAAGACTTGCCGGGGATGGGCAAGACCACGCTCAGCCATGCGCTGGCGAAAATTCTGGGCCTGAGTTATCAGCGCATTCAGTTCACGTCCGACCTGCTACCGGGTGACATCCTGGGGACTTCGGTATTTGATCGGGACAGCGGGCAATTCACCTTTCATCCCGGGCCGATCTTCGCCGAACTGGTGCTGGCCGACGAAATCAACCGCGCCACGCCCAAGAGCCAGAGCGCGTTGCTGGAAGCCATGGAAGAAGGGCAGGTCTCCATCGAGGGCGCGACACGTCTGTTGCCCGATCCATTCTTCGTGATTGCGACTCAGAACCCGTTCAGTTCCGGTGGCACCTTTGCCTTGCCCGAGTCTCAGTTGGACAGGTTCCTGATGCGCATCTCCATGGGCTATCCGGCGAGAGCGGCGGAGAAAGCGCTGCTGCTTGGCGAGTCACGCCGCGAACTTTTACCGCGCCTGCAGCCGATTCTGGACCACGCCATGCTTGGCCAGTTGCAAGCGCATGCGCGGCAGTTGCGGGCCAGCGATGCGCTGGTCGACTATGTGCTGCGACTGGTCGAGGCAACCCGCAGCCAGCCGCAATTCGCCTATGGACTGTCGCCCAGGGCGAGCCTGGCGATTCTGGCCGCAGCGCGGGCCTGGGCGATGTTGCTGGGGCGTGATTACGTCATTCCCGAGGATGTGCAGGCGGTATTGCCGTCGGTGGTCGGCCATCGGCTGCGCGAGCGCAGCGACCCGACCGGGCATGGCGGCGGGGCGCTGGTGCAGTGGTTATTGCGCGAGGTGCCGGTGCTTTGATCGAGCCGCTCAAACCGTTTTGGCAACGCTGGCTGGCAAGACGAATTCCTCCGGCGTCACGCATCACGCTCGACCATCGACGCATCTTCATCATGCCGACGCGCACCGGCATGACCTTTGCGGTCGTGATCGTGCTCATGCTGCTGGTGGCGATCAATTATCAAAACAGCCTGGCCTACGGGCTGACCTTTCTGTTGTTGTCGATTGGCGTGCTGGCCATTTTGCACACGTATCGCAACGTCAGCGGCCTGATTCTCAGTGCGGGTGTGGCGCGTTCAGTGTTTGTCGGCGAACCGGTGCAATTGCGCCTGCGCCTGGAAAGTGCCAGCCAGGCCCACCACGCCTTGGGCGTGGGTTGGACTGCGACAGCTCTGCAATCCGGCGATGTACTGCCTCGCGGGCTGACCGATGTGGAACTGACCCTGCCTGCCGAAAAGCGCGGCTGGCTGCATGCGCCAAGGCTGCGGGTCGAGAGTGTGTTTCCGCTGGGCATTTTCCGCGCCTGGAGCTGGCTGGATCTGGAGCAGAGCGCCTTGATCTATCCGCGGCCACTGTCGGGTGCCATGCCGCTGCTAAAAGGCGTGCAGCCCCACGCCGAGGACGACGGTCAGGCCACTCAGGGTGCCGGTGTCGATGATTATCAGGGGCTGCGCAGCTACCAGCCGGGCGATAACCTCAGTCGTCTGCACTGGAAAGCCTACTCCCGTGGTCAGGGGTTGCTGGTCAAGGATTTCACTGATTTGAGCGGCCACGATCTGTGCCTGGACTTCATGGCGCTGGGCGGCGATATCGAGGAGCGTTTGTCGCGCCTGTGTTATTGGGTACTGGAGCTGTCCCAGCGTCGTCAGCCGTTTGCCTTGCGCCTGCCAGGTTTTCTGTCCACGGTCGACAGCGGTGATGCGCACCGTGAAGCCTGCCTGCGCGCTTTGGCGCTTTATGGTCATCGATCATGAGTGACAAGAATAAGGCGCTCGCAGCCGCACCCATTCCGCGTGTCAGCCTTACCTGGCTGCTATTGGCGCAGGCATTGGTCGTGTTGCCGTTCGCGCTGCACGTGCCGGTATCGATCACGCTTCTGTGGCTGGGCTGCACATGCTGGCGGGTTCAGGTGTTCCGGATGCGCGCGCGGCTGCCCGGCACATGGATTAAGTCAGGGTTGCTGGTGGGCACTGCCGGTGGCGTATATCTGGCGCGTGGCAGCCTTGTCGGGCTGGACGCCGGTGCGGCTTTACTGGTTGCGGCATTCGTTCTGAAAATGCTGGAAATGAACAACCATCGCGACGCTCGGGTGCTGATCTTCCTCGGTTTCTTTTGCGTGGCGGTCGGCTATCTGTTTGAAGACAACCTGCTATGGGCGCTTTTCAGCCTGCTGCCGATCGGCGCGCTGCTGGCCGCGTTGATTGGTCTGCAGCACGCGGATCTGGCTGGCAGATCAACCGATACGCTCAAGCTGGCGTTCAAGCTGATGGCGCAGGCTGTGCCGTTGATGCTTGTGCTGTTTCTGTTTTTTCCACGTCTGGACCCGCTTTGGTCGTTGCCGCAACCGAGCAACAAGGGCGTCACTGGGCTGTCCGACAACATGGCACCGGGCGACATGGCCGAGCTGAGCAAGTCGCCGGCACTGGTATTTCGGGCCAGTTTTGAAGGGCCGATACCGGCGCGTAATCAGTTGTACTGGCGCGGTCTGACCCTTGAGCAGTTCGATGGGCGGCGCTGGTCACAGTCGGCACGTGCCCAGACCGTGCAGATCCCGCAGTGGGAAAAGCGCGGCGATCCACTGGCTTACAGCATTGTCATGGAAGCCAGCGGTCGGCCCTGGTTGCCGAGCCTCGACGTGGCCGAGACCACGTTGCCGGACGTTCGGCAGATGAGCGACTTCCGCCTGCAACGCCGGCGTCCCGTCGAGCAATCGCTGTTATATGCCGTCAATTCCTGGCCGCTGAGTATTCGCGACCCGCAATCCAGCGAACAGGTCCAGCGCCAAAACCTGCAATTGCCCGCCAAGGGGAATGATCAGGCCCGGCAGTGGGCGGCTGAACTGCGCCGTCGCTACACTACGGCGGATGCGATGGTCGCCGCGATGCTGGGTTATTTCAGCGACCAGCCGTTTCACTACACCCTCAAGCCCGCACCGTTGGGCAATGACAGCATTGATGAGTTTCTGTTTGCGAGTCGTCAGGGTTTTTGCGCCCACTACGCCGGCGCAATGACTTTTGTGCTGCGCGCTGCGGGTATTCCGGCGCGTGTCGTGGCCGGGTATCAAGGCGGCGAACTGAACCCCGACGGGCACTACCTGACCGTGCGCCAGTTCGACGCGCATGCTTGGGTCGAATACTGGCAGCCGGGTATCGGCTGGCGCAGTGTCGACCCCACCGCAGCAGTTGCACCGCAGCGTATCGAACAGGGCTTGGAGCAAGCGCTGGCAGCAGACGAAGCCTTTCTGCAGGACTCGCCCTACTCAGCGTTACGCTATCGCAATGTGCCTTGGGTCAACGCCATACGCCTGAGCTGGGATAACCTCAACTATGGCTGGCAGCGCTGGGTGCTGGGCTATCAGGGACAACAGCAGTTACAAATTCTCGGCCGTTGGTTTTCAGGGTTTCAGGCACCGGTTTTCGTCCTGGGGACCCTGTTTTCACTGGGGCTGGTGGCGTTATGGCTGTTCAAACCGTGGAAGCGCGAAAGCGACTCGCAACTGCGGGTGTTCAACGCATTTGAACGCTTGCTCGCCCGTCATGGTCTGCGTCGTATGCCGGGTGAAGGCGCTGACGCATTCTGCCGCAGAGCGGTGCTGTATTTTCCGCAGCATGCCGAGGCCATCGAAGCTTTCATCCGCGAATTTCAGGCGCAGCGCTATGCCGGGCGGCTTGCTTCGGCCAGCCGCTTGAGGCATGCATTGAGCACGTTGCGTCGTCGTCTGCCATGGAGGTTGTCAGCCGTCAGGGACAGGCATTCATGAATGAGTGTGTCGAAGGGGAATTGCATGTCTTCAATGGTGGATCATCTGGTGGCCGAGGTGCTGGCGCTGGATGTCAAATTGCTCGCGTGCCAGGCACGCCTTGCGGTTTCGACGGACAGCGAAGCGCTGCATGATTTGCGTACCACCGTGCGTCGTCTGCGTAGCGTACTGCGGCCCCTGCGGGAAAACCCGGCTGCCGCAGAACTGGAAGAGGCCGCAAAAGCGGTAGGGCAACTGACCACGCCTTTGCGTGACATGCAGGTGCTCGCCGCGTTTCTCGAAGAGCAGGGCCTGAACGAGGCCGCTTTCAAGCGCAACCAGTACTTGGGAAATGCCTGCCCCAGGGTTGCGACGTCGCCTGAACTGAGCCGCCTGCTCAAGCTGATCGACCAATTCCCGGAGCTACTGCGTTTGCAACAGCGTCAGGGAATGTTGCGCGGCCTGCGCAAGACCATCGAAAAGCGTATGGACAAACAATGGAGCAAGCTACGTGTGGCCATCGCCGAGCCTGGGCATGATCGGCATGACCTGCGCCTGTTGATCAAACGCGTGCGTTACGCCGCCGAAGCGTACCCGGAACTCAGCCACCAGCCGAAAAACATGCAGGCCCGGCTCAAGGCCGCACAAGGCGAGCTGGGCGACTGGCATGATCATTTGCAATGGCTGGCGCAGGCTGCAGAGCAGCCGGATCTGGCGCCGTGCATTGCGGGTTGGCAGATCGGCATCGTGCGTGCCGAGCGCAAGGCCGAGGCGTCGCTCAAGCGGCTGGCCAAGGCCTGTTTCTAAGGCAGTGGCTTTTTTATGAAATAGGTCATTCAGGCCGCAATAATGGCCAATATGCGGCATGTCGTTGACTAAGAGGATGGTTATCATCCATCCACTTGTGTGTCGACTTGCTGGAGTAAGCATGACCTTTTCCGAATTGATCGATGCGGTGCGTCGCGACCCGCGTGCTGTCACGATCCCTGCCGAATGGTCCCAGGGGCGCGCCTGCTTTGGCGGGTTGATGGCGGCGCTGACCTATGAAGCGATGCGTGCCGAGGTGCCGGAAGGGCGCCCGGTTCGCTCGCTGGCGATTACCTTTGTCGGGCCGGCCGAGCCGGGCGTACCGATTGCCTTTGACGTTGAAATTCTGCGTCACGGCAAGGCTGTCAGTCAGGTGTCGGGGCGCGCCATGCAGAACGGTCAGGTGATGACCCTGATACAAGGCAGCTTCGGCGCACCCCGTGAGTCGATGATTGCGGTTGCAGCAGAGGCCGCGCCAGTGCTCAAGCCGGTAGAACAATGCCCGGAGCTGCCTTTTGCCAAGGGCGTGATGCCCGACTACTTGCGTTTCATGGACATTCGTTGGGCGCTGGGCGGCATGCCATTCAGCAATACCCCGTCACCGGCAATTGGTGGTCATGTGCGTTTTCGTGATGAGGCGCATGCCAGCCCCATGAGCGAGGCCCATATTCTGGCGCTGGTCGACACCTGGCCGCCTGCGGTATTGCCGCACCTCAACAAGCCCGCACCGGGCAGTTCGCTGACCTGGACCATCGAATTCGTCCAGCCACAGCCATTGCTCGATACGCTGCAATGGTGCAGTTATCGCGCAGTCATCGAACACGCCCGGGATGGCTATGGTCACACCGCAGCAGCGTTGTGGAGCCCCGACGGCGAACTGATCGCAATCAGCCGCCAGACGGTGACGGTGTTTGGCTGACTGACAAGGCAGGTCAATATTTCCGGGCGGAGCGGGCGGCGTCCTTGCGCTGAAAACCCAGCGCAGCCAGCAGGCCGATCACACCGATGGCAATCGATGGCAGGCTCTCGGAGAACAGGCCGTTGAGTATCAGCAGGGCCGCCAGAATGAACAATGGTACGGCAATCAGGTACATGGCCAGGCTGGCCGAGTGCTCCTGATTGTCGTTGCTGTCACGCCATTGATTGAGCTGCAGATCGGAAAGTGGCTTGTTCATGCGGCGGTCCTCTTAAGGTTAGCGCTTGTTCAGGGCAACGCGTAAAGCGCCGTTCAATGCCTGAAGCATAGGCCCGCCTGCCGATCGCTGACGATTCAAGCGTGTCTATCGCCGCGATAGTCTGTTACAACTTGAGCTGGCCGATCGCAGCATTCAGCTCGCCCGCCAGCGTGGCGAGTTCGTCACTGGTGCTGGCCGAGTCCACGGTCTGCACCACCGTGCGTTCGGTGACATCGCGGATACTCACCACCGCACGGTTCATTTCCTCGGCCACCTGACTTTGCTGCTGCGCGGCGACGGCAATCTGCGTATTGCTTTCGCGCATCTGTGCCACGGCACCGGCAATGGCCGCCAGCGCTTCGCCCGCTTCCTTGGCCTGCTGCACGCATTCATCGGCCTTGTACGAGCTTTCCTGCATGAAATCCACCGCATCGCGGGTGCCGCTTTGCAGGGTCGAAACCATTGTGGTGATTTCATCGGTCGAGGTCTGCACCCGTTTGGCCAGATTGCGCACTTCGTCGGCTACCACGGCAAAGCCGCGACCCATTTCCCCGGCGCGTGCGGCTTCGATGGCGGCATTCAGGGCCAGCAGGTTGGTCTGTTCGGCAATGCTGTGGATCACGTTGACCACGCCGTTGATCTTCTGGCTGTCCTGGGCCATGCGCTGGATCATTTCGGCGGTCTGTTGCACGCCGCTGGAGAGCCCGGCGATGGATACCTGCACGCGGTCGACCACTTCCTTGCCACTGCCCGCCAACGCGTCGGCGGTCTGCGACTGGTCGCGTGTGGCCGTGGCGTGCTGGGCAATGTGATGGACCGTGGCGGTCATCTCGTTGATTGCCGTGGCTACCTGATCGGTTTCGCTTTGCTGACCGAGCATGCCCTGGCGCACATCCTTCATGCCCGCAGCCAGATGCGCGGCACCCTGATCGAGTCGGCCTGCGGTTTGCGAAACTGTATTGACCACCCGCTGATACCCGGCCTGCATGGCATTGAACGCCTTGGCCATCTGCCCGACCTCATCGTCACTGCGGTTAGGCACGCGGGCCGCCAGATCGCCGCTTTTTTCGACGTGCAGCATCACATCCTTGAGCGCGTTGAGCTGGCTGAGCAGAAAACGGATCAGCAGTTGCGAGGCGCAGAGCATCAACAGCATCAGCACGAAAACCGCGGCTGCGTAATGGCTGAAGCGATCTTGAAATACCTGCAGGAAGGTCGGAGCAAAAGCCAGCACCGCGACCTGCTGGCCGGTGCTACGGGTGAAGATCTGCGCACCGCTCAGCAGTCTGTCGTTGGCTGGTTTATTCAGCGCAACCCAGTCGCGGGCGTCAGCCAGTTCCGGCAGCGCGAGGGTATTGAAGGTCGGTGTCTGACCTTTGTTGTAAGTCAGCAACGTATCACTGGCGGGCAGCACTGCGTCGGCAGGCCACGCGGCCAGCAAGCGGGCCTGAGCTTGCGCTGCCTGACGTGACGTATCTACTCGTGCCTGCTGTTCTGCTTGCATGGCGTAAAGCACCAGCAACAGGGTTGTGACGAAGGCGACCGCATTCACGGCCCAGAATTTATATTTCAGTGACAGGTTGCCAAGCCATGAGCCCATGAGCGGTCTTCTTTGATGGTCGTGTGAGGTAGCAGCAAGATGCCATCACGATGCCTCAGCCATCAAAGAGACCCTTGATGCGGGTCAAGGAAGCTGCAGATTTTCGCCGGTTATCTGTTCCAGTGTGGGTAAATCGAAAAACTCACGCGCGCAGGCCGTGCTGTGACGGGCGAGATCTTCCTGGCTTTCGCCTCGATGCAAAGCCACTTCGCGCAAGACTTCCGGTAGGTAAGCGGGTTCGTTGCGGCCATTTTTCGGCTTCGGGCGCAGGCTGCGTGGCAGAAGATAAGGCGCATCGCTTTCCAGCATCAGCCGGCCGCGAGGAATATTGCCCACCAGCGGGTGCAGATGCGTGCCGCGTCGCTCATCGCAGATCCAGCCGGTGATACCGATGTGCAGGTCGAGGTCCAGATAACTGAACAGCGCGGCGCGTTCGCCAGTAAAGCAGTGCACCACCGCAGCCGGCAGACGGTCGCGGTAGTCACGCAGAATCTCCAGTAGGCGCTGGTTGGCGTCACGTTCATGCAGAAACACCGGCAATTGCAGTTCCACCGCCATGGCCAGGTGCGCTTCAAGAACCTTTTCCTGCTGCGGACGAGGCGAGAAGTCGCGATTGAAATCCAGGCCGCATTCACCCACGGCGCGAACGCGATTTTCCTTGAGCAGCGCATGCAACTGTTTCTCGGTGTCACCGGTCCAATCGCTCGCCGAGTGCGGGTGGATGCCTGCCGTGCAGAACAGGCGTTGCGCGCTTTCATCCAGTTCGTGACACAGCTGCAAGGCGTGTTCGCTGCCCTCGACGCTGGTGCCGGTCACCACCAGTTGCTCGACGCGTGCGGCATAGGCGCGATCGAGTACCGCCTGTCGTTGCGAGGCGAAGCTTGCGTTGGTCAGATTGACGCCGATGTCGATGAGTTGCATGGTGCTACCTCCAGCTGAAGGCTGTCGAGCATACCAGAGCTCCGGCCACAATAAGAAAACGCTGGGTATTCAAGCGATTGAGCCGGATGGTTCAACGATTTCCTTCGCTGTTCGATGCTGCTGCGTGACCTCAAGATTTCCTTTTTCCTGTTTTTTTTCCGGCGTTGCCCTGGGGAAGTGAATGATCCGATCCGCGCTTGTGTCTTTTATGTGTCTGTTGGCGCTGCTGCCGCTGCAGGTTTCTGCTCGTCAGACTGGCCCACAGGCCGTGCAGCACAACGCGCAGGTGCGCGATCTGCCTGCCATTCGCAGCAGCAAGGTGCTGCGCGTGCTGGTCAATCAAAGCCGCAACAGCTCCGGTGACGTCAAGGGTCAGGAAATCGGCATCGAATATCATCGCCTGCAAGCCTTCGAACAGTACCTCAACAGCCATTCGCGCGGCGCTCAGAAGGTCACACTCAAAGTCATACCCAAGGCCAAGAACCAGTTACTGACAGCGTTGCAGCGCGGCGAAGGCGATATGATCGCGCCTGGCGAACTGCTTGATGTCAGCGAAGCCAAAGGTGTTCAGGCCAGTGCGCCGATCATTCATGATGTGCCTCTGGTGCTGGTCGGCACGCGTGGCCAGCGCAACGTACGGCGTGTGGAGCAACTGTCGGGACATACACTGAGCCTGCCCACCGGCAGCGCGGCCGACGAGGCCCTGCATCAGGTCAATCGGCAACTGGAGCTGCGCAAGCTGCCGCTGGCCAAGATCGAATGGGTCGACCCTAGCCTGGCAGTCGAAGATGTGCTGGAGATGGTCCAGGCCGGTATTTACCCGATGACACTGGTCGAGCAGCCTATTGCCGAGCGTTGGGCGAAGATCATGCCCAAGCTGCGTATCGAGCGCGGCCTTACCTTGCAGACCCACGGCGACATCAGCTGGTTTGTACGCGACAACGCAACCCAGCTGCGGGCCAGTGTCGATGATTTCCTCAAAGGCTATAAACCTTCGGCTCAGCAGGATCAGGTGCTCGCCAAGGCTTACAAAAACACCTACAAGGTCAACAACCCGCTGGTACGCAACAACCTGCAACGTCTTGAGCAACTGCGTCCGATGCTGCAACGCCACGCCGATGCGCAGGGTATGGACTGGCTGGACCTCGCTGCCCTGGCGTTCAAGGAGTCGAAGCTCGACCCGGCGGCCAAGGGCAGTGGCGGCGCGACAGGGCTGTTGCAGATCACTCCGTCGGCGGCAAAAAGCGTCGGGGTGCCGAGCATTCAAAGCGCTGACGACAACGTCCGTGCAGGTTCGCGTTACATGGCGCTGATCCAGCGCAAGTATTTCTCCAGCAGCCGAGTCAACGAGCGCGAGCGTATGGCGTTTGTGATGGCCGCCTACAACCTGGGGCCGGAGCGTGTGCAAGGCATGCGCGAGGAAGCGCGGCGGCGGGGGCTCAATCCAGATCAGTGGTTTTTCCAGACCGAGCGCGTGGCAATGGAGCAGGGCGGTGCCAACGTCGTCGCGTTCGTCAACAGCGTGAACAAGTATTACCTGGCATTTGATCGCGAGCGAGACTCGCTGGAAAAGAGTGGGCCGAAAACCGCCGTAAAACGCTAATCATCGATTTATTGGATTGTTACGTGCTGTTATTTGCGGTTTTCACATAAGTAAATTTGATTATGATGGCGCCACGTTCACTTAATCAATCCCGGAAATTACCCACATGAACACAATGATCAAATCGGTTCTCAGCACTCGCGCCGGTTACGGCCTTACCCTGTTGCGCGTTATTGTCGGTATTGCCTTTATCGCTCACGGTAGTCAGAAGCTGTTCGGGGCCTTCGGCGGTTATGGCCTGGAAGGCACTGCGCAGTACATGGAAGGCCTGGGCCTGACACCGGGTTATCTGATGGCGCTGATGTCTGGCAGCGCCGAGTTCTTTGGCGGTCTGGGCCTGCTGTTGGGGCTGCTGGCTCGTCCGGCTGCGGTAGTGGTGATCCTGTTGTTGCTGGTAGCGATCTTTACCGTGCATATCCATAACGGTTTCTTCATGGCCAATAACGGTTATGAGTATGCGCTGGCGTTGCTCGGCGGCGCTCTGGCAGTGCTTATTGAAGGTGCAGGCAAGTTGTCGCTGGACCGCGTCATCTCCCGATAACCGGCTATGCTTGTCCTGCAAGGCCCGCTTCTGGCGGGCCTTGTGCGTTTGCAGGCTCGCGTCACGGATGACGATTGACAATGAATGGGGCGTTTCTCTAGGATGCGTGCTCAAGCGCCGATTTAACAACTACTTGCGGGGCGCCTGGCAAGGCTCAGGTCTTGTCGAAATACCGCTAAAACGTTGGTTCGGTGTTGCCTCTCACCGCTGCCCAGCGGATCTTGCGAGGCAGAGATATAACCATGAACAACCTGCGCCCCCTCATTCGTCTTTCCCCTATAAGCACGGTCTTGTCACGCAAGAACCCGAAAATCCTTCTGAGCGGCTCTCATCAGCCTACGCTATTGCGCTATCTCGATGGCTGGCCTCGTCGGGGCGCTGGTAACTGTGCGTTTCTAATTCAGTTTGTCGATACGAACTCGTCGTTGAGCCACTTTGGCAACGATGAGTTCGACCTGGCGGTGGTGCAATCGCCGCAGGCTGACGACGTCGAGCAGCTCATTTGTGAGCTGACGCGTATAGCCCGTCAGGGCCTGATTACGCTGGGTTGAAACGGCGGACGTATTCAATTGGCATAGAAGGCATATTGCTGGCCCCCAGCCTGTGAACTGACAGGCAAAATCGCCGCCTTATCAAAGGATTAGGTGGTTTTCGCATGCGTTTGGTCTATTGTGCTCTGGCGTGCCTGACGCTTTCCGGGCTGGCTTTTTCCGTTCAGGCCAGAAACGCGACGGAGAACGAGCGTTATCTTTGTCGCTGGGGCTCGACCATTGCCGGTGGTGCGCAGGCTTCCAAGCTGTCAGGCGTTACCCGTTACGGGGCGCGGCAAAAGCTGCAGGCGCGCAAGTTCGCCAAACAGTGGATGCGACCCATGGCATTGCGTATCACCGAGCAGACCTACGACAGCGAGTCGCGTTTGAAGCCTGATGCTGTCAGCAAGGTGTATTACGACGGCTGCATCCAGCATGAGGTGGCGCGTCGCTGACTTTTTTATGCCTGTCGAACTGATTTTTGCAGGGCTGGAGAAACGTCTTGAGTACAAAGATCATCACCAGGGGCGGGCATGAAGCCCTGAAGAAAGAACTCGATTACCTGTGGCGAGAGCACCGGCCTGACATTACTCAAAAGGTCGCCTGGGCAGCGTCGTTGGGTGATCGCAGCGAGAACGCGGATTACCAGTACAACAAGAAACTGCTGCGCGAGATCGACCGGCGCGTGCGCTACCTGCGCAAGCGCCTTGAAGACATGCGTGTCGTCCAGTATTCGCCGGAGCAGGAAGGGCGAGTGTTCTTCGGTGCCTGGGTCGAGATCGAGAACGAAGCGGGCGACCTCAAGAAATTTCGCATTGTCGGGTATGACGAGATCTACGGGCGCAACGATTACATTTCCATCGACTCGCCCATGGCGCGCGCCTTGTTGAAGAAGGAAGAGGGCGATGAGGTGCTGGTCAACACGCCGGAAGGCGAAAAACTGTGGTTCGTGAATTCCATTGATTACGAGAAGTGAGGCCGGACGCACAGCGTCGTGGTCCGGCCAGTCGCCCTCAACCCTCGCGCAGTACGGTCAACGGGCTGACGTTCAGTGCGCGGCGTGTGCCGAATACGCCAGCGCCACCCACCAGTAGGGCACCGATTACCGGCAGCAGCAATAGCCACGGATGCGGCTGCCATTCCAGTGAGAAGGCGTAGCGGTACAGCACGAAGCTCACCAGCTCACAGCCCAGCGCCGCCAGCACGCCGCTGGCAGCCCCCAGCAAACCGAATTCGATGCGCCGTGAGTTGATCAGCAGTGCCCGCTCTGCGCCGAGTGCACGCAGCAGCGCGCCCTGACGGATGCGTTCGTCCAGGGTCGCCTGCAACCCGGAGAACAGCACGGCAATACCGGCCGCCAGAACAAACAGCAGCACGAATTGCACGGCCAGCGTGACCTGATCAAGAATACTGCGCACCTGCGCCAGCAAGGCCTCCACTCCCAGAATACTGATCGACGGGTAGGCCCGCGACAGCTCGACAATCTGTTTATCCTGGCCAGGCGGCAAGTAGAAACTGGTCAGGTAAGTGGTGGGCAAATCAGCCAGGGTGCCAGGCTGGAAGATCATGAAGAAGTTGGGCTGGAAGGTATCCCAGTTCACGTCCCTCAGGCTGGTGACTACGGCTTCACGCGTAAGGCCACCGACAATGAAGCTCAGGCGGTCGCCCAGCTTGATCTTCAGGCTCTCGGCCAGCTTGGTCTCGATCGATACCCCGGGCGTCGCGTCGCTCTGGCCTGAGGCCGGCAGCGCCTTCCACCAGTTACCGGCAGTCAGGGTATTGCCTTCGGGCAAATCGGCGGCCCAGGTCAGGCTAAGGTCGCGGCGAGTGGCGTTCTCACCACGCGAGTCCTTGGTCACGAAGTTGCCCACCGGTTCACCGTTGATGCTGGTCAGACGTCCCGGCACTACTGGGTAGAGCGGAGCCGAGTGGGTGGACAGCTTGCTCAGGGTCTGGGCGAAGTTTTCTTTCTCTGATGGCAACACATTGAGCACGAAATAGTTTGGTGCGTCCTTGGGCAGCTGGTTTTGCCAGGTGTCGAGCAGTTCACCGCGCAGCAGCGCGATCAAACCCATCGACAGCAGGATCAGGCCGAAGGCCAGAGATTGACCGGCAGCGGCCAGCGGGTAACGCAGCAGTTGCCCCAGGCCCAGCCGCCAGGGCAGCGACGCACCGGCCAGCAGGCGGCGCAGGCTGTTAAGCGCCAGCAGCAACAGGCTGCCCAGTATCAGCGCGGCGACGACGCCACCGCCCAACAGGGCAAAGGTCAGCACCAGGTCCAGGCTCAGGCGCCACATGATCAGGCCCAGCGCGAACAGCGCCGCGCCATACACCAGCCATGAGCTGGCGGGGATCGGCAGCATGTCACGGCGCAGCACGCGCAGCGGCGGCACGCGACCCAGTGCTGCCAGCGGTGGCAGGGCGAAACCGGCCAACGCCACCAGCCCGGTGCCCATGCCTGCCAACGCAGGCAAAAGGCCGCCCGGAGGTACCGCGGCCGGCAATAGATTTTGCAGCAGTGCAAATAACCCCAATTGCGCCAGCCAGCCCAGCAGCGCGCCGCTCAGGCTGGCCAGCAGGCCGATGATCGCCAGTTGCAGGCTGAACAGGGTCATGGTCTCGCCGCGTGACAGGCCCAGACAGCGCAGCAGGGCGCTGGCATCGAAGCGCCGTGCGGCAAACCTGGATGCCGAAAGCGCCACGGCAACGCCCGCCAGCAGTACGGCCACCAGGCTCGCCATATTCAGATAACGTTCAGCCTTGCCCAGCGCGCCACCAATCTGCTGACTGCCATCGTGGGCGTCCTTGATTTCCTGATGCGGTTCCAGAGTCGGCTCGATGGCTTTACGGTAGGCGGCCAGCGCTTCGGGCGGGCCGCTCCACATTTCCCGGTAGCTGACTCGGCTGCCCGGTTGCACTACGCCGGTAGCGGCGAGATCCTGGAGATTGATCATCACCCTCGGGGTCAGGCTGTAGAAGTTGCCCGCACGGTCTGGCTCGTACGTCAGTACCCGAGTCAGTTTCAGGGTTTTCGAGCCGACGTCGATATCATCACCGACCTTCAGATCAACGGCTGGAAACAGTCGCGCTTCGGCCCAGGCTTCACCGGGCCTGGGGCCGCTGCCAGCCTGCTCGGTCTGATACAGGTCCGCAGCGCTTTTAAGCTCGCCGCGCAGTGGGTAAGCGTCATCCACTGCCTTGATGCTGGACAGTTGGATACCGGCATCGGTGGCGATCACGCTGGAAAAGATCACGATCTGCGCATGCTTGAGTTGCAGGCGCTTGCCTTCCTCGACCTGCTCGGCGCGCGCCGGGCTGGAACCCTCCAGAATCAGATCAGCGCCAAGAAACTCGGTTGCCCGCAACAGCATTGCGCCGTTCAGGCGCGCGCCGAAATAACCGATGGCGGTGCTGGCAGCCACGGCTACCAGAAGGGCAAAGAACAACACCCGCAACTCTCCGGCGCGTGCATCGCGCAGCAGTTGGCGGGCGGCGAGGCTTAGCAGACGGGCAAAAGGCAAACGTGCCATCAAGGCTCCAGCGGGGCGACCAGTCGGCCCCCTTCAAGACGGATCAGGCGGCGGCAGCGATGCGCCAGACGCTCATCGTGAGTCACCAGCACCAGCGTGGTGTTGCGCTCCTTGTTCAGTTCGAACAGCAGGTCGCTGATACGCTCGCCAGTGTGGCTGTCCAGGTTGCCGGTGGGTTCGTCGGCAAACAGTACGTCCGGGTCGGCGGCAAACGCGCGGGCGATGGCGACACGTTGTTGTTCGCCTCCGGACAACTGACGCGGTGTGTGGGTCAGGCGCTGGCCAAGGCCTACGCGCTCCAGCAGGTCGCGAGCCTTTTCGCGGGCGTCCTTGCGGCCTTCAAGCTCCATCGGCAGCATGACGTTTTCCAGCGCATTGAGGCTGTCGAGCAACTGGAATGACTGAAATACAAAACCGACGTGCTCGGCGCGTACTCTGGCGCGCTGGTCTTCATCCAGCTCGCTGAGATTGCGGCCCGAGAGGATGACCGAACCGGAGCTGGGCAGGTCAAGCCCGGCAAGCAAGCCGAGCAGGGTGGATTTGCCTGAACCGGATGCACCGACGATGGCCAGTGTGTCGCCCTTGTTTAGTTCCAGGGAGAGTTCGTGCAGGATGGTCAGGTCACCTTCGGTGCTGGGGACTACTTTGCTGAGGCTTTGGGCACTGAGAATACTTTCACTCATGGAGAATCCGATGCGTGCGTTGTTTTTAAGTGCTGGCCTGGGGTTACTGCTGCTGTCACAGGGCGCGTTGGCGGGCACGGTATTGATCGTTGGGGATAGTATCAGTGCGGCTTTCGGACTGGATACCCGCGTGGGGTGGGTCAGCCTGCTGGAGCAGCGTCTGAGCAAGGAGGGATTCGACGACAAGGTGGTCAATGCGTCGATCAGTGGCGACACCAGTGCCGGGGGCCTGGCGCGTTTGCCTGCGCTGCTTGCAGAGCATAAGCCGGAACTGGTTATTCTCGAATTGGGTGGCAACGACGGACTGCGTGGCCAGCAGCCCGCTCAATTGCAACAAAACCTTTCATCGATGATCGACAGCTCTCGGGCAGCCGGTGCGAAAGTGTTGCTGCTGGGTATGCAGATACCGCCCAACTACGGGCCGCGTTACACCAACGCGTTCAAAGAGGTTTACAGCAACCTGGCCGAGCAGAAAAAAGTCCCGTTTGTGCCCTTCTTTCTGGAAGGTGTGGGCGGAGTGCCCGAACTGATGCAGGCTGATGGTCTGCATCCGGCGGCGGCTGCTCAGGGCAAGTTGCTGGAAAATGTCTGGCCGAGCCTGAAACCGCTGCTTTGAGGCTTTCCCGGACGGGGGCTTTCGGCTAATGTGGCGCCCCCGATCTGGAGCCCCCCATGCCGCGTCCCGCCTGGTCCCTGTATGCCTATCAAATGCTTGAGCCCCATGAGCAGCTGGATCTGTTCGCCTGTCAGGAAGTGCGCGTCCATCTGATTGCTCGCCAATTGGAGCTGGGCGGCTCGATCGACCGGACGTTGTGTGGCACGTTGTTGCCTGCCCAGCCGCAGATGCGCGCCGTCGAACTGCAAGCCATGCGCGATGAGCGCCTGTGCCCGCTGTGCAAGGCCATCATGGATGCGCAGCGCAGGGGCATGAACCCGATCTGGCCTGAGCTCTAGCTGTCATGACTGCCTGAAGGCCAACCGCAGATATCCCCGATCCTGCAAGGGCCGGTGTACACTTCAGGTCCTGTTTCCATCTCTTTAGTCGTTACCCGAAGGATCTTCCCGGATGTTGTCGCGCATACCAGCCGTTACCCGCTGTCTGTCGCTTGCTGCTCTGTGCGCGGCGAGCTCTGTCCATGCTCTGGAATTTCCGTTGCCGCCGCCCGGCGAGGACATCGTGGGCCAGGTGCAGGTCATCAAGGCCAAATACGAGGACACCTTTGCCGATCTGGGCACAAAATACGATCTGGGTTATCTGGAAATGATCGCGGCCAATCCTGGTGTTGACCCCTGGTTGCCGGGTGCAGGCAAGGACATCGTGCTGCCGACCCGCTTCATTCTGCCGCCGGGCCCGCGCGAAGGGATTGTCATCAACCTTGCCGAATACCGCATGTATTACTACCCCAAAGGGCAGAATGTCGTGCACACCTATCCGCTGGGTGTCGGTCGTGAAGGCTGGGGTTCGCCCATCGGGGTGACCAAGGTAACGGCCAAGACGCCAAACCCGACCTGGACGCCACCTGCCTCGATCAAGGCCGAGCATGCTGCCGACGGTGATCCGCTGCCTGACGTAGTGCCTGCCGGTCCGGATAACCCGCTGGGGCCGTTCAAATTCGGTCTTGGGCTTTCCGGCTACCTGATCCACGGTTCGAACAAGAAGTTCGGTATTGGCATGCGCACCAGTCATGGCTGTTTCCGCATGTACAACAATAATGTGCTGGAACTGGCCGACATGGCTCCGGTCGGTACGACCGTGCGAATCATCAGCGAGCCCTACAAATTTGGCATCAGTGGCGGCAAGGTTTACCTTGAAGCACACACACCGGTAGATGATCTGGGCAACCCGTCGGTTGTCGACAAGCACACTGCGGTCATCAATGCGCTGCTCAAACGTGACGACCTGGCCAACAACCTGCGCATGAACTGGGACGTAGTACGCGATGTAGTTGCGGCCGAAGACGGCATGCCGGTGGAAATCGCAGAACCGGGCAAAGCGCCTGCGAGTGCTGAAGAGCCTGTGATTTTTCAGTAGTCCAACCTGTTCGCGCGCCAATGCTATGCCTTACACAACGGTTCTGCGAAATCAGGCGAATGACCATCGTGCCTACGCTCCGCGTAGACACGCAACTCGTGACGCTCCGCGTCACATCTGTGCTGCCGCACAACATCCACGCCTTACGCGCAGCCGCTGCCAGAGCAGTGCTTTTCAACCGCGATGGCACTGACGACGCAGAGTGCGACCTTAGTGACGGCTGAGTCCTGGCGCTGATCCGGGGGTAGCCTGGCAGGACGCCAGGCTAGCCGCACCGGGCCATGGATGGCCCGTTGCGGCGACCCCCGGATCAGTGACAGGGCGAAGGAACCCGACGAAGTCGGGCCGGAAACAGGAGCGAGGACTTTGCCTACTTTGGTCCCTCAAAGTAGGGCGCCGTAAGGGCGCAAAGGTGACCTGAGCTAGAAACATATATCACTGATGTCTCGGAACCGCCGTGTGACGCAGAGCGTCACGAACTGCATTCCCACGCGGAGCGTGAGGAACGAGCGGCGTCTGGGATAACAAAGTCACCCAGCCAGATAACAGGCATAAAAAAAGCCGACCCGTTGCCGGATCGGCTTTCAATAATCCCGGGGGATTATTACTTGCGGCTAGCTTTGTCCAGCATGCGCAGAGCGCGCTCGTTGGCTTCGTCAGCAGTTTGCTGAGCTTTTTGAGCAGCAGCCAGAGCTTCGTCAGCCTTGCGGTAGGCTTCGTCGGCACGTGCTTGCGAACGAGCTGCTGCGTCTTCGGTAGCTGTCAGACGAGCTTCGGTTTCTTTGGATACGCTGCTGCAACCGGTAGCCAGAACTGCGGCCAGAGCCAGAGCAGAGAATTTCAGAACGTTGTTCATCGTGTTCACCTTCAAGGAATTTTGTTCAAATTAGTCATCTCTCGAAAATGAGAAAACGACCGGCGTACATAGTACCCATTGTTTGTAGTAAGTAAACGGACCCAGCGCAAGAAGCTGCTAAAATTCCCTGCTTTGAAAGTGTTCCGCGTTACTTCTCAAGCGTTCTGTACAAAAACTATCCACTTTCACTGGACCCCTTTCCATATCGGCGGTTCCGCAGAACGCGTTTGAACATCTGCAAAAACCTTAGATGTTTGACTGTCGGTCGGTGCGGGAGCATTTCCAGGCGTTTTTAATCCGACTGCGCTTGAGCATATCCGGTAATGGTGCCTACTATCTCAGTGTGATGTGCGTCGAGATCGGCAATGCTCTTACCGGTGTCGAAAACAGGCACTGGGCGGCGTAGATGTTCCTTCGCCTGAAAAAGACCGGTAAGGTAGGGGTCAAATTCCAAGACCCGCGAGGAGTAGCGATGAGCGAGGCGTTGTCCATCCACCATGACGAAGTCGGCCACCATTTCGAAATCATTATCGACGGCCACCGTGCCTACCTGACGTACATGGATCTCGGCAAGCAGACGCTGGATTTCTACCGGACCTTTGTGCCCGATGCCTTGCGTGGACGTGGTATAGCCGCCGCCCTGACCAAGGAGGCCCTGGACTATGCAGGCAGCATGGGCTACTCCGTCATACCGTCCTGCTCTTACGTCGAGCGATACATGGAACTGCATGACCTGCAGTCCCAGGCGGCCAAGCTCTGATACATCGAGCTTACTAACCGTCAGCATGAAAAACGCCGAGCATATGCTCGGCGTTTTCGTTATTGCAGGTTAATCAGTCAGGCAGTTACTTGCGCTTGCGAGCGGGCAGTACAGTCTTGAGTTTCGCGTGCATGCTGCGCAGGGTTTTTTCAGTGCTTTCCCAATCGATGCAGGCATCGGTAATGGATACGCCGTACTGCAATTCCGACAGGTCCTTCGGAATCGCCTGACAGCCCCAGTTCAAGTGACTCTCGACCATCAGGCCAATGATCGATTCGTTGCCTTCCAGAATCTGGTTGGCGACGTTTTCCATCACCAGCGGCTGCAGGGCCGGGTCCTTGTTGGAGTTGGCGTGGCTGCAGTCGACCATGATGTTCGGGCGAATGCCGGACTTGTTAAGGGCCTGTTCGCACAGCGCGACGCTGACCGAATCATAGTTGGGTTTGCCATTGCCGCCGCGCAGTACGACATGGCCGTAGGCATTGCCCTTGGTGGTCACGATCGATACGCCACCTTCCTGATTGATACCGAGGAAGCGGTGCGGGCTCGAGACCGATTGCAAGGCGTTGATGGCAACGGTCAGACCGCCGTCGGTGCCGTTCTTGAAGCCGACTGCCGACGACAGGCCGGAAGCCATCTCGCGGTGAGTCTGGGATTCGGTGGTACGCGCGCCAATGGCCGACCAGCTGATCAGGTCCTGCAGATATTGCGGGGAGATCGGGTCCAGTGCTTCGGTGGCGGTTGGCAAGCCCATTTCAGCCAGGTCCAGCAGCAACTGGCGACCGATGTGCAGGCCATCCTGGATCTTGAACGAGTCATCCAGGTACGGGTCGTTGATCAGGCCTTTCCAGCCCACGGTAGTACGTGGCTTCTCGAAATAGACGCGCATGACCAGATACAGCGTGTCGGACACTTCTGCCGCCAATGCCTTGAGGCGCTCGGCGTATTCCTTGGCTGCCTTCAGGTCGTGGATCGAGCAGGGGCCGATCACGATGAACAGGCGGTGATCATTGCCATCGAGGATGTTGCGAATCACCTCGCGGCCCTGGCTGACGGTGTGCAGGGCGGCGTCGGTCAGAGGGATGTCGCGCTTGAGCTGATCCGGGGTGATCAGAGTCTCGTTGGAGGCAACGTTAAGGTCGTCAATCGGTAAATCAGCCATCGTGTTACTCATCAGGTCGCGGGTACTGGCCGCCAACGGTACCCCGTGCGGCGGTGCCCAGCAGGTTTGAGCGCAGCGGGGAGCCGAACCTTAGCGCGTTATCGCGCTGTTCGACAATAAGTAAACGAGGTATCGGGCAGGTTACGGGTAACTGCCCGCCGGGCCGCGCTGCTGTATTGCAAGACAATCCGCTGCGACGGATAGTGTATGGCCAGAAGTAACCTGACAGCCAAGGGAGAGGTCATGAGTGTTGATTCCCGTCGTCCGCGTGTCGGCGTTATAGGTACCGGTGCCATTGGCGGCTTTTACGGGCTGATGCTGGCGCGTGCCGGATACGACGTGCATTTTCTGCTGCGCAGCGAGTTTGAGGCGGTGGCGCGCGAGGGATTGCAGGTCAGTAGTGCCGTGCATGGCGACTTGCATCTCAAGCCCGTTCAAGCCTATCGCTCGGCGGCTGACATGCCGCCTTGCGACTGGTTGCTGGTTGGCACCAAGAGCACCGGCAACGCCGCGCTGGGTCCGATCATCAGCCAGGCTGCTGCGCCGGACGCCAAAGTGTTGCTGCTGCAGAACGGTCTGGCCGTCGAAGATCAGTTGCGCAGCGTGCTGCCCGACAGCCTGCATATATTGGGCGGGCTATGTTTCGTCTGCGTCAACCGGGTTGCGCCCGGCGTCGTCGCTCATGAAGCCTTCGGCGCGGTCAGTATCGGCTATCACAGCGGCCCGGCAGGCGACGAAGCGAGCCGCATGGCGGTCGTCGAAGCCTGCTCGGAGCTGTTCAAGACGGCCGGCATCGACGCCCCTGTCATGGCTAATCTGCAGCAGGCCCGCTGGCAGAAGCTGGTCTGGAATGTGCCCTACAACGGTCTGTCGGCTTTGTTGCATACCAGTACCAGCCAATTGATGACCGACCCTGACAGTCAGGCATTGATCCAGGCGCTGATGGATGAAGTGGTGCAGGGTGCCCAGGCCTGTGGTCATGCCTTGCCGCCGGGGTTCGCGCAGCATCTGTTTACCGTGACCCAGAGCATGCCGGACTACAGGCCCAGCATGTATCACGACCTGGTCGAGAAGCGGCCACTGGAGCTTGAAGCCATTTACGCCCGGCCCCTCGCAGCCGCGCTTGCCGCAGGGTTTGACATGCCCCGCGTGCGGGCGCTTTATCAGGCACTGGCATTTATTGACCGTGCCAACCGCTCGGCAAACGAGGAATGATTCATGAAAGAGGCTGATGGCCATAAGCTGGTCCTGGCGATTTCATCGCGGGCGCTGTTCGATCTTCGCGACAGCCACGAGGTGTATATGGCCGACGGCGTGGAAGCCTACCGCAAGTATCAGATTGAGCACGAGGATGAGATTCTCGAACAGGGCGACGCTTTCCCATTGGTTGAAAAACTTCTGAGCCTCAATTCCAGCCTGGACAAGGCGCGCGTGGAAGTGGTGCTGGTGTCGCGCAACAGCGCCGATACCGGCTTGCGGGTCTTCAACTCGATCCAGCATTACGGCCTGGACATCAGTCGTGCTGCCTTTGCAGGCGGACGCAGTCCTTATCCTTATCTGGCGGCGTTTGGCTGCCATCTGTTTTTGTCGACCCACGCCGAGGATGTGCGCAGCGCACTGGATGCCGGTTTTGCTGCGGCGACCATCCTTTCAGGCGGTGCACGACGTGCAGCCAGCGCCGAGCTGCGTATCGCGTTCGACGGTGACGCCGTGTTGTTTTCCGACGAATCGGAGCGGGTTTACCAGAGCGGCGGCCTGGCTGCCTTTCAGGCCAGCGAGCGTGAGTCGGCGCGCGAGCCGTTGCGTGGCGGCCCCTTCAAGCCGTTTCTCGCCGCGCTCTACCAATTGCAGCGCGAGTTTCCCGACGCGAGCTGCCCGATTCGTACCGCGCTGGTCACGGCCCGCTCTGCACCCGCACATGAACGGGTGATCCGCACCTTGCGCGAATGGGATATTCGTCTCGACGAGTCGTTGTTTCTCGGCGGCTTGCAGAAGTCGGCTTTTCTTGAAGCATTTGCCGCCGATGTGTTTTTCGACGATCAGCCCGGTCACTGCGAAAAGGCGCGTGAAGTGGTGGCAACCGGACATGTTCCGCATGGCATCAGCAATGAATTAACGCCGCTTGCCGACGGCAGCTGAGAAGTCCGTCGTCGCAGCCGATGATGCGCTGCTACGCTGAGTCAATCTCCGCCATTCCGGTTGTTCGGGAGGTTGTATGGTTCGTTCGATGCTGTATGCCACAGACCTTGGTCTGTACGCGCCTTATGTAACGCAGCACGCGCTGGCGCTGGCTCGAACGTTCAACGCAGGGCTGTATGTAATCCATGTCGTTGAGCCGATGGGCCTGTTCGCCGAGTCGGTACTGCAGAGTCATCTCGGCGAGGAGGCGTTGAAAGAACTTCGTGGCAAGGGGGTCAATACGTTTCTGGACGCCATAGAGCAGCGAGTGCTCGACGGGTTTCGTGAGGAGCTGGGGGACGGCCACGCGGACCTCTCCCTGATCCGTACGATACGTGTCGTTCAGGGAGAACCTGCCAGTGTGATTATCGAGCAGGCGCACAAGCTGAAGGTGGATTTACTGGTGGTGGGCAGTCACAGCCGCAGGATAGAAGAGGGCACATCGATAGGCCGAACGGCTGCCAGGGTCCTGCAATTTTCCGATGTGCCGGTCTACATGGTTCCGATGATGTTGAAAAAGGAGTGAGGGTAGGGAAAGGAAGGTTCAATTGGTGGTTTTAGTGAAATCGAGCGTGCGATCACCTTACAAAGGTGATAAAAAGTTCTAGAATTATTCGCCTCACCATTAATCCAGTTATATACCGTCGCTGATACCCATAGGGTTTATCTGCTTTGAGGGATACATATGAAGCTCCAACAACTGCGCTACATTTGGGAAGTGGCGCACCACGACCTCAACGTTTCTGCGACGGCCCAGAGCCTTTACACCTCCCAGCCAGGCATCAGCAAGCAGATTCGTCTGCTTGAAGACGAGCTGGGCGTCGAGGTTTTCGCCCGTAGCGGCAAGCACCTGACGCGCGTGACACCCGCAGGCGAGCGGATCATCACCACCGCAGGCGAGATTCTGCGCAAGGTCGAAAGCATCAAGCAGATTGCTCAGGAGTTCTCCAACGAGAAGAAGGGCACACTGTCGATCGCAACCACTCACACCCAAGCGCGTTATGCGTTGCCGTCGGTTATCAGTAATTTTATCAAGCAGTACCCTGACGTGGCCCTGCACATGCATCAGGGCTCGCCAATGCAGATCGCCGAAATGGCCGCTGACGGGACGGTCGATTTCGCTATTGCCACCGAAGCGCTTGAGCAGTTCAGCGATCTGGTAATGATGCCGTGCTACCGCTGGAACCGTTGCGTCGTTGTGCCACAGGGCCACCCGTTGACCAAGGTGCCCAAGCTCACCCTGGAGCTGCTGGCCGAGTACCCGATTGTGACTTACGTATTCGGTTTTACCGGCCGCTCCAAGCTCGATGAAGCGTTCAGTCATCGGGGACTGGTGCCCAAGGTCGTGTTTACGGCTGCGGATGCTGACGTGATCAAGACCTACGTCAGACTGAATCTGGGCGTGGGCATTGTTGCAAGGATGGCGGTCGACGAAGAAGTCGACAGCGATCTGGTGGTACTGGACGCCAGCGACCTGTTCGAGTCCAGCGTGACCAAGATCGCTTTCCGTCGTGGCACCTTCCTGCGTGGCTTTATGTGCGATTTCATCGAAAAGTTCGCCCCGCACCTGACCCGCGAAGTCATGGCCAAGGCGATTCAGTGCCACAACAAACAGGAAATGGAAGAGCTGTTTGCCAACGTCGAACTTCCGGTGCACTAGTAGCAGCGGCAAGCTTTTGGCTACAAGCCGGAGCCAGATCCTTACGCGCTCTGACTTGAGGCTCGCAGCTTGAGGCTTGCCGCTCGCAACGTCAGTTGCGCGCTATCAGGTTGCCTGCATGCAGCCCGCATTCCTTCTGTGTGGCTTCTTCCCACCACCAGCGACCTTCGCGTTCGTGCTGGTTCGGCAATACCGGGCGGGTGCAGGGTTCGCAGCCGATGCTGATGAAACCACGCTCGTGCAGGCTGTTGTAGGGCAGTTCCAGCATGCGGATGTAGCCCCAGATTTCTTCGCTGCTCATCTGCGCCAACGGGTTGAATTTGTACAGCGTGCGTTCGGCGGTCGAGAACGCGCTGTCGATTTCCAGCGCGGCAACGGCGCTGCGTGTGCCAGGGCTCTGGTCGCGGCGCTGGCCGGTGGCCCAGGCTGTGACGCCAGACAGTTTGCGGCGCAGCGGTTCGATCTTGCGGACGCCGCAGCATTCGCCATGACCATCCCGGTAAAAGCTGAACAGGCCTTTTTCCTTGACGAAGGGTTCGAGCTTGCTCTGGTCCGGCGAGATGATTTCGATCTCGATCTTGTAGTGGTCACGGACCTGTTCAATGAAGCGATAGGTTTCCGGGTGCAGGCGCCCGGTGTCGAGACTGAAGACCTTGACGTTTTTGTTCAGTTTCCAGGCCATGTCTACCAGCACGACGTCTTCGGCGCCGCTGAAGGAGATCCATAGTTCATCACCGAAGTGTTCGAAGGCCAGTTTCAGAATGTCTTGTGCAGACTTGTTCGCATAGGTCGTCGCCAGTTCAGCGACGTCGAAAGGTTGGCTCATCAGGCGGCTTCCTAAAATGCAAGAGTGGCGCTTAAGCGCTCGTGATGGCGGCAATGGTAACAAAATCCGCTGTTCAGTGGCCGTTACCAGAGGCTAGAGTGCTGCCTGCGTTGATAGTCAAAGCCTTGAGGAGTGCGCTGTGGAAATTGCCTGTCTGGACCTGGAAGGTGTGCTTGTCCCGGAAATATGGATCGCCTTTGCCGAAAAAACCGGTATCGAATCACTGCGCGCAACCACTCGGGACATTCCCGACTACGACGTCCTGATGAATCAGCGCCTGCGTATTCTCGATGAGCACGGTCTGAAACTGTCGGACATTCAGGAAGTGATCGCCACCCTCAAGCCGCTGGAAGGTGCAGTGGAGTTCGTCAACTGGTTGCGCGAGCGTTTTCAAGTAGTGATTCTGTCCGACACCTTTTACGAGTTCTCGCAGCCGCTGATGCGCCAATTGGGGTTTCCGACCCTGCTATGTCATCGCCTGATCACCGATGAAACCGGCCGTGTCGTCAGTTACCAATTGCGTCAGAAAGATCCCAAGCGTCAGTCGGTACTGGCGTTCAAAAGCCTGTACTACCGGATCATTGCGGCGGGCGACTCCTACAACGACACCACCATGCTGGGCGAGGCCGATGCCGGTATCCTGTTCCATGCCCCCGACAACGTGATCCGCGAGTTTCCGCAGTTTCCGGCGGTGCATACCTTTGATGAGCTGAAAAAAGAGTTCATCAAGGCGTCGAATCGGGATCTGGCGCTCTAGACGCAGGGCTTACACTTCTGGTTCCTGCGCAAGATCGGACGCGGAGCGTCCAGAAAGGCATGCCAACGCGGAGCATTGGCACCATAGTCGGAGCGAGGTAGGCGTATCGCGCAGCCTCTCAGAGCGCCTCAAGCGTTTCCAGCAGCACGCGGACCTTGGTGAAGGTTTCCTGATATTCAGCCTCGCAGCTCGAGTCCGCCACAATGCCGCCGCCGCCCCAACAGGAAATGCGCCCATCCTTGACCAGCAGGCTGCGGATGGCGATTGAACTGTCCATTTCGCCGCGTACGTCCAGGTACATCAACGAGCCGCAATACAGGCTGCGTCGGGTCGGTTCCAGTTCGTCAATGATCTGCATGGCGCGGATCTTCGGCGCGCCGGTTATGGAGCCGCCAGGGAAGCTGCCCGCAATCAGGTCCAGTGCATCGTTGCCAGCGGCCAGCTCCCCGGTCACGCTGCTCACCAGATGATGCACATTGGGGTAGCTTTCCAGGCTGAACAGCTCAGGGACCTTTACCGAACCGATTTTACAGCTGCGGCCCAGGTCATTGCGCAGCAGGTCGACAATCATCAGGTTTTCAGCGCGGTCCTTCTCGCTGGCCAACAGCTCGTTGGCGAACGCGGCATCCTCTGTGGCGTCCGGGCTGCGCGGCCGCGTGCCTTTGATGGGGCGGGTTTCGACCTGTCTGGCGCTGACCCGCACGAAGCGTTCCGGAGAAAGGCTCAGGATTGCATCGTGCCCCGGCAGGCTCAGGTAACCGGCGAACGGCGTCGGGCAAGCCGCTCGCAGTGCACAATAAGCGGCCCACGGGTCGCCCGTACACTGCGCCTGAAAGCGTTGCGCGAAGTTGACCTGATAACAGTCACCCGCCTGGATGTAGGCCTGAATACGTTCGAAAGCCTGTCGATAGTGATCCGCGCTGATGCTGGCCTGAAACGGCTGGCTGAGGCGGAACTCCGTGTGCGGCTCAGGGATATAGACAGAGAACAGATCAGTCAGCCGTTTGCGCTCGCTTGCGTGCAGGGAAGGGTGAAAAATCAGCTGACTGGTCTGCTCCTGATGATCACTGATCAGCGCCCAGGCGTAGAGCCCCAGGCGCGCTTCGGGCAGTTGCAGGTCGTCGACGGCTTGATCCGGCAGCGGTTCCAGGCGTCGACCGAACTCGTAACCCAGATAACCGATCAGGCCGCCAGCGAAGGGCAGTTTGCACCCTTCAGGCAATTGCGCAGTGCCGAGCGCCTTGAGACTGTCGCGCAACCGCTGGAGATAGGCGGCCCCATTCTCGTCATCGACAACGGTCAGTTCCTGCAGCGGCCATGCACTGAGCAGGTCATATCGGCCGCGCTCGGCGGTCGGCCTGCCGCTGTCGAGCAGCACCGCGCCCGGCGCTTCGCGGATTCGCGCAAAGAACGCGATCGGGTCGGCGCTGTAGGGCAGGGGGTGTATCGAGCAGATCGGCATCGTCGAATATCGGTCTTGGAAACGCGGCTGGCGATTGTAGCCTTGCCGATGCGGCAGTCCTAGCGGTATGTCCGTTCAGATGCCGGGCACGTGGCCGAACAGTTCCTGGACAAAGCTGACCCGCTCCTGCGCAGATTCCTGGCGTCCTTCGAGAGCCAGTTGTTCCAGACGCGCCTCGACGGCCTGGGTGCGGTGGGTCAGGCCACTGTCATTGGCGATCTGAATGTTCAGGCCGGGACGGGCATTGAGTTCCAGAATCAGCGGGCCCTTGTCCTGGTCCAGCACCATATCGACACCGATGTAGCCCAGACCACACAGCTCGTAACACTCGGCGGCAAGCTTCATGAAACCGTCCCAGTTGGGCAGTTGCACGCCGTCTACCGAATGGGTGGTGTCCGGGTGCTTGCTGATGATGTTGTTCAGCCAGGTGCCTTGCAGGGTGACGCCGGTGGCCAGGTCCACACCGACGCCAATCGCGCCCTGATGCAGGTTGGCCTTGCCGCCTGACTGGCGGGTCGGGAGGCGTAGCATGGCCATCACCGGATAGCCCATCAGCACGATGACGCGGATGTCCGGCACGCCCTCATAACTGATGCTTTTGAAGATCGGGTCCGGAACAACCCGGTATTCGATCAGCGCCCGGTCACGGTGGCCGCCCAGTGAATAAAGGCCAGTGAGAATGCTGGACACCTGATGCTCGATTTCCGCGTGGCTGATGATGCGTCCCGAGACGGTGCGAAAACGCTCCTCGAAACGGTCGGCGATGACCAGGATGCCGTCGCCGCCTGCGCCCTGGGCGGGCTTGATGACGAAGTCGCTGTGTGCGCCGATGATATCGTCAAGCCGGTCGATTTCCTTTTCCGTGGAAATCACTCCGTACATTTCCGGCACGTGAATGCCTGCCGCGATGGCCCGCTCCTTGGTGATGATCTTGTCATCGACGACCGGATAAAGGCTGCGCTTGTTGTACTTGAGTACATAGTCTGCGTTACGCCGATTGATGCCCATGATGCCGCGGGCCTCAAGCGCCTTCCAGGTCTTCCACCAGCCGATCATTTAGTCTTTTCCTCTTTCAGAAAAGCCTTGAAGCGCACCAGTTCGGTCAGGCGATAGCCACGGTATCTGCCCATCGCCAGCATGAAGCCGACCAGTATCAATAACACTGCCGGGAAGGTGAAAACGAAATAGGTCAGTTCCGGCACGCTCATGATCAGGTGTGCCAAGGATGCCGCGAACAGCGTGCCGATCGCGACTTTCATGGCGTGGCTGCCGCCGCGCTCTTCCCAGGTAATCGACAGGCGTTCAATGGTCATGGTCAGGATCACCATCGGGAACAGCGCTACCGAAAGCCCGCGTTCGAGCCCCAGCTTGTGGCTGAACAGGCTGATGGCCGCAATCAGCACCACAACGAAGGTCAGTACAACCGACAGGCGCGGCAGCATTTGCAACTTCAGGTGCTCCAGGTACGAGCGCAATGACAAGCCCAGAGCGGTGATCACCGTAAACAGAATAATGCCGAAACCCAGTTGGGTTTCGCGGAACGCCAGGGCAATCAGCACGGGCGTGAAAGTGCCCAGTGTCTGCAGGCCGATCAGGTTGCGCAGGATCAGGATGACCAGTACGCCAATCGGGATCATGACCATGACCATGAAGGTCTGCTGGGTTTGCAGTGGCAGCCCGTAGAGAGAATAGGCAAGGAAGTCGGAGTCTGTGCTGGCGTCGGTCAGTTTGGCGAGACGCATGGCGTTCATTTCACTGTTATTGAGGCTGAACGTGACTTGCACTTTCTTGCCCCCTTCGACACTGACCAGGGCGTCTTCACCGGTCCACCACAACAGGCGATCATCCGGCAGACCGGCTTCACCAGTGTCCGGGTTGAAGTACAGCCATTCCTTGCCATTGAAGCTGCGCAACCAGAGTTCCGGCGTCTGCTGCTCGGCATCCAGGCGAATGGTGTGGGCCTTTTCCAGTGGTACGTGGGCAATCGACAGCAGCAACTCGGTAATCCGGGCCTTGTTGGAGGCTGAGGTATCGCCCGCCAGCAGAAGTTTGACGTTGTCGTCATTCAGGTTGTTGACGCGTTTGATGGCTTCGGTAATGAAGGTTTCCACGTCCGCAGAGTGCTGGCGAATCGGGGCCAGCAGTGCCTCGGCCGCAATTTTTTCGGGGCCTTCGACGGTCATGCTGTCGCGAAAGATCGGCCCTTTGACCTTGGGTTTCTCACCGCTGTAGCGCTTGGTCAGTACCAGGCGGTAATAAAGCGTCTGGTTGCCGGTGGCACGACGGGCAGACCAGGTGACCTTGCGGTTGCCGTCAGCGCGGTTGACGCTGACGCCGTAATTGTTCGAGATGAAGCTTTCATTGAGGCTGATGTAGTCGTGGGCCAGTGGCGGCACGAACATCTGGACCTTCACCGAATCCTTTGGATTGGCGATGAATTCGACTTTGGCGTCGATGTTCCACAGGTCATCGGTTTCGTCTTCGGTGACGGGTATGCCGAGCGCCAGTATCTGATAGGCCGTGATCGCGATGCCCAGGGTTACAAGGGCAGTGATCAGGATCTTCAGATGGAGTGTAAGAGAGCGCATGGGTTTACTCTGCGTTTTGAGCGACGGAAGCGCAGACGGGCTTCCCTGCCGCATATTTAAGACTTGGATCGACCAGCGCATCGAAGCGTTTCAACGCTTCGGAGCCGATCAAAAGCGGATATTGGAAAGCACTTCGGTCAGTCAAGTTCACTTCGATGTTGCGTAAAGCTTCACCCATACAGATATCGAGGTTGATCACCGGACGTGACGAGTATTTGTTTTCTTCATTCGGGTCAACGTCGTCGGCGCGACGCTTGATCTTGCTGACCCGGGCCAGAGGCCGTTCTATGGGGTGTATATGCTTGCTGTCGCTGGCTATATAGAAACGCACCCAGCTTTCGCCATTGCGTTTGAAATGCTTGATATCGCGGGCGCTCAGTGAAGCGGTCTTGGCCCCCGTATCCAGTTTGGCGGCAATCTCGACGTCGATTTCAATGAGGCTGGCGTATTCGTTGAGGCCATAGACTGTCTTGTTGGCGGCCAGGCTGACGCTGGGCAGCAGCAGGCCGGAAAAGAACAGCAGGCAGAGCAGTGTGGGCAGTCTAGTCAGTCTCATAAATCCTGGCGCGATGAGCGAACAACTTCAGGGTCAGGGCGCAAATAGAGTTGACCTGAGGGTGATAGGGCGGGCAGTTCGCAGTCGCCGCTTCGGTGCGGAGCGTGCTGTGCGGACGCGGCGCATTCTAGCATGAAGCCTTGGCGCTGCCAGCGATCAACCTGTATGTCTGTTCAGGTTTTCTTGCAGGAGGCTTTTACGTCCATTTGATATATTGTCGACAATCACCTATTTTATTTTGACTGATTTGCGGTTTATGGCTAGATTTTCGTCTTAACAGACTAAAGGTGTCGACAATGCTGAATGCGGTCGAGAAGGCAGTGGCAGTCGTTGATGATTCGGAAACCCTTTCCGAGAACGTTTTTCGACGCATTCAATCCGCTATTGTGAAAGGCGAGATTGCCCCTGGTAGCAAGATCTCCGAACCGGAACTGGCTCGCACCTACGGCATCAGTCGTGGGCCGTTGCGTGAAGCCATTCACCGGCTCGAAGGGCAGCGACTGGTGGTGCGCGTGCCGCACGTCGGCGCCCGGGTCGTCGCGCTCAGCCATGCCGAGCTCATAGAGCTTTATGAGATCCGTGAGTCTCTGGAAGGCATGGCCTGTCGCCTGGCCGCCGAACGCATGACCCAGGCCGAGATCGATGAGTTGCGGGGCGTCCTTGACACCCATGAGCGCGATGCTGCATTTCAGGCGGGCATCGGCTATTACCAGCAGGAGGGTGATTTCGATTTCCATTACCGGATCATTCAGGGCAGCGGCAATCGTACCCTCAGCCAGATGCTGTGTGGCGAGCTGTACCAACTGGTGCGCATGTACCGCATCCAGTATTCCACAACGCCCAACCGGCCTCGTCAGGCCTTTGCCGAACACCACCGCATTCTCGATGCCATCGCTGATCGCGACGGTGAGCTGGCTGAATTGTTGATGCGCCGCCATATCGGTGCATCCAGACGCAACATTGAGCGCCACTTTCAGGCGGCTCCCGACCGAGGTGAACAATGAGTCACAACAACAGTACTCCCGGCCAGCGTTTCCGCGATGCGGTCGCCAGTGAACAGCCGTTGCAAGTGGTCGGCGCAATCAATGCCAATCATGCGCTGCTCGCAAAACGTGCCGGGTTCAAGGCTATCTACCTTTCTGGCGGCGGCGTTGCAGCAGGTTCACTGGGTATTCCGGACCTGGGCATTACCGGTCTTGAAGACGTGTTGATTGATGTGCGCCGTATCACCGATGTCTGCGACCTGCCGCTGCTGGTGGATGTCGACACCGGTTTCGGTTCTTCGGCGTTCAATGTTGCGCGAACCGTGCGCTCGATGATCAAGGCCGGGGCTGCTGCGATTCACATTGAGGATCAGGTGGGTGCCAAGCGCTGTGGGCATCGCCCGAACAAGGAAATTGTCTCGCAGCAGGAAATGGTCGACCGGATCAAAGCCGCTGTAGATGCACGCACTGACGACAGTTTCGTGATCATGGCGCGCACCGATGCACTGGCGGTCGAGGGGCTGGAGTCGGCACTTGAGCGTGCTGCGGCCTGTATCGAAGCGGGCGCGGACATGGTGTTTCCTGAGGCAATCACCGAACTGGCGATGTACAAGCAATTTGCCAACCGTGCAGGCGTGCCGATCCTGGCCAATATCACTGAATTTGGCGCTACGCCCTTGTTTACCGTCGATGAGTTGCGTGCGGCCGACGTGTCGCTGGTCCTTTACCCGCTTTCTGCCTTCCGTGCCATGAACAAGGCTGCGGAAAATGTTTATGGCGCAATCCGTCGCGATGGCACCCAGAAGAACGTGGTCGACAGCATGCAGACGCGCATGGAACTGTACGACGCCATCGACTACCACACATTCGAGCAAAAACTGGACGCGCTGTTTGCGCAGAAGAAAGGGTAAAAGCACATCTGACTATCGTTCCCACGCTTCAGCGCTCAGCGCTATAAAAAAGTATTGGGGAGCCCTTAATCAGGGCTTCAGGCTTCTGCCCGAAGGGCGTGGGAGCGAACTTGTTCGCGAATTCGGTGTTTCAGGCTATGCATTTTTGGCGATCATACCTGCCCTTTTGCGAACAAGTTCGCTCCCACAGCCTTCGGCCAGAATCAAAAGCGGATTTGTGTACAACGATGAGCACTCCGGCGTTGGCACGATAGCCAGAGTCAGTCCAACATCAAAAAAACAAAATTGGAGAGAACCATGGCTGAAGCAAAAGTATTGAGTGGTGCCGGACTGCGCGGGCAGGTGGCCGGGCAGACGGCGTTGTCCACGGTGGGCATGGCCGGTGCCGGGCTGACCTATCGCGGCTATGATGTGCGCGATCTGGCCGCCGAAGCTCGCTTTGAAGAAGTTGCCTATCTGCTGCTGTACGGCGAACTGCCTGATAAAGCCGAATTGTCTGCCTATATGGACAAACTCAAGGGCCTGCGCGATCTGCCGCAGGCCTTGAAGGAAGTGCTGGAACGCATACCCGCCGACACTCACCCGATGGATGTCATGCGCACGGGTGCCTCCATGCTCGGCACCCTGGAGCCGGAGCGCAGCTTCGATCAGCAGCGCGACTCAACCGACCGTCTGCTCGCAGCGTTCCCGGCGATCATGTGCTACTGGTATCGCTTCAGTCATGACGGCAAGCGTATCGACTGCACCTCCGCAGAAGACTCCATCGGCGGGCATTTTCTGCACCTGTTGCTCGACAAGGCGCCCAGCGAACTGCACCGCAAGGTCATGGACGTCTCGCTGATTCTGTATGCCGAGCACGAATTCAATGCCTCGACCTTCACCGCCCGCGTCTGCGCGTCGACGCTGTCGGACCTGTATTCCTGCGTCACGGCAGCCATCGGCACCTTGCGCGGCCCGCTGCACGGTGGTGCCAACGAGGCTGCAATGGAAATGATTCAGCGCTTCGCCTCGGCTGAAGAGGCCACCAAAGGCACGCTGGGCATGCTGGAACGCAAGGAAAAGATCATGGGCTTTGGCCATGCGATCTACAAGGAGTCCGACCCGCGCAACGAGGTGATCAAGGGCTGGTCGAAGAAACTCGCTGACGAAGTGGGCGATACGGTGCTGTTCCCGGTTTCCGAGGCCATCGACAAGGTCATGTGGGAGCAGAAGAAACTGTTCCCCAACGCCGACTTCTACCATGCCTCGGCGTACCACTTCATGGGAATCCCGACCAAGCTGTTCACACCGATCTTCGTCTGCTCGCGCCTGACCGGCTGGGCCGCCCACGTTTTCGAACAGCGCGCCAACAATCGCATCATCCGTCCGAGCGCCGAGTACACCGGTGTCGAACAGCGCAGCTTCGTGCCCATCGAACAGCGCTGAAAAGGGGGCAGGGGAACCGCTGACGAGTTCCCCACCCGCATTCCGAACATTCCGTGATCGAGTCCCGCAATGAACAGTGAATTCCGCAAAACGCTTCCTGGCACCCGACTGGACTATTTCGATGCGCGCGCAGCGGTCGAGGCGCTCAAGCCCGGCGCTTATGCCATGCTGCCCTATACCTCGCGCGTGCTGGCCGAGAACCTGGTGCGCCGCTGTGATCCTGCGACCTTGAGTGCTTCTTTGACCCAGCTCATCGAGCGCAAGCGTGATCTGGACTTTCCGTGGTTCCCTGCGCGGGTGGTCTGCCACGACATTCTGGGGCAGACCGCACTGGTCGATCTTGCCGGCCTGCGCGATGCAATTGCCTCGCAGGGCGGTGATCCTGCGCAGGTAAACCCGGTGGTGCCGGTGCAGCTAATTGTCGACCATTCGCTGGCAGTGGAATCCGACGGTAATGACCCGCAGGCGTTCGCAAAGAACCGCGCCATCGAAGACCGTCGCAACGAAGACCGCTTTCACTTCATTGACTGGACCAAACAGGCGTTCAAGAACGTCGAAGTGATCCCGCCGGGCAACGGCATCATGCACCAGATCAACCTGGAGAAAATGTCGCCGGTGGTGCAGGTGCTCGACGGCGTAGCCTTTCCCGACACGCTGGTGGGAACAGACAGCCACACGCCACATGTCGACGCGCTGGGCGTGATTGCCATCGGCGTTGGCGGCCTCGAGGCCGAAAACGTCATGCTGGGGCGCGCCTCGTGGATGCGCCTGCCGGACATCATTGGTGTCGAACTGACCGGGCGCCGCCAGCCAGGCATCACCGCCACCGACGTAGTGCTCGCGCTGACCGAATACCTGCGCCAACAGAAGGTGGTTGGCGCTTACCTGGAGTTCTATGGCGCAGGCGCGTCGAGCCTGACCCTGGGCGACCGGGCGACGATCTCCAACATGGCGCCTGAATACGGCGCGACGGCGGCGATGTTCTCCATTGACTCGCAAACCATCGACTACCTGCGTTTGACAGGGCGCGAGGACGAGCAGGTCAAACTGGTCGAGCTGTATGCCCGGCACACTGGCCTTTGGTCGGACAGCCTCAGCGAGGTGCACTACGAGCGGGTGCTGAGTTTCGACCTGTCCAGTGTGGTGCGCAACATGGCCGGGCCCTCCAACCCTCATGCCCGGGTTGCCACCGCCGATCTGGCGGCCAGAGGTATTGCCGGGCAATGGGACGAGGTGCCGGGGCAAATGCCCGACGGCGCGGTGATCATCGCGGCGATCACCAGTTGCACCAACACCAGCAACCCGCGCAACGTCATTGCCGCCGGTCTGCTGGCACGCAACGCCAACCGCCTGGGGCTGCTGCGCAAGCCGTGGGTGAAATCATCGCTGGCACCCGGCTCGAAAACCGTGGCGCTATACCTGGACGCAGCAGGGCTGACCTCGGAGCTGGAGCAACTGGGTTTTGGCGTCGTGGCTTTTGCCTGCACCACCTGCAATGGCATGTCCGGCGCGCTCGATCCGCTGATCCAGCAGGAAATCATCGACCGCGACCTGTACGCCACGGCGGTCTTGTCCGGTAACCGTAATTTCGACGGGCGTATTCACCCCTATGCCAAACAGGCCTTTCTGGCTTCGCCGCCCCTGGTGGTGGCGTATGCCATTGCCGGCACCATCAGGTTCGATATCGAAAACGATGTGCTCGGGATGGCCGATGGCAAAGAGATTCGCCTCAAGGACATCTGGCCGAGCGATGAAGAGATTGATGCCGTGGTGCAGGCGTCGGTCAAGCCGGAGCAGTTTCGTCAGGTCTACATTCCGATGTTCGCCATCGAAGAACACACCGGGCCGAAAGTCGAGCCGCTGTATGACTGGCGCCCGATGAGCACTTACATCCGTCGCCCGCCCTATTGGGAAGGCGCGCTGGCCGGGGAGCGCACGCTCAAGGGCATGCGCGCACTGGCCGTGCTGCCGGACAACATCACCACCGATCATTTGTCACCGTCCAACGCCATTATGCTGGACAGTGCTGCGGGCGAATATCTGGCGAAAATGGGCCTGCCGGAGGAGGATTTCAACTCCTACGCAACCCACCGGGGCGACCACTTGACGGCCCAGCGCGCAACCTTTGCCAACCCGCAACTGGTCAATGAGATGGCGGTGGTCGACGGCAAGGTCAGGAAAGGCTCGCTGACCCGGATCGAACCCGAGGGCGTGGTTACGCGCATGTGGGAAGCCATTGAAACCTACATGGCCCGCAAGCAACCGTTGATCATCATTGCCGGTGCCGACTACGGGCAGGGTTCTTCCCGTGACTGGGCCGCCAAAGGCGTCAGGCTGGCGGGCGTTGAAGCCATTGCCGCAGAAGGTTTCGAGCGTATCCATCGCACCAACCTGGTGGGCATGGGCGTGCTGCCACTTGAGTTCAAACCGGGCACCAGCCGCCTGACTCTGGGCATCGACGGCAGCGAAACATTCGACGTGGTCGGTCAGCGCACACCGCGCGCGACCTTGACGCTGGTGATCCAGCGCCGTAACGGTGAGCGTGTGGAAGTGCCGGTAACGTGCCGTCTGGACACGGCCGAAGAACTCTCCATCTATGAGGCTGGCGGCGTGTTGCAGCGCTTTGCCCAGGATTTTCTAGAGGCTACGACTGGTGCGTGAGGAACGATAAGCGCGCGGAAAAACACTATCGTGCCCATGCTCCGCGTGGGCATGCCGTTCTGGACGCTCTGCGTTCGACTTTGAGCGCTCAGCGCGCTTTTTGAACAGGACAACGAATTCATGGCTCACCCACCACAGATCCGAATCCCCGCCACGTACATGCGCGGAGGCACCAGCAAAGGGGTATTTTTCAGGCTGAATGATCTGCCACAAGCCGCGCAAACGCCCGGTCCGGCCAGGGATGCACTGTTGCTGCGAGTCATCGGCAGCCCAGACCCCTATGAAAAGCAGATCGACGGCATGGGCGGGGCGACGTCGAGTACCAGCAAAACGGTCATTGTGTCGCGTAGTACCAAGGCCGATCACGATGTCGATTACCTGTTCGGTCAGGTGTCCATCGACAAGCCTTTCATCGACTGGAGCGGCAACTGCGGCAACCTGTCGGCGGCCGTCGGCTCGTTTGCTATTGCCAGTGGTCTGCTCGATGCTGGCCGTGTGCCGCAAAACGGCGTCGTCATCGTGCGTATCTGGCAGGCCAATATTGGCAAGACCATCATCGCCCATGTGCCGGTCAGCAACGGCGAGGTGCAGGAAACCGGCGATTTCGAACTGGACGGCGTGACTTTTCCGGCCGCAGAGGTGGCGCTGGAGTTTCTTGATCCGGCAGCGGACGAAGAGGGCGCAGGTGGCTCGATGTTTCCCACCGGCAACCTGGTAGACGACCTTGAAGTGCCCGGTATCGGAACCCTGAAAGCGACCATGATCAACGCGGGTATCCCGACAATTTTCGTCAACGCCGCCGATATCGGCTACAGCGGTACCGAGTTGCAGGGCGATATCAATGGTGATCCGCAGGCGCTCGCCCATCTGGAAACCATTCGCGCCCACGGTGCCGTGCGCATGGGCCTGATTCGTAGCATTGCTGAAGCCGCGACGCGCCAGCACACACCCAAGGTGGCTTTTGTAGCAGCGCCTGCCGATTACCTGTCATCGAGTGGCAAACCTGTTGCGGCAAAGGATATCGATCTGCTGGTGCGTGCCGTATCGATGGGCAAGTTGCATCACGCGATGATGGGCACCGCTGCCGTTGCCATCGGCACTGCCGCCGCCATTCCGGGCACGCTGGTCAGTCTGGCAGCTGGCGGACAGGCGCGCAGTGCGGTGCGCTTCGGTCATCCCTCCGGCACATTGCGGGTCGGCGCGCAGGCTGTTCAGGAGGGCGGTGACTGGAAAGTCACCAAAGCCCTCATGAGCCGCAGCGCCAGAGTGCTGATGGAAGGCTGGGTGCGAGTGCCACAGCAAAACGGCTGAAACAGTCAGCTGCAAAAATCAGTTGATGCGGCTACTTTCAATGGTTATTTGAAGCGGCGCTCCACACCTTTTTCGACCAGCACCTTGGCAGAGATTTCTTCAACCGAAAAGTGCGTGGAGTTGATGTTGGGAATGTTCTCGCGGCGGAACAGGCTCTCTACCTCGCGCACTTCGAATTCACACTGCGCGTAACTGGAATAGCGGCTGTTTGGCTTGCGCTCGTGACGGATTGCGGTGAGGCGGTCCGGGTCGATGGTCAGGCCGAACAGTTTGCTGCGGTGTTCCTTGAGTGCCGCAGGCAGTTGCAGACGCTCCATGTCATCTTCGGTCAGCGGGTAGTTGGCGGCCCGGATACCGAATTGCATGGCCATGTACAGGCAGGTCGGGGTCTTGCCGCAGCGCGACACGCCAACCAGGATGATGTCGGCCTTGTCGTAATAATGCGTCCGCGCGCCGTCGTCGTTGTCCAGCGCGAAGTTGACTGCCTCGATGCGCTCCATGTAGTTGGAGTTATGCCCGATGGAGTGCGATTTGCCCACCGAATAGGAGGAGTGTGAACTAAGCTCCTGCTCCAGCGGGGCAAGGAAGGTCGAAAAGATGTCGATCATGAAGCCGTTGGACGTCGCCAGAATCTCGCGGATGTCCTGATTGACGATCGTGTCGAAGATGATCGGGCGCACATCGTCCTTGTCGGCGGCATTATTGATTTGTTGTACCATCGCCCGCGCTTTCTCGACGCTGTCGATATAGGGCCTGGTGAACTTGTTGAATGTAATGTTTTCAAATTGTGCCAACAGGCTCTGGCCCAGGGTTTCGGCGGTGATACCGGTGCCGTCCGAGATGAAGAAAGCAGATCGTTTCATTTTTGACCCAGGCCTTAAGCAGTTGACGAATTCTGGCTATCATAGGCGTGCCTGCCGGCTCTGAGGGCCTGCAGGTGCATCTTTTTTGAAGGCACGGTTTCAAGGCATGGGCCTGCGCCCGGCCAGACACGCCCGAGGTCACATAACGGTGGCTCGGGTGAATGAGCTTTTCCCAACAACAAACACAGTTAGTGGAGAGATCACCTTGGTAGAGTACGTAGTTTCCCTCGATAAGCTCGGCGTCCATGATGTAGAGCACGTGGGGGGCAAAAACTCGTCCCTCGGCGAGATGATCAGCAACCTCGCAGGTGCTGGCGTCTCAGTGCCCGGCGGCTTCGCGACTACGGCCCAGGCTTACCGTGATTTTCTTGAGCTGAGCGGTCTGAACGATCAGATCCATGCGGCGCTGGACGCGCTCGATGTCGATGACGTCAACGCCCTGGCCCGCACCGGTGCGCAGATTCGCCAGTGGATCATGGAAGCCGAGTTTCCCGAGACGCTCAACGCCCAGATTCGTACTGCATTTGCCGAGCTGTCGGCCGGCAATCCGAACCTGGCAGTGGCGGTGCGCTCTTCCGCGACCGCTGAAGACCTGCCGGATGCCTCGTTCGCAGGCCAGCAGGAAACTTTCCTGAACATTCGCGGTGTCGAGAACGTTATCCGCGCTGCCAAGGAAGTCTTCGCTTCGCTGTTCAATGACCGTGCCATTTCCTATCGCGTGCATCAGGGCTTCGACCACAAGCTGGTCGCGCTGTCGGCTGGAGTGCAGCGTATGGTGCGCTCCGAAACCGGAACGGCGGGCGTTATGTTCACTCTGGACACCGAATCCGGTTTCCGCGATGTGGTGTTCATTACCGGTGCCTACGGCCTGGGCGAGACGGTTGTGCAGGGCGCGGTCAACCCGGACGAGTTCTACGTGCATAAAGACACGCTGGCTGCCGGCCGTCCGGCGATTCTGCGGCGCAATCTGGGCAGCAAGGCCATCAAGATGATTTACGGCGAAGAAGCCAAGGCCGGTCGTTCGGTCAAGGTGATCGACGTAGAGCCTGCTGATCGTGCGCGCTTCTGCCTGACCGATGCCGAAGTCTCGGAACTGGCTAAACAGGCAATGATCATCGAGAAGCACTACAAGTGCCCGATGGATATCGAATGGGCCAAGGACGGTGACGACGGCAAACTGTACATCGTGCAGGCGCGTCCGGAAACCGTGAAAAGCCGCGCCTCGGCCAACGTCATGGAACGTTACCTGCTCAAGGAGACCGGCAAGGTGCTGGTCGAAGGTCGTGCCATCGGCCAGCGCATCGGCGCGGGCAAGGTGCGGATCATCAAGGACGTGTCCGAGATGGACAAGGTCCAGCCTGGTGACGTGCTGGTGTCTGACATGACCGACCCTGACTGGGAACCGGTCATGAAGCGCGCCAGCGCAATTGTCACCAACCGTGGCGGTCGTACCTGCCACGCCGCGATCATCGCGCGCGAGCTGGGCATTCCGGCAGTGGTCGGTTGTGGCAACGCCACTCAGACGCTGCAGGATGGCCAGGGCGTAACGGTCTCCTGCGCAGAGGGCGACACCGGCTACATCTTTGAAGGCGAGCTGGGTTTCGACATCAAGACCAACTCGGTCGATGCGATGCCCGAGCTGCCGTTCAAGATCATGATGAACGTCGGCAACCCGGATCGTGCGTTTGATTTCGCCCAGTTACCCAACGCCGGTGTTGGTCTTGCGCGTCTGGAGTTCATCATCAACCGCATGATCGGCGTGCATCCCAAGGCGCTACTCAACTATTCGCTGCTGCCACCGGAAATCAAGGAAAGTGTCGACAAGCGCATCGCCGGTTACCATGACCCGGTCGGTTTCTACGTCGACAAACTGGTCGAGGGTATCAGCACCCTGGCTGCCGCGTTCACGCCGAAAAAGGTCATCGTGCGCCTCTCGGACTTCAAGTCCAACGAGTACGCCAACCTGATCGGCGGCAAGCTATACGAGCCTGAAGAAGAAAACCCGATGCTGGGCTTTCGAGGTGCGTCGCGCTATATCAGCGAGAACTTCCGCGACTGTTTCGAGCTGGAGTGCCGTGCGCTCAAGCGCGTGCGTGAAGATATGGGCCTGACCAACGTCGAGATCATGGTGCCATTCGTCCGGACGCTGGGTGAGGCGAGTCAGGTCATCGACCTGCTGGCCGCCAATGGCCTGAAACGTGGCGAAAACGGCCTGCGCATCATCATGATGTGCGAGTTGCCGTCCAATGCGATTCTGGCCGAAGAGTTCCTCGAGTATTTCGACGGTTTCTCCATCGGCTCGAACGACCTGACCCAGCTGACACTTGGCCTTGATCGCGACTCCGGCGTGATTGCTCACCTGTTCGACGAGCGTAACCCTGCGGTCAAGAAGTTGCTGTCCAATGCCATTCAGGCGTGCAACAAGGCGGGCAAGTACATCGGCATCTGCGGACAAGGTCCTTCCGATCATCCGGATCTGGCGCGCTGGCTGATGGATCAAGGGATAGAGAGCGTATCGCTCAACCCTGATTCGGTGCTGGAAACCTGGTTCTTCCTCGCCGAGGCGCAGGCACCTGTCTGAGGCGACACGGCCTTCGTGTGACGCGAGGGTGGCCTGAACCGTCATTTGGTTCAGGTGTTTGAAAAAGGCGGTTTCTTCGGAAGCCGCCTTTTTTATGGCGTGCCGCGATAGCCCCGGAGCGCGTTGTTTCATACCGTCTGTCAAGCCAGATAAAGAGTGATATGCAAAGCAGTAGCCAGCTTTTTCCCGTTGCCTTGATCAGCGCCGAGCGTCGCGGCGACCTTGTCGAGGACGTCTACCGTCTCAAGCCGGCCAACAGCCCCGACCCCAGCGTCGAGCTGGTGGTGACCCGACTGGGGCTGGTCGATCAGCCCGACGTGCGCGGCATCCCGGTGATTCTGCTGCATGGCAGTTTTTCCAACCGGCGCTTCTGGTATTCGCCCAAAGGTATCGGTCTGGGGCCGTATCTCGCGCGTGCCGGTTATGACGTATGGATCCCGGAAATGCGCGGGCACGGCTTGTCGGCACGCAACCAGAACTACCGCGCCAATTGTGTGGCTGACTATGCCCGTTTCGACGTGCCCGCCATTGCCGCTTTTGTCTGTGAGCAAAGTGGTCAGATACCGCACTGGATGGGGCACTCGCTGGGCGGCACAACCCTGGCGGCGGCCTTGGGCGGCCAGTACCTGGGGCCGCACACTGCAGCGTCGGTGGCGCTATTCGGCAGTCAGGTCAGCCGCACGTACTGGCCGCTGAAAATTCCGCCGCTGCAATGGTCCGCGCGGCTGTTGCTCAGGTCCTTCGAACATGTTTCAGGGCCGCGTTTCAAGCGTGGGCCGGAAGACGAGCCAATAGGGCTGGTGCTGGAAAGCCTGCGCTGGCACGGGCTGTTCGGGCGTTTTGGCGAGCGCGACAACAACTGGTGGGCCGGGCTGAAGGAGGTTCAGGTGCCGGTGCTGGCCGTTGCTGCGGCTGGCGATCATCAGGACCCGGTGTGGGCCTGTCGCACGCTGTTTGATCAGATCGGCGCAGCGCAGCACAAACAGTTTCTTTGCCTGGGGCGCGAGCACGGTTTTGACGAAGACTTCGACCATGTGCGCATGCTGGTCAGCAAGGCCGCGCAGCAACAAGTCTGGCCGCGGGTCATCGAGTGGCTGAACGGGCAGTCTGTTCCTGAACAGGTTGTAGAGTTTCAGGCGGCGGTGGGCAGTTAGCGGTTAAAGTCGCTATGGTTAGCGTCAGCCGGTCGCGCCTGATTCATCAGGCCGATCCGTACCATTCGCGAGACAGGAGTTGACCTTATGCACTACATCACCCCCGATCTGTGTGACGCCTATCCGGACCTGATTCAGGTCGTGGAGCCGATGTTCAGCAATTTTGGCGGTCGCGATTCGTTTGGCGGCCAGATCGTCACCGTTAAATGTTTCGAAGACAACTCGCTGGTCAAGGAGCAGGTCGAGCTCGACGGCAAGGGCAAGGTGTTGGTGGTCGACGGTGGTGGGTCGCTGCGTTGTGCCTTGCTCGGTGACATGCTGGCAGAGAAAGCGGCCAGAAGCGGCTGGGAAGGCATGTTGATTTACGGTTGCATCCGCGATGTTGACGTCATCGCGCAGACCGACCTGGGTGTTCAGGCGTTGGCCAGCCATCCGAAAAAAACCGAGAAACGCGGAATCGGTGACCTGAATGTGTTGGTCACCTTCGGTGGCGTGACCTTCCGTCCGGGAGAGTATCTGTATGCCGACAACAATGGCGTCATCATTTCCCCTTCACCCCTGACCATGCCGGAATAAGCGAAATATCCATGTTCGATGAAGCAAACGCGCAGTGGGGGCTGGTTCATGCCCTTGTGTTGGACGGTAAAGGCGGGGCGCGTTTCATCGCTCGAACCGAGTTGCAGGACCTTGAGCTGCAGCCGCAGGAAAGTCTGTGGCTGCATTGGGATCGCAGTCATCCGCAGACCCATACCTGGCTGCGTACCGGTAGTGGTCTGAGCGAATTTGCCTGCGACCTGCTGCTTGAAGAGAACACCCGGCCGCGCCTGCTGCCGTTGCCGGAGCAAGAGTTGCTGCTGTTTCTGCGCGGGGTGAACCTCAACCCCGGTGCCGAACCGGAAGACATGGTCTCGGTGCGCATTTTTGCCGCTGCTCAGCGGGTGATCTCGCTGCGTCTGCGTCCTCTGCGGGCCACTGAGGAACTGATCGAGATGCTGGGGCAGGGTAAAGGCCCCACCAGTGCCTCGGAGCTGATCCTGTACCTGGCGCAATACCTGACCGACAAGGTCCAGGATCTGGTCGGCGAACTCACCGAATCGGTCGATGAAGAGGAAGAAAAGACCGACGCCGACGAACGGTACAGTCCCGAGCACGGCAAGCTGCTGCATATTCGTCGACGCGCAGCCGGTCTGCGCCGGTTTCTCGGGCCGCAGCGCGATATTTATGGCCAGCTCTCGCGGATCAAACTGTCGTGGTTCGCCCATGACGACGCCGATTACTGGAATGAGCTGAACAACAGCCTGACGCGTTATCTGGAAGAGCTCGAGCTGACCCGTGAGCGGGTAGGGCTGTTGCTGGAGTCCGAAGACAGGCGCTTGCGCGAGCACATGAACCGCACCATGTACCGTTTCGGGATCATTACCGGTATCTTCCTGCCCATGAGTTTTCTCACCGGTTTGCTGGGTATCAATGTTGGCGGCATACCCGGTTCTGACAGTTCATACGGCTTTCTGGTGGCGTGCTCGCTGATTGTCGCGCTGGCCGTCGGGCAGTGGTGGCTATTCAAGCGATTGCGCTGGGTATAAGCGTGGGCTTGTCCGGGTTTTTGATGGGCGTGTGTGACTTGTTGTTTTCGCGTCGCGTCTTTGACTGACATTACGTGAGGTGCCTGATGCACGATCCGTTTGAAGAATCTTTACGCGACATGCTCAATTCTTCATCCTCCAGCCGGGATGATGACGCATGTCTGGGACGCGTCCTGAAAACCGCCAATCGCCAGGTCGGTGCCGGTGTGTTGTTCGGGTTGCTGGGCCGTTGGTCAGAGGCACTGATGATCGCCGTGAACAACGGCTCTGCCCACGTCTCTCCTGTTTCTCGCCGCACCATTCCGGGTGCCCGTTCTATCGATAAGGCTGATTGAGCATGGAATTGAATCTCTGGACCCAGAGCCTTCTTGCTGCAATGACTGCATTGTGGACCAAAGTCGCAAATTTCATCCCTAACCTGTTCGGCGCGCTTGTTGTGGTGCTGCTGGGTTTTGTCGTCGCCAAACTGCTCGACGCGCTGCTTTCCAAGCTGCTGGCCAAACTGGGCCTGGATCGTCTGGTCGGTGGTACAGGTCTGACCAAGATCATCGGCCGCGCCGGCGTCAAGGTGCCGATCTCAACGCTGATCGGCAAGATCGTGTATTGGTTTGTATTACTGATTTTCCTCGTCTCGGCTGCCGAATCGCTGGGGCTGCAGCGGGTTTCAGCTACGCTGGACATGTTGGCGCTGTACCTGCCCAAGGTATTTGGTGCGGCGCTGGTCTTGCTGGTCGGCGTGCTGCTGGCGCAACTGGTCAATGGGCTGGTACGCGGCGCAGCCGAAGGCGTAGGTATCGACTACTCCGCCGGCCTGGGACGAATTGCTCAAGGTCTGGTCATCATCATCAGTATTTCGGTTGCGATCAGCCAGCTTGAGGTCAAGACCGACCTGCTGAACCACGTTATTGTGATTGCCTTGATTACCGTTGGTCTGACAGTGGCGCTTGCCCTGGGCCTCGGCAGTCGGGAGATTGCCGGGCAGATCATCGCCGGAATTTACGTTCGTGAGCTGTTTCAGGTGGGCCAGCAGGTGCGGGTGGGCGATACGGAAGGTCAGATCGAGGAAATCGGTACGGTCAAGACAACGTTGCTGACAGACGAGGGGGAGCTGGTGTCGTTTTCCAACCGCATCCTTCTCGAGCAGAGAGTAAGCAGCCGTTAAGCGGCTAACCTGCTAATGTATGCCGCCAGGTTGCCGATACAGGCCGTGGCGGACACTGACCTGACTGTCGGCAAGATTTGTTTTGAATAAACCTCAACCGTTTTCGACGCGCTACGATCCCCGCGAGCTCTCTGATGAGGAGCTGGTCGCGCGCGCCCATGTTGAGCTATTCAATGTGACGCGGGCTTATGAAGAATTGATGCGTCGTTACCAGAGAACACTTTTTAACGTCTGCGCACGTTATTTAGGGAACGATCGCGATGCTGACGATGTCTGTCAGGAGGTGATGCTTAAGGTGTTGTATGGGTTGAAAAATTTTGAAGGTAAATCTAAATTTAAGACCTGGCTTTACAGCATCACCTACAATGAATGCATCACGCAGTACAGAAAGGAACGGCGTAAGCGTCGCTTGATGGACGCTTTGAGTCTGGATCCACTTGAGGAAGCGTCGGAAGAAAAGACGCCCAAACCTGAAGAGCGGGGCGGACTTGATCGCTGGCTTGTGTATGTGAACCCGATCGATCGGGAGATTCTGGTCCTGCGTTTTGTTGCAGAACTTGAATTCCAGGAGATTGCTGACATCATGCACATGGGCTTGAGCGCAACGAAAATGCGTTACAAGCGGGCTTTAGATAAATTACGAGAGAAATTTGCGGGAATCGCCGAAACTTAATACGGTGCAAATATCTCTAACAAACTGGCAAGGTCTGGTAGACTCGCCGCTGAGTTGTCCCCCTGTGTGGGACTGCTTAATAATCATCAGATGGGGATTTAACGGATGAAACTGAAAAACACCTTGGGCTTGGCCATTGGTACTATTGTTGCCGCAACTTCGTTCGGCGCTCTGGCTCAAGGCCAAGGCGCGGTCGAAATCGAAGGCTTCGCCAAGAAAGAATACTACGACAGCGATCGTAACTTCAAAAACGACGGCAACCTGTTCGGCGGCTCCGTTGGCTACTTCCTGACTGACGATGTTGAACTGCGTCTGGGCTACGACGAAGTCCACAACGTCCGTAGCGACAGTGGCAAGAACATCAAGGGCGCCAACACCGCTCTGGACGCTCTGTACCACTTCAACAACCCAGGCGACATGCTGCGTCCTTACCTGTCTGCCGGTTTCTCTGACCAAAGCATCGGTCAAGACGCTCGCAACGGCCGTGACGGTTCTACCTTCGCCAACATCGGCGGCGGCGCCAAGCTGTACTTCACTGACAACTTCTATGCCCGTGCAGGCGTTGAAGCTCAGTACAACATCGACCAAGGCAACACCGAGTGGGCGCCTAGCGTCGGTATCGGTGTAAACTTCGGCGGCGGCAGCAAGAAAGTCGAAGCAGCACCAGCTCCAGTAGCTGAAGTGTGCTCCGACAGCGACAACGACGGCGTGTGCGACAACGTCGACAAGTGCCCGGACACCCCAGCCAACGTTACCGTTGACGCTGATGGCTGCCCAGCAGTTGCCGAAGTCGTTCGTGTTGAGCTGGACGTGAAGTTCGATTTCGACAAATCCGTAGTCAAGCCTAACAGCTACGGCGACATCAAGAACCTCGCTGACTTCATGCAGCAGTACCCACAGACCACCACCACTGTTGAAGGTCACACTGACTCCGTCGGTCCTGACGCTTACAACCAAAAACTGTCCGAGCGTCGTGCAAACGCCGTTAAACAGGTTCTGGTTAACCAGTACGGTGTTGGCGCTAGCCGCGTAAACTCGGTTGGTTACGGCGAATCCCGCCCAGTTGCTGACAACGCAACTGAAGCTGGCCGCGCAGTTAACCGTCGCGTAGAAGCAGAAGTAGAAGCTCAAGCTAAGTAATTAGCCGCTTGTACTGAAAAGCCCGGCTCAGGCCGGGCTTTTCTTTGCCTGCGATTTGCTCAGGCAGACGCTACTCAGGAGGCACGGTCAGCCAGCGCTCAGCTGTGCGTGATCAATCAGCGTTTCATTCAGCAGCTCATTGCTGCACGCAGCAACCGCGCCGATCACCAGAATGGCAGGGCTCTTCAGCTCGAAAGCGCTGGCGTCGCGCTGCATTGCGTTCAACGTGCTGCGGCACTCGCGCTGCCAGGGCAGCGAAGCATTCTCGATCATCGCCACCGGCATTTCGCCACTCATTCCGCCAGCCAGCAGGCTCTCGCGAATTTCCGCCAGCTTTGCCACGCCCATGTAAACAACCAGAGTAGTTCCGCCTTGTGCAAGGGCCTGCCAGTTGAGGCTGCTGTCGTCCTGGGTATGGGCAGTGACCAGTGTCACGCCACGGCTTATGCCGCGCAGGGTCAGCGAAATGCCGCATTGTGTTGCGCCGGCGAGCCCGGCCGTGATCCCGTTGACCAGTTCCACCGCGACGCCGCGTTCCTGCAACCACTGCGCCTCTTCACCGCCACGGCCAAAGATGCACGGATCGCCACCCTTGAGGCGCACAACGCATTTGCCCTGACGTACATAGCGCAGCATCAGGCGATGGATGAACGCTTGTGGCGTTGAACGGCAACCGCCGCGTTTGCCGACCGCGATCACTCGCGCATTCGGGCAGTGCTCAAGCACTGCGGTATTGACCAGATCATCTATCAGCACCACGTCGGCTTCGTGCAAGGCACGCACTGCCTTGAGGGTCAGTAGTTCCGGGTCACCGGGACCTGCGCCCACCAGCCATACTTTTGCGCTCATGCTGCACTCCTCATTGGGTAACCGCCACGGTGTTGATCAGTCTTTTTATTTCAGGCACGCAGGAACCGCATTGGGTCCCGCAACCCAGTTGTGTCTTGAGTTGATTCAGGTCCAGGCCGCGCTCGATACCTTCCTTTACTGCGCTCTGGCTGACGTTCATGCAGTTGCACAAGGTCTTGTCGAAGGCCTGCGTCGAGTCTTTGCCAGGCTCGCAACTGAGCGGGGCCAGCAGCCAGCGCCGCAGCGAAGCATCAATGCGTTCTTCCAGCCATAGAGCCTGCAGCCAGTGTCGGGCAAGCGTTTCACCGGCCAGGCGGATGGCAGTAATTCGGCCGTTGTCGATACGCACCCGCTTACCAATTGAGCGCTTGGGGTCGTCATAAGCCATGACTGGCCCTTCATCGAGGCCCAGTACCTGGTCAATGTGCTGCAGCAGCATCGGATCAGGCGCTTCGGCGCTGGCGGCGCGTATGATCAATGCAGGACGTTCGCGTCCGGCAAGGCCCATGCTCAGGTAGGTAAACACGTCGCACAGGGGACGCAGCCTTTCCATTTGCTGCTGCACATTGCCCTCGATAAGGGCGAAAAACTGCCAGGGCAGATGAGCTTTTTCGATTTTGACCCCGGAATGCTTGAGTTCCGGTTGTTTCGAGATCGGGTCGAAGGCTGGCTGAGTCAGAGCGTTTACGCCGCCCTTGAGAAACCGGTCGCCCCAGTGCATCGGCAAGAAGGCCTGACCGCAGGCAACACTGTCATCGCCGCCGACGGGCAACAACAGCTCGCCGCGTCGGCTGATCAGCTTGACCAGATCGCCAGGTTGCAGGTCATAACGTTGCATGTCTTGAGGGTTGAGGCTCAACAGCGCTTCGCTGACATGCCCGAACAGCCGCGCAGCGGTGCCGGTGCGGCTCATGCCATGCCATTGATCGCGCAGCCTGCCGGTGTTGAGTGTCAGTGGGTAGTCAGCATCGCGCAGCTCTTTGGCGGCGATGTAAGGCTCGGATAAAAACTGCGCACGGCCCGAGTCAGTGGGGAAAATACCATCGGTATACAGGCGTGGCGTGCCCACGCTTGCACCGCGAGGGAAGGGCCATTGCTGCGGGCCATGGAGGTCGATGAGCTGGCGGTCGATTCCGGACATATCCAGATCCCGCCCGGCCGTCAGGCCTTTGAACTCATCGAACAAGGCCTTGGGTGTGTGGAAATCGAACAGCGCAGGTGCATCGGGTTGCAGGCGCTTTTGCAGGCGCTGGGCGAAGTCCACAGTGATTGCCCAGTCGGAGCGCGCTTCGCCGGGGGGCGCAATGGCTTTGCGGACATTGGAGATGCGCCGCTCCGAGTTGGTCACCGTGCCTTCTTTCTCGCCCCAGCTGGCGGCAGGCAGCAACAGGTCGGCATAGCGTGCTGTTTCGGTGGTCTTGAAGGCCTCCTGAAGCACCACGAACGGGCAGGTTTCCAGCGCCTGTCGGATTCTGTTCTGATCGGGCAGTGATTGTGCCGGGTTGGTACAGGCAATCCACAAAGCCTTGATCGTACCGTTTTGTAGTTGTTCGAACAGTTCGATGGCCGACAAACCGGGCTTGGCGGGCAGGCTGTCGACACCCCAGTAGTGCGCAACCTGCGCACGGTGTTCGGAATTGGCTGCGTCGCGATGGCCGGGCAGCAGGTTGGACAGGCTGCCGGTTTCACGTCCGCCCATGGCATTGGGTTGGCCGGTAAGCGAAAAGGGGCCTGCACCGGGTCGGCCGATCTGCCCGGTGGCCAGGTGCAGGTTGATCAGTGCGCTGTTTTTTGCGCTTCCCGCAGTGGATTGATTCAGCCCCATGCACCACAGCGACAGAAAGCCCGGAGCTTCACCCACCCAACTGGCGCAGGTGTATAGCTGTTCCTGGGTAATGCCGCAGAGGTTTGCTACGCGTTCAGGCGGGTAATCTCGTACCAGCACTGACAGCGCCTCATAGCCCTGTGTGTGTGCGGCAATGAACTCGGGATCAATCAGGCTTTCACTGATCAGCACATGGAGGATGCCGTGAAACAGCGCAACGTCGGTGCCAGGCTGAATCGCCAGGTGCAGGTCCGCCAGTTCGCAGGTATCGGTGCGCCGTGGGTCGATGACGATGAGTTTCATCTGCGGGCGACGGCTTTTTGCTTCTTCCAGGCGACGAAACAGAATCGGGTGCGCGTACGCCATGTTGCTGCCGACGATCATCACGCAATCGCTCAGTTCGATGTCTTCATAGCTGCAAGGCGGTGCGTCGGCGCCCAGGCTGCGCTTGTAGCCGGCCACAGCCGAAGACATGCACAGCCGTGAGTTGCTGTCGATATTGTTGGTGCCGACCAGTGCACGGGCCAGCTTGTTGAACGCGTAATAGTCCTCGGTCAGCAGCTGGCCGGAAATATAGAATGCGACGCTGTCGGGGCCGTGCTCGCGGATGCTGTCGGCGAAGACGTTGGCCGCGTGCTCCAGCGCGGTGTCCCAATCGGTGACGCTGCGTGCCAGGCCTTTGCTCAGGCGTAGTTCCGGATACAGTGCGCGCGCTTCGATGTCCCCGGTCAGGTGCAGGCTTGAACCTTTGCTGCACAACTTGCCGAAGTTGGCCGGGTGCTTCGGGTCGCCGCTGACGCCGAGGATATTCTGCCCGTCATGCTCGATCAGCACGCCGCAGCCAACGCCGCAATAGCAGCAGGTGGACGCGGTCACCCGAGTGGTCCGAATGGCGAGGTTGGTCATGCGCAGGCGGCCTCTGGCGCGGCGGGTTTGCCGAACATCAGGTGATTGCGTATGGCATCAATGCCCTGGCCATCACGGATCTGCTGCAAGTACCAGCTTCCGTCCGCGGTGTCGCCATAAAGGCAGGCGCCGACCAGTACGTCGTTCTTGATCACCAGCTTTTTGTAGACACCGCCGATGGGGTCCGAGAGGGTGATGCTTTCAGTGCCTTCAGCACCCAGAAAGTCCCCGGCGGAAAACAGGTCGATGCCGGTGACTTTCAGCTTGGTCGAGGTCACTGACCCCGGATAACGGGCAAAGCCCAACTGGGCAAGGTGATTGGCACACACCCGGGCCTGCTCGAACAGCGGCGCCACCAGCCCGTAAGCGATGCCGCGATGGCTGACGCATTCGCCAATCGCATAGATGCGCGGGTCGTAGGTCTGCAAGGTATCGTTGACCAGAATGCCCCGGTTGCAGGGCAGACCAGCCTGTTCGGCCAGTTCGGTGTTGGGGCGTATGCCTGCGGCCATGACCACCAGATCGGTGTCGATCACCTCGCCGCTTTTGAATTGCACCGCGCGTACGCGGCCCAGATCATCGCCGAGCAAGGCTTCGGTCTGTTCGTTGAGGCGAAAACCCAGGCCGCGCTTTTCCAGCGCGGCTTGCAGCATCAGCCCGCTGGTTTTGTCCAGTTGGCGCTCCAGCAGCGTCTGGCCGTTGTGAATCACAGTGACCTGCATGCCGCGCAGGCTCAAGCCGTTGGCAGCTTCGAGCCCGAGCAGGCCGCCGCCGATGACCACTGCGCGTTTGTGTGTGACGGCGGTATCGATCATCTGACGGGTGTGGCCGATGTCGCGGTAGCCGATGACGCCTTCCAGCGTATTGCCGGGAACCGGCAGAATAAAGGGTCGTGAGCCGGTGGCGATCAGCAGGCGCTCGTAAGAGGCCTGGGTGCCGTCATCGGCGATTACCACGCGTTTGATGCGGTCGATCTTCACCACGCGACGGTTCAGCAACAACTGGATACCGTTGCTTTCGTACCAGGCCAGATCGTTGAGCACGATGTCTTCGAAATTCTGTTCTCCTGCCAGCACTGGGGACAGCATGATGCGGTTGTAGTTGGGGTGTGGCTCGGCACCGAAGACCGTGATGTCATACAGGTCTTCGCTCAGTTTCAGCAACTCTTCGAGTGTGCGCACGCCGGCCATGCCGTTGCCTATCATCACCAGTTTGAGTTTTTTCATCTTGCCTCCGAGTCACTGCAGCGCGTGCTCGACACGTTTCGCGCAAACAAAAAAAGGCGTCCCGCCAGTTGCCTGACGGGGACGCCTTTGTCCGGTCCCGTTCTATCGGGAGGCGCAGCCTTCATCGTTGAGGGCTACGCGTTATGAATGATCTGCACAAGACCATGCAGCGCCTGTGCCAACTCGCATTCACTTGCGTAAAGGGGATTTCGGTCGATGCCTCAGGCTATTTCTGCACTGCGTTGAGGCGTGCTGCACAGAAGCAGGGCGGTCTGGTTCAGTGATGGCTCATGAGCCAGATCACCAGGAGGAGATTGAGCAGCATCGAGATCAGTGCCAGCGTTTGCCAGACTTTGAGCGGTTCGCGTTCCAGCAACGGGCGCGGTTTTGCTACCACCGGGCGATGCTCGGCCTGCTCCATTTCCAGCAACCACTGCTCGGCGGTTTCGTAACGCTGGTGCGGGTCGGCTTGTAGTGCCTTGTCCAGACTCTGGCTCAGCCATTGCGGCAGATCCGGTCGATAACGGCTGGCGGCGATCGGCGTGCCGAAGCGGCGATGCTGAAAGGCTTCGATCTCGCCATAGGGGTAGTGGCCTGTCAGCAGGTAGTACAGCGTGACGCCTGCCGCATACAGATCTTGCTGCGGATGCGGCTCAGCGCCGTTGAAGGCTTCCGGGGCGATGTAGCTCGGGGTGCCGGGCAAGTCGTCAGCGTTGCCAGTTGACAATCCCGGGCAGTAAGCCAGGCCGAAATCCAGCAGGCGCAGTTCGCCATCATCTGCCAGCAGCAGGTTTTCCGGTTTGATATCGCGATGAATGATGTTGCGCCGATGCAGCAGGCCCGCAGCGCGCAACAGTCGGGTGGCGAGGTCCTGCCATTGAGCCAGCGGCAGCGGCCCGTTGCGCGTGAAAACCTCGGCCAGTGTATTTCCGCAATACTCGCGCATCACGTAATACAGGTGCTGACGGTCTGCCAACGGATGGACCTCGGGAAAGAAGCGCCCGGCAACCCGGCGCAAAAACCACTCTTCAAGCAATAACCCCTGGCCAGCACCCGATTCGTCATGTCGGCTGGCGGGCAGGGTTTTCAGCAGCCACGGTTGGCCGTGGGTATCGGTCACCCGATAAAGGATGGACTGGCGCGACTGCGCCGCGATATTGCCAACCGTCCAGCCTTCGAAAATCTGGCCCGCCTTGAGCGCGGGTGGCAGTGGCCATTGCTGCAATTGCAGCAGCGTATCACCCAGGTCGTCTTCGCCCAGGCTGTCGACCTGAATCAGCAGGGCGCTGGCATTGTCCTGGCTGCCCGCCAGATGTGCCGCGCTGACCAGCGTTTTCACCGCCGAATCGAGGTCGTCCTGCTCAGTCAGAATCGAGCGGATGCTTGCATCGCCAAGGGTTGCCCAGATACCGTCGCTGACCAGCAACAGCCGCTCACCTTCACACAGCTCGCCGTCCAGATAGTCCATGACCACGTATTGGTCCAGGCCCAGCGCGCGCTTGAGCACATGCTGCATGTCGGCCTGTTCCCAGACGTGGTCTTCACTGATGCGCTTTAGCGTACCGGCCTGCCAGCGATAAGCCCGGCAGTCACCGACATGGGCAAGGGTGAAGCGTCGTCCGCGCAGCACCAGAGCGCTGAGGGTGGTCAGCAAACCGTTGGCCAGCAGCCAGCGATTCTGCGCCAGCAGCAGGCGGTCGAGAGACTGGGCCACGCCCCAGGTTTCCGGCGTGGCGTAATAGTCGAGCGCCAGCGCCTGTAGCGTGGACTGCGCAGCCAGTGCGCCATCGGCACACTGGCTGACGCCGTCGGCAAGGGCGAACAGATAGCCCTTGCTGGCAGCCAGTGTCGGGGCCGGAGTCACCAGGCGCAGAGCATCCTGATTTTCTGCGCGCGGTCCGCTGGCGCTGAATTGAGCGAACTGCAGTTGCAGCGTCATCGGCGGTTCAGACTCGCGCCGCGGTCACAGCCGCCGAACCCCAGGTGGTTCTCCAGCGACGCTTGACGTTCAGCAGGCCGAACCAGGCCAGCACTGCCAGGCCTGCGAACAGCCACAGGCCCAACTGGTAATCGCCAGTGTTCTGTTTGATGGTGCCCAGACCCGCTGCCAGCAGGAAGCCACCGATGCCGCCGGCCATGCCGATCAGGCCGGTCATGACCCCGATTTCCTTGCGGAAACGCTGCGGAACCAGCTGAAAGACTGCGCCATTACCGGCACCCAGGCCCAGCATCGCGGCAACGAACAGAGCCAGTGCTGCCCACGAACTTGGCAGGTTGAAACCCACCGCCGCGATACCGATGGCCGCAACGGCGTACATCACGGTCAATGTGCGAATCCCGCCAAAGCGGTCAGCCAGCGCGCCACCGAGAGGGCGCATCAGGCTGCCGCCGAAGACACAGGCAGCGGTGTAGTAACCGGCAGTAATCGGGCTCAAGCCATATTGGTCGTTGAAATAGCCGGGCAGGGCGCTGGCCAGGCCGATGAAGCCGCCGAACGTCACGCTGTAAAAAAACATGAACCACCAGCTGTCACGATCACCCAGCGCCTTGAGGTAATCCGCCATGGATTTGGGCTTGCTGCGCTCCGGGGCGTTGCGCGCCATAAGCGTGAAAGCGATCAGGGTCAGAACCAGCGGGATCAGCGCCAGGCCGAACACGTTGCCCCAGCCGAAACTGGCGGCCAGTACCGGCGCGATCAATGCTGCCAGTACGGTGCCCGAGTTGCCCGCACCGGCTATGCCCATCGCCTTGCCTTGGTGCTGCGGTGGATACCATTGCGACGCCAGGGGCAGCGCGACGGCGAATGAAGCACCGGCCATACCCAGGAACAGGCCCAGCAGCAGTACCTGACCGTAGGTGTGAATGCCCAGTTGCCAGGCCGCCAGCAGTGCGCCGATGACAATCACCTGGCCAATGATGCCAGCGGTCTTGGGCGACAGCTGGTCCGCCAGCAGGCCCATGAAAAAGCGCAGCACGGCACCCGCCAGAATCGGCGTGGCGACCATCAGGCCACGTTGCTGAGTGGTCAGGTGCAGGTCAGTGGCAATCTGCACCGCCAGCGGGCCAAGCAGATACCAGACCATGAAACTCAGGTCGAAATAGAGAAACGCCGCAAACAGGGTCGGTTTATGGCCTGCCTTCCAGAAGCTTGTATCCATGTGTACACCTCATCATCTGCTAGTTAGTCAGTCGGGCCATGACCGCGACACGGGTATTCCAGACGCTGTGGTGGAGTATTCCGAATGACGGCGACTCCACCGGCCCCGTCGCCGGGGCCAAAACGCAAAAAACGTCGCCTCTCTGTCCACGTGAGCGGAAAGAGATGAGCGACGTCTTTGTCGTAAAAGGTGATAGCCGCCGTTGGCTACCGTGCGATTGCTAAAGCAAGAGATGGGCCAATGGCGTTGCAAGCGGTTAGCTGCAAGCTGCGAGCGGGTTTGGGTGATTCCCGGGAAGCAGGCGAGGGCCGGTCAGTGACCTTGAAGCGGGCGCTCGTCAGCAAAGCGCCGTAAAACAGGGCGCGCCGCGAGCGACAGCCTGCAGCCTGACAGTGCGAGATCAAGCGTGGTTACTGAAGACTTTATTAAAGTTCAATGGCGTTATTATTATTTCATGTGCCACTAGTTTTGGTATTAGGTACTGTCACTGTGATGCTGTTTTGATGTGCTGGTATGACGGTCTTAATAGCGATGATCAATAAGTGTTAATATTTATTAATGTTCTGTTTATTGAAGTTGTACGATAACACCAGTCTCAATATTTAATTTACATTGCCCGGTATCTCTGACAGCATTCATTGCACCGTGATTAACACGGCTCATCCATCAGGAAATGAATTTACTCTTCACTACGGCGATCTGTAATTGCAAATTGCCTGTCAATTTCGATAAATGTTTACTTTTTAAAAAGTAATCGGCTACTCGCTCTTTTTCCGGTTTTCAGTTGCCCCCAAGGGCTTGAAACACCGATCCCGGGTACCTCCCGGCAATACAGCCGCGCCGACCGGGCTGTCTTCCTCTTCGCGCTTCATTGCAGGCGCCAATAAAGGACATCATCATGAGTAACATCAATTACGCACCCACCATCTGGTCCAGAGCTGATGCGCTGAAGGTCAATGAAAATGATCCGACTACCACGCAGCCTCTGGTAAGCCCGGATTTTCCGGTCATGAGTGATACCGTATTCATCTGGGACACCATGCCGTTGCGCGAGCTTGACGGCACCGTGGTTTCAGTCAACGGCTGGTCGGTGATCGTCACGCTGACGGCTGACCGCCACCCCGACGATCCGCAGTATGTCGGTGCCAATGGCCGCTATGACATCAAGCGTGACTGGGAAGATCGTCATGGCCGGGCACGAATGTGCTACTGGTACTCGCGCACCGGAAAGGACTGGATCTTCGGTGGCCGGGTAATGGCCGAAGGTGTGTCGCCAACCACCCGGGAGTGGGCGGGCACACCCGTACTGTTGAATGATAAAGGCGATATCGACCTGTACTACACCTGTGTAACGCCGGGGGCGGCAATTGCCAAAGTACGTGGCCGTATTGTGACGTCCGACAAGGGCGTGGAATTGAAAGACTTTACGGAGGTGAAAACACTGTTCGAGGCCGACGGCAAATATTACCAAACCGAAGCGCAGAACTCGACCTGGAACTTTCGCGACCCCAGTCCGTTTATTGATCCCAATGATGGCAAGTTGTACATGGTTTTTGAAGGCAATGTCGCCGGCGAACGCGGCACGCATACAGTAGGCACCGCAGAACTTGGTCCTGTTCCGCCAGGTCATGAGGAAACAGGCGGTGCCAGATTTCAAGTCGGCTGTATCGGACTGGCCGTTGCGAAAGACCTCAGTGGTGATGAGTGGGAAATACTTCCGCCGCTGGTCACCGCAGTGGGCGTCAATGATCAGACTGAACGCCCGCATTATGTCTTTCAGGACGGCAAGTATTACTTGTTCACCATCAGCCACAAGTTTACTTATGCCGATGGTGTTACGGGTCCGGATGGTGTTTACGGGTTTGTCGGCGAGCATTTGTTCGGGCCTTACCGGCCGATGAACGCTTCCGGCCTGGTGTTGGGCAATCCGCCTGCACAGCCATTTCAGACTTACTCGCACTGTGTGATGCCGAACGGTCTGGTGACCTCGTTCATCGACAGCGTACCCACCTCTGGCGAGGATTACCGCATTGGCGGTACCGAGGCACCGACGGTGAGGATTCTACTGGAGGGCGATCGCTCGTTTGTGCAGGAAGTGTATGACTACGGCTACATCCCCGCGATGAAGAACGTGGTGCTGAGCTGACCGACTGCACGCATTAACCTGATAGCGGAAGAACGCCTGTGCGAGCAGGCGTTCTTCGCTCGTTTACCCCAGCAACTCGCTCATCGCGATAATTTGCTCGGCCACCTGAATCAGCTTTTGCTGGCGACTCATCGCCTGACGCCGCATCAGGGTGTACGCGTCTTCCTCGTTGCAATCCTTCATTTTCATCAGCAGCCCCTTGGCCAGCTCGATGCGCTTGCGTTCGGCCAGTTGCTGATCGCGGGCATGCAGTTGCGCACGCAGCGCCTGATCGCTCTCGAAACGGGCCATCGCCACGTCCAGAATCGGTTGCAACCGTTGGGCCTGGATACCCTCGACGATATACGCACTGACCCCGGACTTGATTGCCTGGCGCATCACGCCCGGATCGTGCTCGTCGGTGAACATCACGATGGGCCGCGGCTGGTCACGGCTGACCAGCACCACTTGCTCCATTACATCGCGTCCTGGCGATTCGGTGTCGATCAGGATGACGTCCGGGCGCACGGCTTCGACGCGTGCGGGCAGGTCGATGATCAGGCCGGATTCATCGATCACTTCGAAACCGGCCTCTATCAAGGCTGACTTTAGGCGACCGACCTTTTTTGCGGTGTCATTGATAAGCAGGATACGCAGCATGGTCACGTTCTCCGTCAACGACTGGCCACAGCGGGCGCGTTGTCGGCCAGCGAGTGGAGCTTGAAGCTACGCGCGTAGCCTGCGGGGTCGCTGCCGTCCCAGACCTTGCCATCGATCAACTGACTGCTGCGCAGGGTTGCAGTGGGGGCGTCGATGCCCAGCGCATCAGCTGCCTGGCGATACAGGTCCAGTTGCTGGACACGGCTGGCGACAGCGAGGTAGTCAGGATCTTCACGCAACAGGCCCCAGCGCCGGAACTGAGTCATGAACCACATGCCGTCGGACAGCCACGGATAATTGACCTGCCCCTGATCATGGAAACTGACTGCATGCGGATCCTGCCAGTGATTGCCGAGGCCGTCGCTGTAGTGGCCAAGCAGGCGCGGCTCGATGCAGTCCGGCGAGGTATCCAGATAATCCGCACCGCTGAGCAGTTGTGCGGTGCTGCGCCGATTATGGTCGCTTTCCTCGATGAAGCGGCTCGCTTCCAGTACGGCCATGATCAGCGCTCTGGCGGTGTTGGGGTTCTGCTCGACGAACTCACGGGTACAGCCCAGCACCTTGCCCGGGTGATCCGGCCAGATCGACTGGCTGGTCGCCATGGTGAAGCCCAGTTGCTGCTGAACGGCGCTGGCGCCCCAGGGTTCGCCGACGCAGAAACCGTCGATGCGCCCAGCCTGCAGGTGTTGCGCCATTTGCGTGGGTGGCACCACGACACTGGTCACATCATCGAGCGGATGAATGCCTTGGCTGGCCAGCCAGTAGTAGAGCCACATGGCGTGGTTGCCGGTGGGGAAGGTCTGCGCGAAGGTCAGCCTTGATCCGCTTTGGTGCGCGCGTTTGTCCAGTGCTTCAGGAGTGATCACGCCCGCCTCCTGCAACTCGCGGGACAGGTTGATGCACTGGCCGTTCTGGTTGAGTCCCATGAGGATGGCCATGTCGGTCGCCGGACCACCGCTGATGCCCAGTTCCACCGCATAGATCAGACCATACAGGCTGTGTGCCGCCTGCAACTGCCCGCTGACCAGTCTGTCGCGCAGCCCGGCCCAGGAGGTCTGACGCTCGAGGTTCAGGCTCAGGCCGTATGGCTGGGCGAAACCCTGAGTGGCCGCAACCACCAGCGGGGCGCAGTCGGTCAATGCCATGAAGCCCACGTCCAGGCTGTTCATTTCCGGGGCGTCACTACCGGCCACCCAGTCCAGCGCATTACCGGTTCGTTCGTTCATCGCGCGTGCTTCATCAAAGGTCCGTCCAGAAAAAAGGCGTCGTCCGACCCATTGCAATGCAAGTGTCGAAGCGACGCCGTTGTCCATGCACCGCTCCGCCGTTGGAGTGAGTGCCGATAGCGGTTTCAAGCAAGGCATATGCCATCGCCGGGGAAGAGTGAGCAACAAGTTTGTCTCGCGCCTCGCCTGACAGGCCTGCACGCGTCTATAATCGCCACCCTGAATTCAGCTGCTCACGAGCCCATCCCGCCATGTATAATCTGGCCCGCCAGTTACTGTTCAAACTTTCTCCGGAAACCTCTCATGACCTTTCGCTGGACCTGATCGGTGCAGGCGGGCGGCTGGGCCTCAATGGCCTGCTGAGCAAGTCCCCGGCGAAGTTGCCGGTCAGTGTGATGGGGCTGGAATTTCCCAACCCTGTGGGGCTGGCAGCAGGTCTGGACAAAAACGGTGCAGCCATTGATGGCTTTGCGCAGCTGGGCTTCGGCTTCGTCGAGATCGGTACTGTGACGCCACGTCCACAGCCGGGCAACCCCAAACCGCGCATTTTCCGCCTGCCGCATGCCGAGGCGATCATCAATCGCATGGGCTTCAACAATCTGGGCGTCGATAACCTGGTGTCCCGAGTCCAGGCGGCAAAGTATCGCGGCATTCTGGGCATCAATATCGGCAAGAACTTCGACACGCCGGTCGAGCGTGCGGTGGACGATTACCTGATCTGCCTGGACAAGGTCTATGCCCACGCCAGCTACGTCACCGTCAACGTCAGCTCACCCAACACGCCGGGGCTGCGCAGTCTGCAGTTCGGTGACTCGCTCAAGCAACTGCTCCAGGCCCTGAGCCTGCGCCAGCAGGAACTGACGCAGCGGCACGGCAAACGCGTGCCGTTGGCGATCAAGATTGCCCCGGACATGAGCGATGAAGAAACCGTGCTGGTGGCCTCTGCACTGATCGAGTCGGGCATGGATGCGGTGATTGCCACCAACACCACGCTCAGCCGCCAGGGCGTGGAAGGGCTGCCGCATGGCGATGAAGCGGGTGGTCTGTCGGGCGCGCCGGTGCGGGAAAAAAGCACGCACATCGTCAAGGTGCTGGCCGGTGAGCTGGCAGGTCGTCTGCCGATCATTGCCGCTGGTGGTATCACTGAAGGCCGGCATGCCGCCGAGAAGATAGCCGCAGGTGCCAGTCTGGTGCAGATCTATTCCGGTTTCATCTACAAGGGCCCTGCGCTGATTCGCGAATCGGTGGACGCCATTGCGGCAATGCCACCGGCCGTACGCTGAATCGAAGGCAAAAAAAGGGGCTCCTCGAGAGAGCCCCTGGGCGTTGGCCCGCCGCCCGGGTCGGGCGTGCATGGTACAGGTGTGAATCAGTCAATCATGTGGGTGGCCCGACAGAGGCCTGAAAGTCTTTGAATCGCCTCATCCGACCGCGTGAAGTTCGTTGAGTCTGTGGATGCCCGCAGTGCCGGTCATACCGTCCCAGTTGTCGCCGCGTCCTTCGCGCCAGCCATTGATCCATGCCTGGCGTACTGACGGTAGAGTAAAAGGGCAAAGCTCACGGGATTTACCATGAACGCCGTATTGATATCCGCGTAAAAATGCTCTTTCCAACGGATCACGCTTAAGTCTTCTCATAGGGTAATGCCCTCGTCTGTTGACTGTAATATCCCTGAGACCCCTTGATGAGGTCGGGCAGAATCTTCTGCCGTTGGTGCCCGCTGCCGGCGTCGCGGGCCTTGATGTCATAACCGTTGCGGAGATGACCTGAGACGATTTCTAACCAAAGCACAGGTCGGTGTGAATGATCGTTTTGTCATAAGCACGTCACATTCAGGTCTGTCGAGCAATAAGCGATGATCTGTTTTAACCATGATTTTTTCTGCAGCCCCTTGAACATGGGCGTTTGCAGGCTAATTGAAATCGCTTATCAGGCTCATATACTGGCTCAATGCCTTGGTTGCTTAAGCGACGAAGGGTCATGATCGGCGCTGCACAAATGTGACTTTTCAAAACACGACTTTTGATTGCGTGCCTTATTGCCGACATCGACTTGCCTGATATCTGTTCTAATACGCGCCAGAACTGCCGCAATGACATGACAGGATCATGCGGTGGACCGGCACACATCACGTGCCACGCAGGCGTTCTCCATGAAAGACGCCTGTTCAAATCTGGCAGGGCAATGCGTTGCCCGCCGCAGACGGCTCAGGCCCTGGAATACACATGTCGGATCGCTACGAACTTTTCCTCACTTGCCCCAAGGGCCTCGAAGGCCTGCTTGCCGAGGAAGCCACTGCGCTGGGCCTGCAAGAGACCCGCGAGCACACTTCAGCCATTCGCGGCTCGGCCGACATGGAGACCGCTTACCGGCTGTGTCTCTGGTCGCGACTGGCCAACCGCGTTTTACTGGTGCTCAAGCGCTTCCCGATGAAGGATGCCGAAGACCTCTACCACGGCGTACTGGATGTCGAGTGGCAGGATCATCTTGAATCCGACGGCACCATTGCGGTGGAATTCAGTGGTCATGGTTCGGGCATCGATAACACCCATTTCGGTGCATTGAAGGTCAAGGATGCGATCGTCGACAAGCTGCGTACTCCGGATGGCGAGCGTCCTTCGGTCGACAAGATCAACCCCGATCTGCGCGTGCACCTGCGCCTGGATCGCGGCGAAGCCATTCTGTCCCTCGACCTGTCCGGGCATAGCCTGCACCAGCGCGGTTACCGTCTGCAGCAGGGCGCCGCACCGCTGAAGGAAAACCTCGCCGCCGCGATCCTGATCCGCGCTGGCTGGCCGCGCATCGCTGCCGAGGGCGGCGCGCTGGCTGACCCGATGTGCGGTGTCGGTACGTTCCTGGTCGAGGCCGGCATGATCGCCGCCGACATCGCCCCGAACATCAAACGCGAACGCTGGGGCTTCTCTGCCTGGCTCGGCCACGTTCCGGCGCTGTGGCGCAAGCTGCACGACGAAGCGCTGGCACGCGCAGAAGCCGGGTTGGCCAAAACGCCTTCATGGATTCGCGGTTACGAGGCCGATCCGCGGCTGATCCAGCCTGGGCGCAACAACATCGAACGTGCAGGTCTGAGCGACTGGATCAAGGTCTATCAAGGCGAAGTCGCGACCTTCGAACCGCGTCCGGATCAAAACCAGAAAGGTCTGGTGATCTGCAACCCTCCGTACGGCGAACGCCTGGGTGATGAAGCCAGCCTGCTTTATCTCTACCAGAATCTGGGCGAGCGCCTGCGTCAGGCCTGCCTTAACTGGGAAGCTGCGGTGTTCACTGGCGCGCCTGACCTGGGCAAGCGCATGGGCATTCGCAGCCACAAGCAGTATTCGTTCTGGAACGGTGCCTTGCCGTGCAAATTGCTGCTGATCAAGGTCACGCCTGATCAGTTCGTGACCGGCGAGCGTCGCACACCCGAGCAGCGTCAGATCGAGCGCGAGAACCCTGTCGAAGTTGAAGTTGTTGAAAGAAAGCTCAACAAGAACGGCAACCCGATCAAGCCGGAACCGGTGGTGGTCGAACAGGCGCGCCTGAGCGAAGGCGGGCAGATGTTTGCCAATCGCCTGCAAAAGAACCTCAAGCTGATGGGCAAATGGGTGCGCCGCGAAGGTATCGATTGCTACCGCGTCTACGACGCCGACATGCCTGAATACTCGCTGGCGATCGACCTGTATCACGACTGGGTTCACGTTCAGGAATACGCAGCGCCCAAGTCCATCGATCCGGAAAAGGCTTCGGCCCGGCTGTTCGATGCACTGGCGGCCATTCCGCAGGCGCTGAACATTGACAAGAACCGTGTGGTGATCAAACGTCGCGAGCGTCAGAGCGGCACCAAACAATATGAGCGTCAAAGCGCGCAGGGCCAGTTTCTGGAAGTCAGTGAAGGCGGCGTCAAGCTGCTGGTCAATCTGACCGACTACCTCGACACCGGCCTGTTTCTCGACCATCGTCCGATGCGTATGCGTATCCAGCGCGAGGCCTCCGGCAAGCGCTTCCTGAACTTGTTTGCCTACACCGCGACGGCCAGCGTGCATGCCGCCAAGGGCGGCGCGCGCAGCACCACCAGCGTCGACTTGTCGCGTACTTACCTGGACTGGGCGCGGCGTAACCTGTCACTGAACGGCTTCTCCGACAAGAACCGTCTGGAGCAAGGGGACGTGATGGCCTGGCTGCAGGCCAATCGCGACGAGTACGACCTGATCTTCATCGATCCGCCGACGTTCTCCAACTCCAAGCGCATGGAAGGCATTTTTGATGTGCAGCGTGATCAGGTCGAGCTGATCGATCTGGCCATGGCGCGTCTGGCACCAGGTGGCGTGCTGTACTTCTCCAACAACTTCCGCAAGTTCGTGCTCGATGAAAATCTGAGTCAGCGCTATGCGGTCGAGGACATTACCGCGCAAACCATCGACCAGGATTTTGCCCGCAACGGCAAGATTCACCGCGCCTGGAAAATCATGGCGCGTGCCTGATACGGTATGTGATGAGCTTGCCTGTAACAGTTTTGTACAGGTTTGCTCATCGCTCCCTATGAAAATTACTGGCGAATAGCTATAACAGAAGTCATAGCCAGCTTGACGCTTCAGCATGTTGGCGTCATGAGTTTCTGTGTATGACAGCGAAACGGTTCAGGCTCAGAGTTCTGAGTTTCATCAACGGCCAGCTCTCAGCGTGGCCGATAGCCGTTTTGGCATTGATGGTCGGAGCGGCACTTACCATCATGTTGGCGCTGGCCGACAATGAGCTGTACCAGCGTCAATTGCGCCAGCGTTTCGACATGCTTGCTGCGGAGCGCTTCAGTCGTCTTCAGGAGCGTCTGGACCGGCAGGTCACTCGGCTGGACACCCTGTGTCGCTTCTTTATCTTTTCCCATCAGGTCGAGCAATCGGAATTCGACGGCTTTGTCGCGCCATTGCTGATTGGAACCCAGGCCTACGCCTGGAACCCGAAAGTAACGCTGGCGGAGCGGGCCGCTTTTGAACAGCAGGCGCGCGAGGAGAGCTCAGCCGAATATTTCATAAGAGAAATGGATGAAAACGGTGCGTTGAAAACCGCCACTGTACGCAACGAGTATTTTCCGGTTCGGTTCATCCAGACACTCAGCAAAGTTCCGACGCCGTCGGGGTTTGATATAGCCTCGGAGCCGGTACGTCATGTCGCTCTTGAGCGTGCGCGTTTGCTCAAGCGCATTGTTGCAACGCCTCGTATCAGCCTGTTGGCCCTTGACCCGTCAGACACGTACGGAATTTTGCTGGTGGCGCCGGTGTTCTCCATCGGCCAGTCGCCTTCGGAATTGAGGGGCTATGTCACTGCAGTGATCAGCCTGACGCAATTGATGAGCATCGGCACAGCGGAGCAGGACAATCTTGCGGTCACCATGCTTGACCTCAGTTCGCCGGCAAAGCCTGAGCAGGTTTACCAGTCGCCGGTCGTAGCAGTACGCAATCATTTGTATGCCAGCAGCCTGCTGAGCCTCGGTGACAGGGATTATCTGGTCGAGGTTCGCCCTACGGAAATCTTCAGCCAGAGCAATCAGACCATGATGCCGGGCCGGGTGCTTTGGCTTGGCGGGCTTTTGAGCCTGATGCTCAGCGCGTTGCTCTACAGCCTGATCAGCCAGCGTCAGCGAGCGCTGCAGCGTGTGGCGCAGCGTACCCGTGAGTTGCGCCAGCGCGGGCAGCAGTTACGGGCGGCGCACGGGCAATTGCGCAGTGTGCTGGACGCCGCGACCGAAGTGGCGATCATTGCAACCGACCTGGATGGGTTGATCAAGACGTTCAACGTCGGTGCGCAGAAAATGCTGGGTTATTCTCAGGAAGAGGTACTGGGCAGGCTGCGCCTCATGGACCTTTATCAGCCGGCCGAGCTGGAGGCCCGCGCGAGTGTATTGAGCAAGGACCGCGGGCACCCGATCAGCGCTTCCCGGCTGATGTTTCTCGACGCCGTGCAAGACGGTCATCACCCTTCGCAGGACTGGACCCTGCAGCGCAGTGACGGCAGCACCCTGATGGTAAACATGCTGGTTACCGCCGTGCGCGACGATCAGGGGCTCTGGACCGGGTATCTGGCGGTGTGCATCGACGTCACGGAGCACAAGCGCGTCAACGAAGCGCTTGCCGAACAAGGGCAATTGTTGAAAAAACTTGGCTCGCAGGTGCCTGGCGGCATTTATCAGTATCACCTGGCTATCGACGGCAGTGCGCGCTTCAGATACGCCAGCGCTGGCATGTGCGAGCTGTTTGAAGTCGACGAAGCGCAGTTGCTGGGCGATTCCGAGGCCGTTCTGCGACGTATCCAGCCACCGGATCTGACGCGTGTCAGAAGCTCTATTCTGGCCAGTGCGAAGCATCTGACACCCTGGAGCGAGGAGTACCGTGTCGACCTGCCACGCAAGGGCCAGCGCTGGCTGCGCGCTGCGTCCACGCCAGAACGGTTGGTAGATGGCAGCGTGCTATGGCACGGTTTTGTGTCCGACATCACCGACCTCAAGCGTGTCGAACAGGAGTTGCGCGCGCTGTCGGTCACCGACGTACTGACGGGTGCCTACAACCGGCGCTATTTCCAGGACCGCATGCAGGCCGAGCTGAAAAGGATCGACCGGCACGGCGGTAACCTGTCGATCATCATGCTCGATATCGATCATTTCAAGCGCATCAATGATCGTTTCGGGCATGCCGCAGGCGATCAGGTGCTCAAGGCGATTTCGGAAAAGATCAGCCAGCGCCTGCGTAGCGATGATGTGTTCTGCCGCCTTGGGGGTGAAGAGTTCATGGTGATCTGCCCGGGCACACGGGGTTCGCAGGCGTATCAACTGGCTTTGAGCCTGCGCGAGGGCTTGCGTAACCAGGTTATCGAAGGCGTCGATCAGGTTGTGACGGCCAGCTTCGGCATCGCCAGCTGGAGAGCCGGTGAGGGGATCGACACAATGTTGTTGCGCGCTGACTCGGGTGTCTATGCCGCCAAACAGGCCGGTCGCGATCGGGTCGAGCCTGAGCAGATCTGACGCACACAGACCCGCTTCGAAAGCGGGTCTGCTGGTTACAAGCGGCGGGTGGTTATTGCTGGATCGAGACCGTGGTGTTGGTCAGTTTCGGCTGTCGATACAGATCGACCAGTACCTCGTCCAGTATCGAGGATGCGCCAAACGGACGCGGGTCGTTGAGGATCGCCACGACCGCCCAGGTGTTGCCGTTGCTGTCGCGGCTGAAGCCGGCAATAGCGCGAACCGTGTTCAGCGTGCCTGTCTTGATGTGCGCTTCACCCAGCAACGGGGTGCGCTTCAGACGTTTACGCATGGTGCCGTCCATGCCTGCCAACGGCATCGAACTCATGAATTCGGCAGCATACGGGCTGCGCCACGCAGCCTGCAGAATAATGGCCATCTCACGGGCACTGACACGTTCCGCACGCGACAGGCCGGAGCCGTTCTCCATGACCAGATGCGGCGCGGTGATGCCTTTTTTCGCCAGCCACTGGCGGATGACGCGCTGGGCAGCCTTGCCGTCGTCACCGTCAGCTTCATTGCGGAACTCTTCACCCAGGCTCAGAAACAGTTGCTGGGCCATGGTGTTGTTGCTGAATTTATTGATGTCACGAATGACTTCCACCAGATCCGGCGAAAAAGCCTTGGCCAGAAGCTTGGCATTACCGGGCAAAACGCCAACGCGGTCCTTGCCCTGGATAGTGCCGCCCAGTTCCTGCCAGATGGCCCGTACTGCGCCTGCCGCATAGGTCGGATGGTCAAGCAGCGAAAGGTAGGTCTGCGAATTGCAGCCGTTGCCCAACTGGCCAGTCACCGTCACATTGACGCTGCCGTCAGGCTGGGTGACCGGGTTGTAGCGCACATCCCCGGTGCATTGCTTTGATGCGCTCGCCTTCACCTGGTTGTCGATGCGAATGGTCGCAATCGGCGGCTCGACCGAGACCAGAATTCTGCCGTCATCGTTTCGGGTCACGAAGCGCAATGCCTTGAGATTGACCATCAGCGCATCAGGCTTGACCAGAAACGGCTTGTTATCATCGTTGCCGTCATCATTGAATTCGGGCAATTGCGGCTGCACAAAATGGCTGCGGTCCAATACCAGGTCACCGGTCACCTGTTGCACACCATTGGCGCGCAGGTCACGCATCAGCAGCCAGAGTTTTTCCATATTCAGCTTTGGATCGCCGCCGCCTTTGAGGTACAGGTTGCCGCGCAGCACGCCGTTGCTCAGGGTGCCATCGGTGAAGAATTCGGTTTTCCACTGGTGGGTAGGGCCGAGCATTTCCAGCGCGGCGTAGGTGGTGATCAGCTTCATGGTTGAGGCCGGGTTGACCGATACGTCGGCATTGAACACGGTCGGCGTGCCCGGCCCGTTGAGCGGCAACATCACCAGCGAAAGCGCGTCATCGCCGAGTTTGCTGGCTTTCAGAGCCTGTTGAACCTTGGGGGGCAGCGTGGTGTTGATGACGGCAGCGTAGGAGGGCAGAGCCAGTGGCAAAAGAATTGACGCGAGCAACAATGGACGTAGAGACTTGATCATTGAATAAAACCCTACTGCAAGGGGGGACATAAAAAAGAGGGCATGGATGAATTCCCTCGGTAACTATTTCGCTGCGATGTTGATAACTATAGTAGTGAATGCGTAGCGGGCTTTTTTGTAACATACAGTGCCACGCATGAAACGACCCGCATTATGCCCCAAGCAGGGCAGGCTTGTGATGGGGGGCAGGCCGGTAAACGTTATTTTTTATCGATTGGGCCTGCATCACTGTCGCAAGACCGGATATCCATGACAGACCGCAATTGTCGGGCTTTTAAATCGTCAAGCTGGTAAAGTGCCGCCCGATATTTATTGATGAGGATTGTCCCATGGCCACTAACCGCTCCCGCCGTCTGCGCAAAAAACTGTGTGTGGACGAGTTCCAGGAATTGGGTTTTGAACTGAACCTGGACTTCAAGCAAGAGCTGGATGACAAGGCAATCGATGCTTTCCTTGACGCTTTTCTGAAAGAAGCAATGGAAGCCAACGGTCTTGGTTATGTGGGCGGCGACGACTTCGGTCTGGTTTGCCTGAGCAAGCGTGGCTCGGTCAGCGAAGAACAGCGTGTTGCTGTCGAAGCCTGGCTCAAAGGCCGCAGTGAACTGACAGAAGTCACTGTCAGCCCGCTGATCGACGTCTGGTACCCGGAAAAAGAAATCAACCCGGCCGCCTGATGTAACGGGAGGCAGGCCAGCGCCTGCCTCTCTTGCTTTTCCCCCGCTTGTTCCCCTTCGCTACATCGTCTTTGAAACGTCTTCAGTCAGGTTTCGCCTGCTGCAGAATCAGCGCGTCCTCAAGCTCGATCATCGCCAGCTCGACAACCTGCTGACAGGTATGGAACTGTTCATCCGGCGTGTCCGCTTCGCAGGCCTGCTCAAGTGCATCGCAGGCATCGACCACCCTTGAAGCGCTGATGATCCGTGCGGCACCTTTGATCCTGTGGGCCAGGTCGCGGGTTTTCCTGCGATTGTTTTCCGGTATCAGTCTGGCCAGCAACAGCCGGTCCTCGTGATTGCTTTGCAGCAGCTGCGCAAGCAGGCGTTCAACCATTTCCGGACGGTTACCGGTCAGGTTGCTGATGCTGTCGAGGCTGAACGGCAGAGGTGTGCGCGACAGCGGCGAAACGGCTGTCAGCCGTTCGCTGAGCATCGAAAGGCTGATGGGTTTGAAGAGGCAGTCGTCCATGCCTGCTGCGCGGCAGCGCTCGATCTCGTCAGGCTGCGCATTGGCCGTGAAGCCCCAGACCGGACAGCGTGGCTGGCCGTCTGCGTCTTCAATCGCGCGGATTGCAGTGGTCATGTCATAGCCGTTCATGACCGGCATGTTGCAGTCGACAACCACCAGATCAAAGGTATCGGTCTTCCAGTGCTCAAGCCCCTGCGCGCCGTTTTCGGCCATTTCGCAGTGGTGACCTAGAAAACCGAGTTGCTGGCAGAGCAGCAGCCGGTTGGCAGGATGGTCGTCGACGATCAGGATCCGTAGCGTCTGGTGAGCGACGGCTAGCGGTGGCGTAGTAACGGGCTGGCCTGTGAGTGGTTCAAGCGTGGTAAGCACCAGGTTCATACTGATCCGGGTGCCTTGGCCTGGTACGCTATCAAGCGAGAGGTTGCCGCCCATCATCATGCAAAGGCTGCGGCAAATCACCAGGCCCAGCCCGGCACCGGTGCGCGCCATCTGCCCGGTGTTATCGGCCTGGGCAAAGGGCTCGAACAAACGCTGCTGATCTTCGGCGCTGATGCCTATACCGCTGTCCTGAACGGTAATGTGCAGGTGCAGCAGTTGCGGGTCCGGGCTCTCGGCTGCCTGCAGCACGATCTTGATCCGTCCCATAGGGGTGAACTTGATGGCGTTGCTGACGAGGTTGGACAGTATCTGTTTGAAGCGCAGAGGGTCGATCAGCACATCGGCGTTGATCCGGCTGTCCAGTTCCAGCACCAGGTCGAGGTCCTTCTGGCGAGCCAGACCGTCGAATACCCGCAGTACCGACTCTACCAGTCGACGCAGGTTCGCCCGCTCTGGATTCAGTGACAGTCGGCCGGATTCAATGCGCGCAATGTCGAGAATGTCACCGATCAGGTCCAGTAAGTCGTTGGCCGAGCTGTAGGCGACTTCGATGGCTGAGCGGTCCAGTTCGCCATGATCGGCACGTTTGAGCGCCAGCTCCAGCATTCCGATCACTGCATTCATGGGCGTACGGATTTCATGGCTCATGGTGGCAAGAAAGGTGCTCTTGGCACGGCTGGCAGCGTCAGCCTGTTCCTTGGCGGCCTGCAAGTCTTCAATAAGCTGGCGACGCTCGCTGATATCGATCCAGCCGCCAATGATGCCCTGCACCTCGCCCAGAGAGTCGCGAAAGGGGAGGATCCAGTGGTAGATGGTCATCTGCCGGTCGCCAATGCGCAGGGGCCGGTCGAGGATCAATGCAGTGTTACTGGCCATGACCCGTTGATAGTCGGCAGCGTATTCCCGCGCTTCGAAGGCATTGCCCAGCACTCCTTCGGTAGCGCTCTTGCCGATAATGTCTTCACGTTGCGCTGAGAAGACCCTCAGGTAGCTGTCATTGCACATGCGCAGCATGCCTTCGCGATCCCGCACGTAGATCGGATGGGGCGTGCCTTCAACCAGTGCGCGCATGAATTCGAACTGGTCGCCCAGCGCCCGCTCTGCCGCTTCACGCTGACGTATCTGCCGCCGCATCCAGGCATTCCAGGCCAGCAGGCCCAGCAGCAACAGGGCCTGCACTGATCAGAATCTGATAGATAAGGCGTTCGTAGTCATGCCAGCTGGCGCTTGAAGGGGCATAGGCGCGCCATCGATTGTTGATCGCCGCCAGATCCTGCGGCGCGATGCTTGCCAGCGCCTTGTCGAGAATCGAACTCAGCTCGGTGGCATTGCGTGAGGTAGCCATGGAAATCAGCGCTGGGTCCTCGCCGATGGTGGCGGTCATCTGCAGGCGTTCCTCGAAGATGCCTGAAGACAGAAAGTAGTCTGCGCTGAGCAGCGAAATGACCGCGCCTTCCGTTCTGCCCAGTGACAACATGTCCAGCGCCTGGAACGGGTTGTCGATTTCCAGCGGTACGACTCTGGGGTATTTGCGTCGCAGCCAGTCCAGCATCGGGCTGCCTTGGGTTATTGCCAGACGTTTGCCGTCCATCTGTTCCAGATAGCTGGGCGAACCCTGGTCCTTGCGGGTGACCAGTACAAATGAGTTGTCGATATACGGCCGGCTGAAGCTCAGGTGGTCTTCTCGTTCATCGCTGGACACCAGTGCGCCGATCAGGTCCGCCTGGCCCTCGCTGACCTGGTTCAGCATATCGGTCAGGCTGGGCGAGCGCTTGACGTCGAACCTGAGGCCGGTGCGCAGGCGGACCAGTTCAAGCAGGTCGGCGGTGATGCCGCGAAAGTTGCCCTTGGCGTCAAAGAAGGTCAGCGGTGCGTACGCTTCGTTGACCACCACGCGCACGGTCGGGTGCTGAGCGATCCAGCGTTCCTCGCGTTGCGTCAGTTGCAGCTTCTGGTCGGTGAGCATCAGGTCGCTGCCGGTGCTCCAGCGCCTGGAAATGTTGATGCGCTCATCGACTGGAATCGCTTTCAGTGTCTGGTTGATGACACCCAGCAATTGTGTGTTTTCATTGCTGACGGCGAAGCTGAAGCCATTGGGCTCGTGCTTGCCGAAATTCGACATTTGCACATTGTTCAGATAGCCCTTGTTGATGATGTACTGGGTGGAAATCGTATCGCCCAGAAAGACATCGGCCTGGTTGAAGGCTACGGCGTTGATGGCGTTCTGAAACGAGGGGTAGGTCTTCAGTGTTGCACCCGGGTACGTCGCCTCGACCTCTGCGGGTGGCAAATAGTGATAGACCATGCTCAGCCGCATGCCTTTCAGGCCATCGTTGAGGGGGCGCGAGTCTCCGACCCGGGTGACCAGCACGGGCTGATCCACCGAGTAGGGCTGTGACAGTCTGATGTTGCGATCAACTGCTTCAAAGCCGTTGGCAGTGCCCAGCAGGTCGACCTGGCCTGTGATCAGTGCCTTGATCGCTGCATCGCGGGTTTCGAAGCGCTGCACCCTGACCGGCAGGTCCAGCGCATCCGAAATGATGCCCGCGTAATCGGCAGTGATGCCTTCATAGTCGTTGCCTGACATTGTGATATCGAAGGGCGGGTAATCAGGGTTCGAGATGCCGAGAGTCAGTTCACGTTGACCGCGCACCCATTGCCATTGGTTGCTGTCCAGCTTCACGTCCATGTGTGCCGGGCTCGAGCGACCAAGCAGTGTGTAATGTTCGGCCGCATAAAGGCTGGCCTGAGCACTCCAGCCCATGCACAGGCCTGTGGCCAGTATTAATAATTGTCTAAAGCGTGTGGGCATCCGGTTTCTCACACTAGCGCGTTGCGTTTTGCCATCTCGATAAGTTCTACCAAGGTTCTGGTTTTCAGCTTTTGCATAAGTCGCGTTTTGTAAGTGCTGACGGTCTTGTTACTGAGAAACATGCCCTTGGCTATTTCCTTGTTGGAGCGGCCTTGAGCAAACAATTGCAACACCATCAATTCGCGATCATTGACCAACTTGAACAATTCCAGCTCGTTCGTCTGCCCGTCTTCGCGAACGGCACACGCCAATGCCTGACTGGGAAAGTAATTGTAGCCGGATAATACCGCTTTCACCGAACTGAGCAGTTCGCTCAGGTCTTCCTGCTTGCATACATAACCGGAAGCGCCCGATTGCATGCAACGAATGGCAAACAGGTTGGGGGTTTGCGATGTCAGCACCAGTATCTTGGAGGGCAACCCCATCGTATTGAAGCGCGCCAGTACCTCAAGGCCGTCGAGCTTGGGAATGCTGATGTCGAGAATGATCAGGTCAGGCATGCATTCGCGAACCATTTGCATCGCGTCGACGCCGTTATCGGTTTCGCCCACCACTTCGTAATTTTCGTTTTCCAGAAGCATTCTGACTGCCATCCGGATAACCGGATGGTCGTCGATGATAAAAACTGAGTTCATATTCCATTCCATAACAAGCAGTGAAGAAAGCGCGCACCTTAGCTCAGATGTTCGGGCAGGCACATAAAGAGACTTGCTCGGCAGGCATATATAGGAAAAGTCCTACAATAATTAGCGTATCGGAGTACGTAAAAGCCTACGTTGAACACAAGTGTGTTTAAACGTTAATGCTTATTTCGGTGTGTATTTGGTTATTGATGCACGTGGTGTTTATTACTTTATGGAATCATCATTCATGTGGGTTGATGATTTCCTACGAGACTGAACGTGAATTCACAAGCAGCGCGGTTTTGCATCAGTTGCCGTTTACATAGTTGCGAGGCATTTCCGAAGTCGCTTGAAACAGGAATGCAGATGTCACTCAGGGCTGTGCCCCAGCAAGCGGCTGAGGTCAGGTCCATGCAGGGGTTTGCTCAGGCAGCCGAGCAGGGGCAGGTCGCGCTGCGTGGCAAGCTGCTGCAGGTTTTCAAGCTGTACATCAGGCAGGCCGCTGAGAAGAATGGCCTGATGCAGCAAGCCTTGACGGGCTGCCTCGTCGATCAGGTCGAGGCCTGACATATCCGGCAGGCACTGATCGCACAGTAACAGCCCATAGGGCTCCGGGCTGCGTTGCATGGCAGCCATGGCCTCTGCGGCGGTGAGTGCGGGAGTCAGTAGAAAATAGCCCTGATTGTTGAGCAGCACCTGAGTGGCGATCAGTTGAAACGGGTGATCTTCCACCAGGAGGATGCGCAGGCTGTGTGTGGACATGAGTTTTCCGGAAAGGCCCTGGCGAGACGTTCAGGCCTCGCAGACGGCGTGCGGACCGTTAGTATCGCAGGCGGATGGATGACGAGCCGGAGTGGCATTCGAAGTGGCTGTAATTATTGAGGGATGCAAGAAAAGCTGCGATAGGACTCGTCTGACATGCATGTAGGGCCTGTCTGAGTTTTGCGAGGCAATCAGGTCTGACCAGCGTTGTATCTGCATGCGCGCAGGTACTCGGCTGGTCTTATCAAGGCTAAATCTGTCCGGAGCGGCCAGTCATTTCCCGGGCCATCTCACTGGCATAGCTGTCGGTCATGCCGGCGATGAAGTCGATCATGCGCAGGAACGATGCATGCAGCGGTGCCTTGGGATCCGGCGCGCTGTTGCCCAGCAGGTCGAGGATACGTCGGTGCTTGAAGGAGGGCGTCCTGCCGCCAAACTGTTCGACCGCGGCACCGCAAAAGGCGTTTAAGAGGATTTCCAGTGTGGTGTAGGCACCTATTTCATGCAGCGTTTTACGCTTGTCCTGAAAGATTTTCTTGCGCGCCATGTCCTTGGCGTTCAGTACGCAGCGTTTGGCCGGGCCGTGCATGTGTTCCACGAGATCCCCGGGCAGCGTGCCCGCAAGCAGGGCGTCCTGTTGCTCGACGAATGCTCTGGCCGCTGCGTTGGTCAGGTGCTCGATGGCCTTGCCGCGCAGGATGGCCAGCTTGCGCCGCCGAGAGTCGCCAGGGCCCAGTTGCCGATAGGTTTCCGGAAGATCATCGCCGACCAGTCCAAGCAGAAGTGATTCCACTTCCGCGTAGTCCAGCAGGTCCATCTCCAGGCCGTCCTCCAGATCGATCAGTGCATAACAGATGTCATCGGCGGCTTCCATCAGGTAAACCAGTGGATGGCGCGCCCAGCGTTGTTCCTCAAGCTGCGGCAAACCCAGCTTGCCAGCGATCTGCTCAAGGATTGGCAGTTCACTCTGATAGCAGCCGAACTTGTGCTTCTTATAGCCCAGCGAGTCTGCGTGGCGAGCGGTCCACGGGTATTTGAGGTACGTGCCCAGTGTGGCGTAGGTCAGACGGGTACCGCCGTCGAACTGGTGGTACTCCAACTGCGTCAGCACCCGAAAGCCCTGGGCATTGCCCTCGAAATTGAGAAAGTCATTGCGCTCTGTCTCGCTCATCGCGTCGAGCCAGCCACGTCCGGCAGCCTGATTGAACCAGTTGCGAATTGCGTCTTCGCCAGAATGGCCGAACGGAGGGTTGCCAATGTCATGTGCCAGGCAGGCGGATTGTACAACCATGCCCAGGTCGCTTGGGTCGCACCAGTCGGGCAGCGCAGCGCGCAGGGTTTCGCCAACGCGCATGCCCAGTGAGCGGCCGACGCAGCTGACTTCCAGCGAGTGAGTCAGGCGGGTATGAATATGGTCGTTGCTGGACACCGGATGGACTTGCGTCTTACGTCCCAGACGGCGAAACGCACCGGAAAAGATGATGCGGTCATGGTCCTTGTGAAACGGACTGCGCCCCAATTCTTCGGGGCTGTGCAGTGTCTTGCCAAGTCGTTCGCGGTTAAGCAGGGTTTGCCAATCCAAGGCGTTCACTCCGTCAGTAATGTTGGCCGTAGCTTCCCGGTTCGGCACGCCTGCCGCAAGGCCTGACGCGCGGACAGACAGAAACGGGGTGTGTTAAAAAGCAAATGCCCGCCCCGGAGCACCGGAGCAGGCATTTGTCACAAGGCTCGAATCACGCAAAAGGTCTGGCGTAATCAGAGCCTGCGGTTACGGTTCTGGATGGCGCGACTCTGCATGGCGACCTTGATCAGTGGCGTCAGCGTGATGCCGAGCTTCAACAGGCGACCCAGCAGGCTGGTGCGTCCGGTCTTGGCACGTTTGCCGCTCAGAAACCCCAGCAGGGCGACCGAGCCCACTCCCCAGAGTGGCGCGTGGCGAAAGCCGAGCGCGCTTTTCCAGTCATGGCGGATCCCGCGAAAGCGTTGCAACGGCTGCAGCAGTTGCGTCGACTCATGACGAATTTCCTGACGGTGCATCTCCATGCGCAGGCGGATCAACGCCTTGCGCAGTTCTCGACGGGTATTGCTCTGGTGCGACTTGGGTTCACTCATGGCATCAATCGCTCGCGGTCGTTGGCCAGCTCTTCAAGGGTTGCGTGGAATGGCGACGACTCATCGAAAATCGCTGCCTTGAGGCGCAGCCCGCAGAAGATGGCGGCCAGCAGGTAGAACGTGCAAAGGCCGACGATACCGGCCAGGCGATAGCTGTCCCACAGAACGATCAGCAACAAGGCCGAGAGCCCAGTGAGCAGCAACAGGCCGAAAACCAGTGCCAGTCCCGCGAACAGCAGCAGGCTCACGGTACGTGCCTTCTGCTCCTGCAATTCGATGCCGAACAGCTCGACGTGCGTGTGCAGCAGGCCAAGGAATGCAGCGCCAAGACGCCGCGGTGAAGAGCCCGGAGTTCCCTCGGGCGGTGCTGATTCCGTTCCCAGAGTCATGATGTTAGCGCCTTGTAGCCAGCAGACCGATCAGAAAGCCGACACCTGCGGCGATACCGACTGACTGCCAGGGGTTGTTCTGAACGTAATCTTCGGTAGCGATCACAGCAGCCTCACCGCGCTCACGAAGCGAATCTTCAGTGGTCTTCAGTGTTTCCTTGGCACGCAGCAGGCTTTCGCGGATCTGGGCGCGCAGTTCATCGGCCTGATCACCAGCGAGAGAGGCGGTATGCGCCAGCAATTTCTCAGTGTCGGCAACCAGTACCTGGAAGTCGGCTCTCAGGATTTCCTGAGCATTCTGTGCAGTTTGGCGGGCCATGATGTTCTCCGTTTGGTGGGCGTATGAATGTTTCGAGTACAGGTGATTCCTGAAGGTTCACTTCGATTGCCGTCTGGTGTTCGATCAGGCTGCGTGCTGCCGCTGCACCTTACTCCAAAAGTATCTGTCAGGAAAAACCGCGACGTGTTGAAGATTGGGGTTCCGTATTTCTGGCCATTGGCTATGCTCCACACGCGTGATCACGTACATGGCGCGCGATATGAGAGCTGAATGGAGAGAGGCATGGAGCGGCTGTATTCCCTGCAGGGGCTCAGGGGCATAGCTGTCCTGGGTGTGGTGTTGTTTCACATGATGTCGGTAGAGAGCAAGTTTTCCGGTGGCGATATCCTTCTGCCGCCGATGCTCGATTTTTTTCAGTTGGGTGTCGATCTGTTCTTTGTCATCAGCGGTTTCGTGATGGTGATCGTCAGTCGTGGCCGTTTCCAGAGCGGGGTCGAGGCCCGGCGCTTTCTGTTCAACAGGGTGTCGCGGATCTACCCCACGTACTGGCTGTACTTTTTCATTACGCTGGCGGTGTACCTGGTGCAGCCGGGCATGGTCAACAGCGGGCATGGGGCGTCCAACTTGATTATGTCGTTCCTGCTGCTGCCCAACGATAAAGTGCTGCTGGTGATGGTGGCCTGGTCGCTGCTGTTCGAACTGTGGTTCTACGTCGTGTACTCCGGCTTTCTGTTGTTTCGTGAACGCAGCGTGCCGCTTCTGCTCGGCGGCTGGGCGCTGATCATCATCGTGTTCAACGTGCTGGCCGACTGGCAGGACTATTCGCCCGCACTGAAGATCATCCTGCATCCCTACGCCCTTGAATTCATTCTCGGCGCAGCGCTGGCGTTGTTCTTTTATGGTCGGCACAGCGCGCGCGTGCCGACCGCTGCCGTCCTTGCCTCGCTGGGAGGTGCGCTGCTGCTGGGCGTGCCCCTGATCGGTTACTTCCGGTTATACGACAGTCAGGGCTTGCTGCGCATGCTCATGGTCGGCGGTACTTTCGGCCTGCTGGTACTGACCCTTGCCCTGCTCGAACGACGTCGACAACTGGCTGTGCCAGGGTTTTTGGTCGCTGTGGGCGACATGTCCTACACGATCTATCTGTCTCATCTGCTGGTGTTGGGGGTGATCGGGCGGGTGTGGAGCCTGGTCGGTGCCTGGCCCGAAAGCTATCTGGACAACCTGTTTTTCGCGCTGCTGATGATGGCGGCAACGGTGTGTTACGGCTGGGTCGGTTACCGTTGTTTCGAGAAACCTGTACTGGACCGCGCCAACGCGTTCAGCAAGACGCATTTCCGGGTGTCGACGTGATCGCGGGGTGCGCCTAGAATGATTTTCGGTTGTAGAGGATTTGCCGAGGATCGATTCATGCCGCCCGAATGCCAGCTGTTCAGTACCCTGGGCTGCCCGCTGTGCGAGGTTGCCGAAGCGGTTTTACTGCCGTTCGCCATCGAGCACGGCCTACTGGTTGAGCTGGTCGACATCTGCGAGGATGAACAACTGTTCGAGCGTTACGAGTTGCGCGTCCCTGTGTTGCGTCGAGTCGACACCGGGGATGAGCTGGACTGGCCATTTGACGCGCCTCAGGTAGCTTCGTTTTTGAGTCGTTGAGCGGCATTGTCGCAGAGCTGCATTCTTCTTTATCCCCCGGACCCGACGCGCATTGAATATTGATACCCGCATCAAATTTCGCCATCTGGTGTGCTTTCTCGAGGTGGCTCGGCAGGGCAGCCTGGCGCGTGCCTCCGATGTACTGGCAATCAGTCAGCCCGCGCTGTCGAAAAGTCTCAAGGAGCTGGAAACACTGCTGGCCACCACCTTGTTTGTGCGCAGCAAGAGCGGTGCGGCGCTGACCGAGGCGGGGGTGGCATTCATGCGTTTCGCCGGGCCGAGCGTCCAGGCCCTGCGTGAAGGTGTCAGTAGCCTGCGCTCGGGTGAACATGAAACTGTTACCGCACGGTTGGGCGTGCTGTCCACGGCTGAAAGCCTGTTGGTTCCGGAGGTGGTCCATCGTCTGCACGAGCGCCACCCCGCGTTGATCGTCAGCGTGATGACCGGCCCCAGTGCCTACCTGCTGTCGCAACTGAGGGTAGGGGAGCTGGACCTCGTGGTCGGGCGCATGACTGACAGCCCGCAGATTCAGGGGCTGACGTTCGAGCATCTGTACAACGAGTCGATGACGCTGGTGGTGCGCAACGATCACCCGTTACTGACGGCGCCGCTCAAGCCTGAAAGTCTGGAGCAGTTCCCGCTGGTGTTGCCGCTGGCTGGCACCACCATCCGCAAGTTTGCCGACAGTCTTTTCGTACAGTGCGGTATCCGCATGCCGCGTCAGCGCCTTGAAACCCTGTCACTCACCCTCAGCCGCCGCTATGTGCAGTGCAGCGATGCGGTGTGGATCGCGCCACTGGATGCGGTGTCGCTGGAGTTGAAAGGCGGCACGCTGGTGGAGCTGGACATGGGCATTCGCGAGCCGGGCGGATCAGTCGGCCTGTGCAGCAACCCGGCCCTGCCGCTGACACGTGCGGCGCAATGGTGTGTGGATGAACTGCGAGGCGTTGGAGAGACCTACCGCAAAGCGCAGTATGCATAACCATTTGGTTATGGATAACCGGTTTTATTTCAATTCTCTATAAGCATGGATCACGCGACACTTCGCCGCAGCCTGTAGCGCAAGTGATCGACGCCTGCGCCCATAAGAAAAACAAGGAGAACGCCATGTCTGCCGCGGACAATAGCCGCTTCGTCATTCGTGACCGAAACTGGCACCCCAAAGCCCTGACACCTGATTACAAGACCTCGATCCTGCGCTCGCCGCGTCAGGCGCTGGTCAGTATCCCGCAATCCATTTCCGAAACCACGGGCCCGGATTTCTCGCATTTGAAGTTTGGTCAGCACGACAACGATCTGCTGCTCAACTTCAACAACGGCGGGCTGCCCATCGGTGAGCGCATCCTGCTGGCCGGCCGGGTCTGTGATCAGTACGGCAAGCCGATTCCGCATACCTTGGTGGAGATCTGGCAAGCCAATGCCGGCGGGCGTTATCGCCACAAACGCGATGCCTATCTGGCACCCATCGACCCCAACTTTGGCGGTGTAGGGCGAGCGCTGACCGACAGCGAAGGCAATTACAGCTTCCGCACCGTCAAGCCAGGCCCTTACCCGTGGCGCAACGGCCCTAACGACTGGCGTCCGGCGCATATTCATGTGTCGATCAGCGGCCCGTCGATTGCCACCCGCCTGGTCACCCAGCTGTATTTCGAAGGCGATCCGTTGATTCCTATCTGCCCGATTGTCAAGGCCATCGCCAACCCGGACGCCGTGCAGAGCCTTATTGCCAGGCTCGATCTGGGGATGGGTAATCCAATGGATTGCCTGGCGTACCGCTTTGACATCGTGTTGCGCGGCCAGCGCAAGACACACTTCGAAAACTGCTGAGGAGGCCCGACATGCCCGTTCAATTACTGCAGGAAACCCCTTCGCAAACCGCTGGCCCGTACGTGCACATCGGTCTTGCACCACAGGTGGCCGGCAACCCGACCCGCGAACTGGAAATCTGGAACGAGATGGCCAGGCCCGAGGCGCCCGGCGAGCATATCGTGTTGCTGGGCAACGTCTTCGACGGCAACGGTCATCTGATCCGCGATGCGTATCTGGAATTCTGGCAGGCCGACCATCAAGGCGCGTATCACAGCGAATTCGACCCGGAGCGGCCGTTCAACGGCTTCGGCCGCACGGCGACCACTGACGACGGCCAATGGATTCTGAAGACCATCAAGCCAGGCTCGGCACATAATGCGGCCGGGGTGCCGATGGCTGCGCACATCAACGTTTCGCTGTTTGCCCGTGGTATCAATATTCATCTGCAGACGCGGCTGTATTTCGACGACGAAGCGCAGGCCAATGCTCAGGACCCGGTGCTCAATCTGATCGAGCAGCCGCCGCGTCGCGAAACGCTGGTCGCGCGCCGCTGCACGCATGATGGGCAAACGGCCTATCGTTTTGATATCCGCGTGCAGGGTGAAGGCGAAACGGTGTTTTTCGATTTCTGAATCGGTTGTCGATTTGCGTATCAGTGTGCGTGCGTTCCCGGCGCCTGCATCGGCAGGCGACCTTATAAAAATAAAAGGACATCTCCATGACGCTTTCCGCCAGCCAGCCTGTGCCGGGTACGCTCGACGTTCAGGCCTTCATCAATGCGCAACCGCTGTCCGGGTATCAGTGGCGGGTGGTTGCGCTGTGTTTTCTGATCGTGTTTCTCGATGGCCTAGATACCGCCGCAATGGGCTTCATTGCACCAGCGCTCAGCCAGGACTGGGGCATCGACCGGGCCAGCCTGGGCCCGGTGATGAGCGCTGCGCTGATCGGCATGGTGTTCGGCGCGCTGGGTTCCGGCCCGCTGGCCGACCGGTTCGGGCGCAAGGTGGTGCTGGTGGTCGCGGTGTTCCTGTTCGGTCTGTTCAGCCTGGCGTCTGCCTACAGCAGCAACATTGATCAACTGCTGGTATTACGCCTTCTGACCGGGCTGGGGCTCGGTGCAGCGATGCCCAATGCCACCACGTTGTTGTCGGAATACACGCCCGAGCGGCTCAAGTCGCTGCTGGTGACCAGCATGTTCTGTGGTTTCAATCTGGGCATGGCCTGTGGTGGGTTTGTGTCGGCCAAACTGATCCCGAGCATGGGCTGGCACAGCCTGCTGATGCTGGGCGGTATTCTGCCGTTGATACTGGCGGTGGTACTGATGGTCTGGCTGCCGGAATCAGCGCGGTTTCTGGTGGTGCGCAATCGCGGTGCGGAGCGTATTCGCAAAGTGCTGGCACCGATTGCGCCGAAGGCGTTGGCTGGCATCACCGATTTCAGCGTTCCCGAGCAGAAAACGGTCAGTAGCCGCAACGTGCTGAAAGTGATTTTCTCCGGTACATACAGCGCTGGCACGCTGTTGCTGTGGCTGACGTATTTCATGGGTCTGGTTATCGTCTACCTGTTGACCAGCTGGCTGCCGACGTTGATGCGCGACAGTGGCGCGAGCATGGAGCAATCGGCGTTCATCGGTGCGCTGTTCCAGTTCGGCGGGGTGCTGAGTGCAGTGGGGGTCGGCTGGGCAATGGATCGTTACAATCCGCATAAGGTCATTGGTCTGGCCTATGCGCTGGCGGGTGTGTTCGCCTGGCTGGTCGGGCAGAGTCTGGGCAATGTCGCCTTGTTGGCCACGCTGGTGCTGCTGGCCGGTATGTGCATCAACGGCGCACAGTCGGCAATGCCTTCACTGGCAGCGCGTTTCTACCCCACTCAGGGGCGTGCCACTGGCGTGTCGTGGATGCTCGGGATCGGCCGCTTCGGCGCGATTCTCGGCGCCTGGGCCGGTGCCACACTGCTGGGCCTGGGCTGGAGCTTCGAACAGGTGCTGACGGCGCTGGTGGTCCCGGCTGCCCTGGCCGCGATAGCGGTGCTGATCAAGGGCTGGGTCAGTCATTCGGACGCTACCTGAAACCTTTCAATCTGGAGTGGTGATGTGAACAGAGTGAGCAATCAACTTTTCGATGCCTACTTCATGCAACCCGAAATGCGCGAGATCTTTTCGGATGAAGGCCGGGTACAGGGCATGCTCGATTTCGAGGCTGCGCTGGCTCGGGCACAGGCACGCGTCGGCCTGATCCCGCCGGAGGTGGTCGCCGACATCGAGCTGAGCTGCGACGCACGGCTGTTCGATTTCGACGCGCTGGCAATTGCCATCGGCAGTGCCGGCAATTCGGCGATTCCGCTGGTCAAGGCGCTGGGCAAACAGATAGCCGCGCGCAGTGCTGAGGCCGAGCGCTATGTGCATATGGGCGCAACCAGCCAGGATGTAATGGACAGCGGGCTGATTCTGCAACTGCGTCGAGCGATCGTGCTGCTTGAGCGTGATCTCACCCTACTGGCCGATGCGATGGCTGAGCAGGCACAGCGTCATGCTGGCACGCCGCTGGCTGGACGCACCTGGCTGCAGCAGGCCACGCCGGTCACTCTGGGGATGAAAATCGCTGGCTGGCTGGGCGCGGTGACTCGCCATCGACAGCGCTTGAACGAGATCAAACCGCGCCTGTTGTGCCTGCAATTCGGCGGTGCTTCCGGCAGCCTCGCGGCGCTGGGCGACCAGGCCTTTTCGGTAGCCGAAGCGCTGGCCGGTGAATTGCAACTGGCGTTGCCCGAGCAGCCCTGGCACACCCAGCGCGACCGACTTGTGGAGTTTGCCGGTCTGCTGGGCCTGATCGCCGGCAGCCTCGGCAAACTGGGGCGCGACGTGAGCCTGCTGATGCAGACCGAAGTGGGCGAGGTCTTCGAGCCCTCGGCACCGGGCAAGGGCGGGTCTTCGACAATGCCGCACAAACGCAACCCGGTCGGTGCTGCGGTCATGATCAGCACCGCCACCCGCGCACCGGGGCTGGTCGCCACGATGCTGGCCGCCATGCCGCAGGAGCACGAGCGCAGTCTGGGCCTGTGGCATGCCGAGTGGGAGACTTTGCCGGAGCTGTGCTGTCTGGTTTCCGGTTCGCTGCAGCAAGCGTTGCAGGTGCTACCCGGTCTGCAGGTCGATGCCGAGCGTATGGCGAGCAATCTGCAATCCACCAAAGGGCTGGTGCTCGCCGAGGCAGTGAGCATTGCGCTGGCTCAGCGCATCGGCCGCGATGCTGCCCACCATCTGGTAGAACAGTGCTGCCGTCGTGCGGTAGAGCAGGGCGCGCATTTGCGTCAGGTGCTTGGCGAAACCCCGCAAGTCAGTGAGCAGTTTTCTTCCGACGAGCTGGATCGTCTGCTTGATCCGGCCCATTACCTTGGCCATGCCCGACAATGGGTCGAGCGTGCCGTGGCTGAACACACAAGGATTTCCCGATGACCGAAGACGAACGTTACGAAGCTGGCATGCAGGTGCGCCGTGCAGTGCTGGGCGATACGCATGTCGATAACAGTCTGAGCAAATTGACGCCGTTCAATGAAGAATTCCAGGAGATGATTACCCGTCACGCCTGGGGTGATATCTGGACACGTCCAGGCTTGCCGCGCCACACGCGCAGCCTGATCACCATTGCGATGCTGATCGGCATGAATCGCGAGGGCGAATTGCGCCTGCACCTGAAGGCCGCGAAAAACAATGGCGTGACCCGTGAGGAAATCAAGGAAGTGCTGATGCAGAGCGCTATCTACTGCGGCATTCCGGCGGCCAATGCGACGTTCCACCTGGCCGAAGCGGTATGGGATGAAATGGGTGTGGAGTCGTTGAAGGAGGATTGAAAAGTCGCATAACAAGGAGTACTGCAGCGAAATGTCATGCCTTACCCGCGTTCACTGCCCATAAATGAAAGCGCTGTTTTATCACGAAGTCGGGCCTCAATCTCACTGACTCGCAGAACCAGCGCGTGGCGCGTAGCGTCACAAAGAGGACGCAGAGCGTCCAGAACTGCATGCCGACGCGGAGCGTCGGCACGATAGTCAGTTAGATTTCTGTATAACGATGAGTGATCAACCGTGGCGGCGTTTTCGTTTTTAGAGCAGCGACAGCGGGTAGCTGACAATCAGACGGTTTTCGTCGAACTGGTTGGTGTTGTAGTCACGCCGCATGGTGGAGTTGCGCCATTTGAGCGACAGGCTTTTGAACGCGCCGCTCTGGAACACGTACGCCAGCTCGGTTTCCCGTGCCCACTCTTCGCCGTCGGTGATGGTGCCGGTATGCACGTTGTCGCCGCTGATGTAGCGGTTCATCAGGGTCAGGCCGGGCACGCCCAGGGCTGCGAAGTCATAGTCGTGACGCAACTGCCAGGATTTCTCCCTGGCGTTGTCGAAGCTGGAGTTGTAACTGTCGTTGGCCAACGTCCCGCCACTGGTACCGTTGACGCGCATCCAGGCGCTGTCGCCGCTGACTTTCTGCAGGCCCACATAAAAGGTGTTGCCGCCGTGCCGCGCCGAAAGCAGCGCTGACCAGGTCTTGTTGTCCAGCTCGCCGGCCAGCGACTGACCGTCGTCTTTGCCCTGGAAGTAGCCAAGGTTGGCACCCAGCGTCCAGCTGCCCAACGGCTGGCTGTGCAGCAGGTTGAAATATTGCTGGTGGTAGATGTCTTCAAGCTCGGCGTACCACACGCCGACCTGGGTGCGCTTTTCGTTGAACACGTACTCGCCGCCGCCGAAGTTGAAACGGTCTGAGGTGAACGCTGAGCGGCCGTTCAAGGACATGTCTTCCATGCTGGCGTCGTTGCGCGGGCTGTTGCCGCGGAACTGGCCGCCGTACAGGGTCAGCCCGTCGATCTCTTTGGAAGTGATTTGCCCGCCCTGAAAGGTTTGCGGCAGCGAGCGGCCGTCATCGGAGCGCAGGATCGGCAACACGGGCATCCACTCGCCGACCTTCAATTCGGTCTTCGAGAAGCGCGCCTTGCCCGCCACGGCCAGTCGCCCGAAGTCGTCGGCCGGGCGTCCATCGCTGTGGATCGGCAGCAATTGTGTGCCGCCCGTTCCCTTGCCGCCGTCTAGCTTGAGCGAGTAAAGGCCCAGCGCATCCACACCAAAGCCAACGGTGCCTTGGGTGAAGCCGGAGCGGGCATCGAGGATGAAGTTCTGCGTCCACTCCTCGGCGTAGTTCTGCGCATTGGCCGGGTCGACGAAGTTGCGGTTGATATAGAAGTTGCGTAGGTTCAGATTGACCTTGGCGTCTTCGACGAACCCGGCAGCATTGCCGCTGATGGGTGTCAGGTTTGCAGCAATGGCCGCAGACAGACCGCAAAGGAGTTTGCAGGAGGAATTGGCGCGCATGGAACAGACCTTTTTTGTAGTTATTGAGTCGTGTAGCTGGCTACGATAGTGAAAGGCCGGAAGGTGCCGTGCAATTGTGAAATAACTGTTTCGGGCGATAATCGAACGTTAATGAACCGGTTCGAACATTTTGTGGAGGGCGTTGCAAACGTGTGTGCGATGCTCACTGGTCTGTAAATACGGGTCTGTAAACATAGGCGGCGTGCTCTGGCGTTTTCGGCCACGGCGTCCGGCTGCTGAAACTTGAACAAGGAAGCGCGATGAGCACTGCCAGCACGCCTTTGTCCGGCGTCAACCAACCACTGAAAGGGATTGGTTTCATTCTTCTGGCGACTTTTCTGTTCGCCAGTCACGACACACTCTCCAAGTACCTGTCCGGCTTCTATCCGATCATTCTGGTGGTCTGGGCGCGCTACGTGGTGCACACGCTGCTCATGGCCTGCATCTTCATGCCATCGGCGGGGTTGCGCGTGCTGCGTACCAAGCGTCCCGGCTTGCAGGCATTGCGTGCGCTGGCGCTGTTGGGCACCAGTCTGCTGTTTACCAGCAGCCTGATGTTCATTCCGCAGGCAGAGGCGACCGCGGTCAACTTTCTTGCGCCGTTGCTGGTCACGGCACTGTCGGTGCCGCTGTTGCATGAGCGTGTGACGCGCGGGCAATGGGTTGCGGTGGTTGTCGGGTTTATCGGGGTGATGATCATCATTCATCCGGGGGGCGAGCTGTTTACCCCGGCGATTCTGCTGCCGCTGTCGTCAGCCTTGTGTTTTGCGTTGTATCAACTCCTGACGCGGCTGGTCAGCCCGTTTGACAGCCCGACCACCAGCAACTTTTTTGCCGGGCTGTTCAATACCCTGTTGATGAGCGCGCTGGTGCCGTTCTTCTGGGAAGTGCCTGCGCTTAAAGATCTGCCGTTTCTGCTGGCGCTGGGGGCATGTGGTATGTCGGCTCACTTGCTGCTGACCCAGGCCTTCCGCTTCGCCCCCCCGGCAATGCTCGCACCGTTCAGCTATTGCCAGATTGTGTTTGCCGGGCTGCTGGGTTTCGTGGTGTTCGACCACATGCCATCACCGACCGCACAGGCCGGTATCGCCATCATCTGCCTCAGCGGCCTGGCGGCGGCTTGGCAACAGCGGCGCAAGGGTGGGTAGCATCTGGTGCTGGAGCTTGGGATGCCCTGCATCACAAGTTTTCAGTTCAGCACAACGTCATGCTGCGCCCGCAGGAGGCCGCCATACGTGCTTTTCGATCACGGTAGCACTGACGACGCAGAGTGCGACGTTAGTGACGGCTGAGTCCTGGCACTGATCCGGGGGATGCGAGGCAGGACGCCGAGCAAGCCGCACCGGGCCAAGGATGGCCCGTTGCGGCGGCCCCCGGATCAGTGACAGGGCGAAGGAACCCGACGAAGTCGGGCCGGAAACAGGAGCGAAGGACTTTGCTCACTTTGGTCCCTCAAAGTGAGTCGCCGAGGGGCGAAAAGGTGACCTGAGTCGAACCTCAATCCACCTGAAACCACAGAACCGCTTTGTGACGCGGAGCGTCAAGAACTGCATTCCCACGCGGAGCGTGAGGAACGAGCGGCGTCTGGGATAACAAAGGTGACCTGAGTCGAACACCAGTTCACCTGACATCGCAGAACCGCTGTGTGACGCGGAGCGTCACGAACTGCATTCCCACGCGGAGCGTGAGGAACGAGAGGCGTCCGGGATAACAAAGGTGACCTGAGTCGAACCTCAATCCACCTGAAACCACAGAACCGCTTTGTGACGCGGAGCGTCAAGAACTGCATTCCCACGCGGAGTGAGGAACGAGAGGCGTCCGGGAGAGCACTTTTCGTCACTCTGCGCAAAGCGTGGGGACGATAGCAAAAAGGCCCGGTCACTGAGTGAGCCGGGCCTTTGTGATGGTGTCAGACGATTACTCGCTGAGCGTCGGAACCTTGCGCGGGGCCATGAAGTACAGCCAGATCAACGCGATGAAGTACATCGCCGGGATCATGGTGAACAGCACGTTGTAGTTATTATTGGTGGCGGTCAGCACCGCACCCACAATCTGGGTCATGAACATACCGCCAATGGCCGCACACATGCCGCCGAAGCCGAACACCGTACTCATCATGTGCTTGGGCGTGTAGTCCATCACCAGGCTCCAGATGTTTGCGGTCCAGGCCTGATGCGCACCCACCGCAAGCGAGATGGCCAGTACCGCCACCCACAGGCCGCTGGCGTTGGCGGCGAATACCACGCTGCAGATAGTGATGGCAAAGATCAGCATCGACAGCAGACGCGCAGTGGTCGCACGCATGCCGCGCCCGATCAGCCAGGAGGACAGAATGCCGCCACCCACGCTGCCGAAGTCAGCGGTCAGCCAGATCAGGATCAGCGGGATGCCCATCTGCGTCACGCTGATACCCAGGTTGTATTGCTGATTGAGAAACGGCGGCAACCAGTACAGGTAGAACCAGAACACCGGCGCAGTAATCGCGTAAGCCAGCGCGAACGCCCACGTGCCGCGCATCTTCAGAATGCCGGTGAAGGGCACCTTGACCGGCGCAGGTTCGACTTCCTGATTAATATAATCCAGCTCGGCCTTGCTGACGGTCGGATGCTCTTCGGGGTTGTAGTACTTCAGGCGCCACATGATGACCCAGATCAGCCCCAGCGAACCCATCGCTATAAAGGCCGCCTGCCAGCCCCAGACGGTAAGGATCAGCGGCAGCAGCGCCGGGGTCAGCATTGCGCCGACGTTGGTGCCAGCGTTGAAAATACCAGTCGCCACGGCACGTTCACCTGCCGGGAACCACAGACGCGTGGTCTTTACACAGGCCGGGTAGTTGGCCGCCTCGGTCAGGCCGAGAATGAACCGGCAGACCATGAAGCCCACAGCGGAAGTTGCAAGGCCATGAGCGCCGGTCGCCAGGCTCCACAGCAGCACCGCGAGGAAGAACGCGCGCTTGACGCCGACCTTGTCGATAAAGCGGCCTTGCAGCACGAAGCCCACCGCGTAACCGACCTGAAACCAGAAGTTGATGTTGGCGTAGTCCATCGCCGTCCAGCTCATTTCCTTGGCGAGGATGGGCTGCATGACGCCAAGCGCCGCTCGGTCGATGTAGTTCAGCGTGGTGGCGAAGAACACCAGGGCGAGCATGCCCCAGCGCGTCTTGCCCACGGCGAGTGCGCCGCGAATCTTTTCGCCCATCCCGGCACGGGCGGCCTGGGCGACAGGGTTGGTCTGGGTGTTAAGCATGATGTTCTAACCATCCGTTCCAGGACTGTGCTGCTGGCAACAGTCGGACTGAGAAGTCCACTCGATGCAGGCGTTGTGCAGGTAAAGTGAAGTCGTAGAACCGTGATTCGACTGGCCTGTTGACTCAGGCTTTCATCGAGACGATCCGTCGGGCCGACAATTTACAGGTTGGGCCGCGCAAGTGTGTTGGAATGTTTCAGGCGACGCAGATCCGCGCGGGGCTTTTGGCCGGACGAGTTCGTTGAACCTGACGTCTGGTGAGACGGACGGGCGAGCGGGCGAGCAAAGCGAGAAGGGTGCACATGAGCAATGTTCCTGTTTTTTGAATTGTTATGGGTTGCTGCTGATGAAGCAAAAGATCAAAACGTTTGACTGCGGGTCTACCCTGCAATGTGATGCTGATGCTGATGCTGATGCTGATGCTGATGTTGAGCATTGCGCGATACAGCGTCAATTGAGTAAAACGGCTTTTGTTCGATAATCGAACGTAAAACTAACCGGTTCGTACACTTTATGTTGCTGTAGTATTTTGACAGGCAAATACTTTACTCGCACCTCTGAATAAGGCCGGGAAAGGCCAGGAATGCGGTGCTGTCCAGTCGCGACTGAAACAGGTCGCGTTCATCCAGGAGCTGAAAAGCATGCAGCGTTCAATTGCTACCGTATCCTTGAGCGGTACTCTGCCCGAAAAGCTCGAAGCCATCGCCGCAGCCGGCTTTGACGGCGTCGAAATTTTCGAAAACGACTTGTTGTATTACGACGGTAGCCCACGCAACGTCAGGCAGATATGTGCCGATCTTGGGATCGCCATCACCCTGTTCCAGCCGTTCCGGGATTTTGAAGGCTGCCGCCGTGATCGTCTGCAGCGCAATGTCGACCGTGCCGAACGCAAATTCGATCTGATGCAGGAACTGGGCACCGATCTGGTGCTGGTCTGCAGCAATGCGTCTGCCGATTCGGTGGGCGACGAAAGTATTCTGCTGGATGACCTGAGCCTGCTGGCCGAGCGTGCCGGAGCCCGTAACCTGCGTGTCGGTTATGAGGCGCTGGCCTGGGGCAAGCATGTGAACACCTGGCAACAGGTCTGGAACCTGGTGCGTCAGGTTGATCATCCTGCTCTGGGTGTGTTGCTCGACAGCTTCCATACCTTGTCACTCAAGGGCGACCCAAGCGCGATTGCGCAAATCCCGGGTGACAAGATTTTCTTTGTGCAAATGGCCGACGCGCCGATTCTGGCCATGGATGTGCTGGAGTGGAGCCGCCATTTCCGCTGCTTCCCCGGTCAGGGCGAGTTTGATCTTGCCGGTTTCCTCGCGCCGATTCTGCGCAGCGGCTACACCGGCCCATTGTCGCTGGAAGTGTTCAACGACGGTTTCCGTGCCGCCCCGACTCGCGCCAACGCGGCGGACGGCTTGCGTTCGCTGCTTTATCTGGAAGAAAAAACCCGCCAGTTGATGGCGCGTGACGAGCCAGCCGCTGTTCCTGAAATACTTTTCAACCCGCCCGCTGCCAGCACTTACAACGGCGTCGAGTTTCTGGAATTTGCGGTCGATGAGAGCCACGGCGCGCGCCTCTCGGGCTGGCTGCAACGGCTGGGCTTTGCCAAGCTGGGTCAGCATCGCTCCAAGGCGGTCAGTCTGTTGGGGCAGGGGGATATCAAGATCGTGCTCAATGCCGAACCCTATTCTTTTGCCCATAGCTTTTTCGAGGCCCACGGGCCGTCGTTGTGCGCCACTGCCTTGCGCGTCGATGACGGCCATCAGTCGCTGGAGCGTGCGCGGGCCTTCAAAGGCCAGCCGTATCGCGGGCTGGTCGGCCCCAATGAGCGGGAGATTCCTTCAGTCCGCGCGCCCGACGGTAGCCTGATCTATCTGGTTGATAGCGCTGCGCCCGGAGAATCGATTTACGACAGCGATTTTGTCGTCGACCCGCAAGCGGTTGCCAAGGGTGGTTTGCAGCGTATCGACCACATGGCCATGGCGCTGCCCGCCGACAGCCTGGACAGCTGGGTACTGTTCTACAAAAGCATTCTGGATTTCGAGGCCGATGACGAGGTGGTGCTGCCCGACCCCTACGGTCTGGTGAAAAGTCGTGCCCTGCGCAGTCGTTGCAGTACCGTGCGCCTGCCGCTGAACATTTCCGAGAATCGCAACACGGCCATTTCCCACGCGCTGTCGAGTTATCGCGGCTCTGGGGTGCATCACATTGCGTTCTCCTGTGAAGACATCTTTGCCGAGGTCAGCCGCGCCAAGGAAGCGGGGGTGCCGTTGCTGGACATCCCGCTCAATTACTACGACGACCTGGCAGCCCGCTTCGATTTCGATGAAGAGTTTCTCAGCGAACTGGCGTATTACAACGTGCTTTATGACCGCGATGCGCAGGGCGGCGAGCTGTTCCACGTCTACACAGATGCCTTCGACGGGCGCTTCTTCTTCGAGATCCTGCAACGCAAGAATGGCTACGTGGGCTATGGCGCGGCCAACGTGCCGGTGCGTCTGGCGGCGATGGCCAAGGCGCGCAATGTGGCAGCGCGTCAGGCGCGGCTGTAAAGCGAGGCCGACAGTAGAGCTGCTGCGGGGGGTCGAATCCCTCGCAGCTTCCCTCTGCCTGCGGTCAGCTTCATACTTCGCGCATTACCCGTGGTCATGAGCCAACAATGAAAAAAATCGACTCCGCCGTTGCCGTTGAACCTGCCGCCACTGCGCCCAAGGGCCGCAAGAACAACCCGGAAAAAACTCGCGAAGATATTCTTCAGGCTGCTGTCGCCGAATTCGTTGCCCACGGTCTTACAGGCGCGCGCGTCGATGCCATCGCCGAGCGAACTAAAACCTCGAAACGGATGATCTATTACTACTTCGGCAGCAAGGAGCAGCTGTATGTCGAAGTGCTGGAAAAACTCTACGGTGCGATTCGCAACACCGAGAGCGAGTTGAACCTGAGTGAGCTGGAGCCTGTCGAGGCGATTCATCGCGTGGTTGAATTCACCTTCGATCACCATGACAGCAACGTCGATTTCGTGCGTATCGTGTGCATCGAAAACATTCATTACGGCGAGAACGTCAAACAGTCCGATTCGATCCAGGCCAAAAGCCAGAATATCATCAGGGCGCTCGATGGCATCCTGCGACGCGGCGAGGCCAGTGGCTTGTTCCGCGATGGTGTTCATCCGGTGGACCTGCACCTGATGATCAGTTCGTTCTGCTTCTACCGGATCTCCAACCGCCATACCTTCAGCGAAATTTTCCAGATCGAGCTGTGGAGCGAGGAGGTCAAACAGCGTCACAAGGCGATGATTTGCGACGCTGTGCTGCGTTATCTCAAGCGCTGAGGTTTACAGCGTATGGAAGTGCGCCATCATCCGTTCTGCATCGGCTGACTGGCCACTGAATAACTCAAATGCCTTGACTGCCTGAAACACCGCCATGGTGCTGCCATCCAGCGTGCGGCAGCCCAGCGCACGGGCATGCTTGAGCAGTTCGGTTTCCAGCGGGAAGTAGATGATTTCCGCAACCCACAGCTCAGGGCGCAGCAACTCGACCGGCAACGGCGTGCCCGGCAGTTTGGCCATGCCGACCGGCGTGGTATTGACCAGGCCGTCGGCTTCGGCCATAGCGGCAGGCAAATCGATACCCACCTTTGCCCGTCCGGCACCGAAATGCTCGTTGAGGTTGTCCACCAGCCCTTGCGCGCGTTGCGGCTCGACTTCGAATACTGTCAGGCATTCGACGCCAGCGCTCAATAACGCATGAGCCACGGCAGCGCCTGCGCCACCTGCGCCCATTTGCACCACCTGCTGACGTGGAGCCTTGTCCAGGCCGCGCTGGAAGCCTTCGGCAAAACCCAGGCAGTCAGTGTTGTGACCGATGCGCTTGCCGTCCTTGAACACCACGGTATTCACTGCGCCGATACCGCGGGCTTCGGCGGACAGTTCGTCCAGTAAGGGGATAACCGCCTGCTTGCACGGAAAGGTGATGTTCAGGCCGGTGAAGCCACAGTTTTGTGCGCTTTCGATAAGCTGGGGCAGGGCGCTGATATCCAGTTGCAGGGCGTCGATATCGATCAGCCGATACAAGTAGCGCAGGCCCTGGGCGTCGCCTTCGTGCTCGTGCATGGCGGGCGTTCGCGAGGCCTGAATGCCCGAGCCGATCAGGCCGGCAAGAACGGATTTTTTTCCAGCATGGGTCATAGAATAAGTCTCTTGTTTTTGTGCTACTGCCCGGTCCAGAGCAGGTGTTGAGCGGAATGTACCAGATGGTTAATAGTGCCGCAGGCGGCAGGCGATTGCCATGCAGCGATATTGTGCGGTGATCGCCCTAATCAGTGATAATCCACTGCCAGCCGCTTCAGATCAGCCAGAGTTCACGCCGCACATGCCCGATTCCGTTTTTAGCGCCGCACAGCAACAAGCCAGCACGTTGTACCTGCCGCCAGGCGCGTGGGCCACAGTGCTCGATTGCCTGTGCGCGAAATTCACCGCCATCAGCCGCAAACAATGGCTGGACCGTATTGCCCGCGGACGGGTGCTGGACGAAAACGGCAAGGCCATCGCGCCTGACCTTGCGTACCGCGAGGGCCTGCGCATTCACTATTTCCGTGAGGTGCCCAACGAAACGCCGATCCCGGTGCTTGAGACGATTCTGTACGCCGACGAGCATCTGGTGGTGGCGGACAAACCGCACTTTTTGCCCGTGACACCCGCAGGGGAGTACGTCGAGCAGACGTTGCTGCGCCGCCTGATCCATCGCCTGGGCAACCCCGATCTGGTACCGCTGCATCGCATCGACCGGCACACCGCCGGGCTGGTGCTGTTTTCCGCCAACCGGCAGACGCGCTCGGCTTATCAGGCGCTGTTTCCCACCCGGCAGATCGACAAGTTCTACGAAGCCATTGCGCCAGCGTTGCCGGGGCTGGAGTTTCCACGTTTGCACGAAAGCCGTCTGGTCGAAGGCGAACCATTCTTTCGCATGCAGGAAGGAGCAGGGGCGAGCAATACCCGGACGCAGATCGAGGTGCTCGAACGGCAGGATCAATTGTGGCGGTACGGGCTTTATCCGGTGACCGGCAAGAAACATCAACTACGCGTGCACATGGCGGCACTGGGCGCGGGTATCTGCAACGACCCGTTCTACCCGGACGTGGTAAAGAACCCTGTCGACGATTATCAAAACCCTCTGAAGCTGCTGGCCAAGGGCTTGCGCTTCATCGACCCGCTCAACGGTAAACAGCGTCAGTTCGAGAGCCTGCTTGAACTCGACTGGTAAGCGGTAAAGCCGGGCTGACGGCCAAAAAAAACCCGCACTCGGCGGGTTTTTTCAAATCAGTCACACGACGCCCGGATCACAGATCCTTGACGGTACGTACCTGATCCTTGTTGATGCGGGTCTGCTTGCCGTCGAGTTGCTTGAACTCGTAGAAGCCCGATTCTTCATCGTACTTTGGCGTATCGACAGCCTGGATTTCACGACCATCGTTCAAGGTGATCACAGTGGGCGATGCGCAGCCGGCGAGGGAGGCAATGCTCAATGCAAGCAGGAAGGCAGCGGGAAGGGTCCGTTGTTTCATTACTGTGTCTCCAGATGGATTCTTGATTTACTGAACTCTCAGACGGATACACCGTCGGCAAAGTTCCGTATACACCGTCAGCAAGTTCAATAGCCAGTCACTTGCCACAGTTTTCGCTGATCCCGGTCAACAGACAGGGAGTATTCAGGTTGGCCAGGCGTGGATCGCCAGCTTCCAGTTGCAGGGCGACTGGTTGCAGCGGTTCCAGGGCCCGTCTCGGGCTGCGTTCGCCGGCCTGCCATGCGGCTTCCAGCGTTGCGGCGTGAGCGATGGGGATCATACATAAAAGCGGCTGCCAGTGCTGGCCTTCACGCACCATTATTGGTCGCTCCGGGCATTCAACAGCCTTTTCGCGTAACGCTTGCAGCAACGGTTCATCGACCAAAGGTACGTCGCAGGGCAGAACCAGCAACCACTGATGCCGGGCGAGTGGCAGGGCGGCGCGAATTCCGGCCAGAGGACCGTTGAAATCGGCATCGTCGTCCTGCACCAGTTGATCGGCGTACTGCGCATAGCGCTCGATGTTGCGGTTGCAGGAAATGATCAGGTCGTCGGTCAGCGGCCGGGTCAGCCGGTGCAGGTGCTCGATCAGCGCCTTGCCCTGCCACTCGATCAGGCCCTTGTCACGCCCGCCCATGCGCTGCCCACGACCTCCGGCCAGCAGCAGAATAGAGCAGGGAGGCAGTGCGGCAGGGACATTCATCAAACACTCGGCGGGCAGTCAAAAGGAGTGCTGTGATATAACACCGGCCTGTTTCCTTAACAACTGGATGAGGCCATGAAAGCCAAGGCTGACACACCTTTCGTACCCCTGAATATCGCCGTGCTGACCGTCAGCGATACCCGCACCCGTGAAACCGATACCTCGGGCCAAATGTTCGTCGACCGCCTGACCGATGCCGGTCATGGCCTGATCGAGCGCGTGCTGCTCAAGGATGACCTGTACAAGATCCGCGCTCAGGTAGCGACCTGGATTGCCGACGATCAGGTGCAGGTCGTGCTGATCACCGGCGGCACCGGCTTTACCGGTCGCGACAGCACGCCTGAAGCCGTGGCGTGTTTGCTCGACAAGCAGGTCGATGGTTTCGGTGAACTGTTCCGGCAGATTTCGGTGCCGGATATCGGCACCTCGACCATTCAGTCCCGTGCGTTGGCGGGCCTGTCCAATGGCACCCTGGTGTGCTGCCTGCCGGGCTCCACCAATGCGGTACGCACGGCGTGGGACGGGATTCTCGTCCAACAACTGGATTCGCGCTTCCGGCCCTGCAACTTCGTGCCGCACCTCAAGCAGGCCGAGCCCTGTGCGACTCGTGGTTGAGTGCTGATGAACAACGAGCCGAAAACCTTGCTGCCTGTCGAAGAGGCTATCGCACGGCTGCTGGCGATGGCCGAGGCCACGCCGATCACTGATCGCCAGCGTGTTCCGCTGGCCGATGCCGAAGGCCGTGTGCTGGCGGTAGATCTGATCTCCACTCTGGATCTGCCGCCCTGGCCGAACAGCGCCATGGACGGTTATGCCCTGCGCGTAGCGGACTGGAGCGGCGAGCCGTTGACGGTCAGCCAGCGCATCTTTGCCGGTCAGGCACCCGAGCCGCTGGCACCTGGCACCTGTGCACGAATCTTCACCGGTGCGCCGATGCCTGAAGGTGCCGATTGCGTCGAGATGCAGGAAAACGCCGAGGTGCTGGCGGATCAGCGCGTGTGCTTCAGCGAGCCGCTGAGCGTTGGGCAGAACATTCGCCCACAGGGGCAGGAAACCCGCGTCGGCGACACCGTACTGGCGGCCGGGACGCGGCTTGGTCCTATTGAATCGGGCCTGGCCGCTTCGTTGGGCCTCGCCGAGCTTGAGGTGATCCGACGGGTGCGTGTCGCGGTGCTGTCCACCGGCGACGAGTTGATTGAACCAGGTCAGCCATTAGGGCCGGGGCAGATCTACAACAGCAACCGGGTGTTGCTGTGCAGTTGGCTGAAGCGACTCGAATGCGAGGTCGTGGATGCAGGCATCCTGCCGGACGATCTGGCGAAGACTCGTGCTGCGCTGGCGAATCTGCACGATGTCGACCTGATCCTCTCCACGGGCGGCGTCTCGGTAGGCGAAGCGGATTTCCTTGGTCACGCATTGCGTGAGGAAGGCGAACTGACGCTCTGGAAGCTGGCCATCAAGCCCGGAAAACCGCTGACTTTCGGGCATTTTCGTGGCGTACCGGTGATTGGCCTGCCTGGCAATCCCGCCTCCACACTGGTTACCTTCGCTTTGCTGGCGCGCGCTTACCTGCTGCGTCGCCAAGGTGTGATTGACGTGGCGCCGTTGCAGTTTCCGGTGCCCGCAGGGTTCGTCTGGACGCGCCCGGGCAATCGTCGCGAATACCTGCGCGGGCGTCTGGAACAGGGCAGGGCCGTGGCCTATCGCAACCAGAGCTCGGGTGTATTGCGCAGCGCTGCCTGGGCTGACGGCCTGATTGAAGTGCGTGAAGGCTCAACCGTGGCCGAAGGGGACTGGGTCAACTTCATCCCGTTGAGTGAAGTGCTGGGCTGAGTGGATTAATGGTTGGGCGGGCACGCATGAGCTACTCTCAACATCGCTGACAAGTTGGGCAACCGGACTTCGCCCTGGAGTATTGTTATGGCGCCATTGAGAGTGGCTTGTGTGATCCCGACCTACAACGGACGCAAGGATCTGGAACGTCTACTGGACTCGCTGGCTACGCAGACTGCGAGCTTCGATACACTGATCGTCGACTCCAGTTCTTCAGATGGCACGCTGGAGCTGGCGCAAGCCCGTTGTGCCAACGTATTGCGCATCGACAGCAAGGACTTCAACCACGGTGGCACCCGGCAGATGATGGTCGATTTGCATCCCGACTACGACGTCTATGTCTATCTGACCCAAGACGCCTACGTTGAAGATATCAATGCCATTGCCAACATTCTGCTGCCTTTCGCCGACCCCAAGGTCGGCGCGGTCTGCGGGCGTCAATTGCCGCACAAGAACGCCAACCTGCTGGCCCAGCATGCACGGTTGTTCAATTACCCTCCGACGTCGCAGATCAAGACTCTGGCCGATGCACGCACGCTGGGCATCAAGACGCCATTCATGTCCAACTCGTTCGCGGCCTATCGCGGTGAAGCGTTGCGGGCGATTGGCGGCTTTCCCCGGCATGTGATTCTTTCCGAAGACATGTACGTCACCGCCAAAATGCTGATCGATGGCTGGAAAGCAGCCTATGAAGGTTCGGCTGTATGCCGTCATTCGCATAACTACAGCCTGCGTGAGGAGTTTTGCCGTTACTTTGATATCGGTGTGTTCCAGTCCCGTGAAGCGTGGATCTACGAAACCTTTGGCGGCATCGGCGGCGAGGGCATGCGTTACGTCAAGTCCGAGCTTAAATTCCTCGGCCCCCGGCGAATTCTCTGGTGGCCCATGTCGTTCGTACGTAATGCGCTGAAGCTGCTGGCCTACAAGCTGAGCAAGCAGGAGAAGCGCCTGCCCCGTGGCGTAAAGAAAAAACTCGGGATGTACAAGCGCTATTGGGACAGTCCTTACGCCTGACCGAACCCTGCGCCGGACGCTGAGCGCCCGGCGTCTGGCACATCAGCTTTTCGCGGCTTCTTCGTCCAGACGGTCGGCCTCGAACAGTTGCGCGAGGTCGGCCCTGGCTTCACGGGCGGTCTGCAGAACTTTGGCGTCGTCGTCATACACTTCATGTTGTGCGGCCAGCACCTGTTCGTCGTGGCGCTTGAAGCGGCTGATGCGCGCATCGGCCTGTGCCTCGGTCAGGCCCAGCCCCATCAGGGTCTGACGGCTCATCTCCAGGCTTGAATAGAACGTCTCACGCACGGCATGAGCGCCAATGTCCATCAACCGGTGGACGTGCTGGCGGTTACGTGCACGGGCAATGATCTTCATGTGTGGATACAGCTTGCGGATCAACTCGGCGGTCTTGATGTTGGTATCCGGATCATCCGTCGCAATGACGAAGTATTCCGCTTCATCAACCTTGGCTGCACGCAGTATTTCCGGGCGCAGCGGGTCGCCATAAAACACCGGCACATTGCCGAAGCTGCGCGAAAACTCGATCGATTCCACAGCGGTATCCAGAGCGATGAAAGGGATTTTCTGCGCCCGCAGAATCCGCGCTACGATTTGCCCCATACGGCCCATGCCAGCGATGACCACGCGTGGTTTGTCGGTCTGGATATCGCGGTACTCGTCCGGCACCTCGACAGGCTTGATCCTGGGTTTGATCCAGCGCGCCAGGGCAATGAACAGCAACGGCGTGATCGCCATCGACAAGGTGATGGTCAGCACCAGCATGTCGTACAGCCCGGCCTCGAACAGCCCTTGAGCGCTGCCGATCTTGAACACCACGAAGGCAAATTCGCCACCGGCTGCCAACACCAGGCCCAATTGCAGCGCGCTGCGGTTATTGAGACCGCCAGCGGTACGACCGATCAGGAACAGCATCGGCAGCTTGATTCCGATCAACAGCAGCGTCAGGCCCAGCACCGCGAGGGGCGAGCTGAGCAGCAAGCCGACGTTGGCACCCATGCCGACACTGATGAAGAACAGCCCCAGCAACAACCCTTTGAACGGTTCGATCTGTGCTTCCAGTTCGTGACGGTATTCGGAGTCTGCCAATAGCAGACCGGCGAGAAATGCGCCCAGCGCCATGGACACGCCCACCAGTTCCATCAGCCACGCCGTACCAATCACTACCAGCAAGGCAGTGGCGGTCGAGACTTCCTGGATTTTGGTCTTGGCAACGATGCGAAATACCGGACGCAGCAAATAGCGGCCGCCGATCACCACAATGGCAATGCTGCCCAGCACGCGCAGGCCGTGGTTGATGCTTTCGCCGGTGTCCATTGCGTGATCGGCCCCGGCCAGGAATGGCACCATGGCAATCAAGGGAATTGCTGCAATGTCCTGAAACAGCAGGATAGCGAACGCCATCCGGCCATGCGGGCTATTCAACTGCTTGCGCTCGGCCAGACTCTGCAGGCCGAAGGCTGTGGATGACAGCGCCAGGCCAAGACCCAGAATGACCGCAGTGTTCAGCGACTGGCCGAAGGCAAACAACGCGATCCCGCCAATGACCAGGCCCGTCAGCAACACCTGCGCCATGCCTACGCCGAACACCGATTTGCGCATGACCCATAAACGCTTTGGCGACAGCTCAAGACCAATGATGAACAGCAACAAGACCACGCCCAGCTCTGAAATGTGGCTGACGCTCTCCGTGTCGCCTATCAAGGCCAGCACCGAAGGGCCGATGATCACTCCCGCGAACAAATAGCCGATCACCGCGCCCAGCTTCAGGCGCTTGGCCAGCGGTACTGTCAGCACGGCGGCGAGTAGAAACACTACTGCGGCCTGCAACAGGCTGCCTTCATGGGGCATGTAAAACTCCTTGGTAATAATTGAACACACTGTTTGAGCAGGGCGGTATTAAAGCATGGGAGTTTTACACGGCAACGTTCATCGCGGCATGACAATAATCAACGCGGTTGATAGAGGGCGCGTGAAGGATGCGAAGGAGGGGAGCAGGGCAGGCTGACGATGCCATTCGTCGCGCATCGGCGTAAGCTATGCGCGCAAACAGGCAGTGCCAACTGCCCGCTCACGAGCATTCAGGAAACCGTTATGACCAACAAGCAGCGTTTGATTTACTCGATTCTGATCGCCCTCGGCGTTCTGGCGATCATGCTGGGCTTGTCGCACCTGCAAAACAGCGGTGTCATCACCGAAAAAACCTTTCAGTACATCGCAATCAGCGTGGCCGTACTGGTCGTGATTCTTAACGGGATCATGCGCCGCAAGGTCAAGCGGTAAGCGCGGCAAGTGGCAAGGATGACGAGGCCCGTTTTACTGGGCACCATCCTTGCTCGCATCACCCAGCCATTGTCGGGCACGAGGGTGCAGGCTGTAGGTCTTGTCGTCATTGAGGTGAATCACGCCTTCATCGCACAGGCGCTTGAGCACTTCGCGCACACTTAGAAACGACAGCGGTACATCAAGCCTGAGCAGCTGGCTGTGCACGCCCCGTACTCCCAATGGCTGGCCTTCCTCGCTCGATACCAGAAGCGCATCGAGCACCTTGAGCCTGACCAGGCTGGTACGCAGACCAAAGCTTTTCAGGAGCAGTCGGATGTGCTCGTTTCCGGGCCGCTCTGTCTCCAGAGCGGGCGACTGTGCCTGCGCAGCCAGTGCTGTTTGGCGCAGCAGGTTGCGAGTCGTGATTCCTTGGCGATTGAACATCCACAAACTCCTTTTCAGGCTTTTTAAAACAATCTCAGTTACTAAGACGAACGAGCGCAGCAAAACCTCAGTTATCAATGGAAAAAAATAAAAACGCCAACACGCATGGGGTGGCCGCAGCGCTGTGCGTTTCAGGGTAGATGAAGATCGGGCAGTCGCGAGGGGACGGTTGATCCGGCTATCGGCGGATACAAAATCGCTCTGCGTCAGTCAGGTGCGCGAGAGCGCTCAGCCTTTCGGAGCGTCGGGTATCCGGCGGTTGAGCACCGGGTTGCCGTTCTGGTTCTGCGTGACGTAAACCGGCAGCACCTTGGGCAGAGAGGCCAGCAGGCTGGACAGGTCGCGCGTGTTGAAACTGCCGCCAAGGCGCATGGCACCGGTTGCGGTATCGGCCAGCAGAATAGGCGTTTGCAGGTAGCGATTGATCAGTGGCAAGGCCTGGCTGAGAGGCAGATCATTGAAGATCAGCTTGCCATTACGCCACGCCAGGCTCGAATCCTTTGTGTCGGTCTGGCTGATCAGGGGCGCGTCGTCGCCTGCCTTGTAGCTGGCCTGCATGCCAGGGTCAAGATGATGGCTTGACGACGGATGTGCGCGATCACTGCTGACCTGAACCGAGCCCTCGACCAGCGTTACACGTACCTGGTCCTGATACATCCACACATTGAAGCGTGTGCCCGTGACCTTGATGCTGCCCTTGCCGGCATCGACTACAAAAGGGTGTGTGTTGTCGTGGCTGACCTCAAAGAACGCCTCACCCTTTTTCAGCGTGACGCTGCGTCGATCCTTGTAGTTGGCGTAGGTCAGCTCGGTGCCGAGGTTCAGTTCGGCACGGCTGCCATCTGCCAGTACCACAAGACGCGTCGCGGTATCGGCGTTGTAGGACTCATAGGCGTCAGGCAGCCAGCCTTGATTCCAGCCCACATAGCCGGTGACCGGCACAGCCAGAGCAATGACCGCCGCGGCAGCCGCGAGTGGTGCCAGGCGGCGCTTGCGACGAAGTACGGGCTGGTTGTTCTGTGTAGCCTGAATCGGGAGTGCCGGGGCCGGATTGAGCGGTTCGATTTGTCCGGTAATGTCCCAGACTTCCCGCATCGCCTCATACTCCACCGCATGCAAAGGATGGGCTTTCAGCCATTGCTCGAACGCTTTTCGTTCTGCGGCGGTGCAGTCTTCGGCGTGCAGGCGCATGCACCAATGCGCAGCGGCATCGGTGATCGCGTCGTGTTCTGCCTTGCTGAAAAGAGGGTCGCTCATGGGCGCTCCGGCCTATACCGTCGGCGCATTCTACCCTTGGATGTCAGGGAGAGAGAACATTTGCAGGATATTACCCGTCAACGCACAGCGTAATTCCTTGTGAATGCAAGCAGCTCTCATTGAAACCTTTCCGCGACAATCGAGTACGTGCAGTGCGCAGGGAGTTTTTTTGCAGGGCCTGCAGCGCTACTCTCGGTGCTGTTATTTCGTGTGGTTGTTCCCGGTACCTTGCCATGACATGAACAGGAGTCTCAGATGTCCGCCATCCCTAACGATCAGCCGGTCCGGACCGTTTCATATCAGCAACTGACAGATCTGTTGCGGCGGATCTTCCTTGCACACGGCACCTCCCCGGAGGTTGCCGATGTGCTTGCCGAGAACTGCGCCAGCGCTCAGCGCGACGGCTCGCACAGTCATGGCATCTTTCGCATGCCTGGCTACATCTCATCGCTGAACAGCGGCTGGGTGGATGGCAAGGCAGTGCCGTTGATCGAGGATGTCGGTGCTGCATTTGTCAGGGTCGACGCCGGCAACGGCTTTGCCCAGCCTGCGCTGGCGGCGGCCAGTTCATTGCTGATCGACAAAGTGCGCAGTGCCGGGATTGCGGTTCTGGCGATACGCAATTCTCATCACTTTGCCGCGCTGTGGCCGGATGTCGAACCTTTCGCCGAACAGGGGCTGGTCGCCCTGAGCATGGTCAACAGTATGACCTGCGTTGTGCCACACGGTGCGCGTCAGCCCCTGTTCGGCACCAACCCTATTGCCTTCGCTGCACCGCGTGCGGGGGGCGAGCCTGTTGTTTTCGACCTGGCAACCAGCGCCATTGCCCATGGTGATGTTCAGATCGCAGCGCGGGAAGGGCGATTGCTACCAGCGGGTATGGGCGTGGACCGCGAGGGCCGGCCTACTGAAGATCCTCGCGCCATTCTCGATGGCGGGGCACTATTGCCCTTTGGCGGTCATAAGGGTTCCGCATTGTCGATGATGGTCGAACTGCTGGCGGCAGGGCTGACAGGCGGTAATTTCTCTTTCGAGTTCGACTGGTCGAAGCATCCCGGCGCGCGGACACCCTGGACAGGTCAGTTGCTGATCGTCATCGATCCGGACAAAGGCAGCGGTCAGCATTTTGCACTGCGTAGCGAGGAACTGGTAAGGCAGCTCCACGGGGCAGGGCAGGAGCGACTGCCGGGGAACCGACGCTACAGCGAGCGTGCGCGGTCGATGGCGCACGGTATCGACATCGCTGAGGCTGATCTGGAGCGCTTGCAGGGTCTGGCGGGCGGTTGAGCCGTTTACAAATTCGCTGACCATTCGTCGCAGTCAGTCTTGTGTCGGCGCTCGGTTCTAAATACTGTATGCATGAACAGTAAAGAACGAATGAGGTCTGTCATGTCCCTTAAGTCAGTGCAAACGTCAGTACAAAGCCCGGTTGCCCAGCAGCATCGTACCCTCTCTACCGTCAATGAAATGCAGCGTGAGGATTTCCTCCGGCTGGCGGCAGGTCTTCGTCAGTTCAATGGCTACGAGCAGGATGTATCGATAGCCATTGCGGCAGCCCGCGCGAGTGGCGAATTCCGTCAGGCCAGCGCGATGGAATAGTGCGGCTGGTAGCGGCCATGATGCGTCTCGGGTTGATTGTGAGTATATGTAACGTATATGCTTCATATATTCAATTTGAGGTGAATCATGGGTCTGGTAAAGATTTCCGAAAACATGCACGCCAACCTGCGCTCTGCCAGCGTTGCGCTCAGTCGCTCCATCAATGCGCAGGCTGAGCACTGGATGCGCATCGGCATGCTTGCCGAATTGCACCCGGCACTGGATTACAGCGAGATCTGCCAGATGTTGATCCGTATCGAGAACGCAGGCGGCACGGTGCTGACTGCTTCGAACTTCAACGTTGCAGAGCTTTCTGCGTCCAGCCTTTCCAAGGCGGCCTCATGAGCAGCGCCATCGGTATCAAGACCGAACAGGACCTTGTGCAGTTGCGCATAGCCGGCAGGCTGGCTGCCGATGTACTCGCAATGATCACGCCTTACGTCAAGGCTGGCGTGAGCACCGAAGCGCTGGACGATATCTGCAACGAGTACATCGTCAAGGAGTTGAAAGTGATTCCCGCGAATGTGGGCTATCACGGTTTTACCAAGACTACCTGCATCTCTCCCAATGCAGTGGTCTGTCATGGCATACCTTCTTCCACCGATATTCTGAAAGATGGCGATATCGTCAATATCGATGTCGCGGTCATCAAGGATGGCTGGTACGGCGATACCAGCCGTATGTATCTGGTCGGTGAGGTCAGCCCCTTGGCAAAACGTCTTGTCGAGACGACCTACGAAGCAACCCGCGCCGGTATTCATGCAGTGCGTCCGGGGGCGACGCTGGGTGATATCGGTTATGCCATTCAGAGCATCGCTCATCGTGAAGGCTTCAGTGTGGTGCGTGAATATTGCGGGCACGGCATTGGCCGTAAGTACCATGAAGAGCCCCAGGTTCTGCACTACGGCGCTCAGGGCAAGGGCCTCAGGCTAAAACCGGGCATGGTGTTCACCATCGAACCGATGATCAATGCCGGCAGGGCCGGTACTCGTACCTTGCCGGATGGCTGGACGGTTCTGACCAGCGATCTTTCATTGTCTGCGCAATGGGAGCATATGGTTGCAGTCACTTCGACCGGTTTTGAACTGCTGACGCCCTGGCCTGAGGGGACAGGCGATTATCCTGCCATTTAAACGTCAGTGGTCTGGCGATTTATGTACACAAAAAATGGCCTTGTCGAAAGGCCATTTTTTTGATCAGGGGTGATGTTTCAGTACTGCGGCGAAGATCTTTTCCAGCTTACTTCTGTTACGCCAAAACGCTCGGCTTGCAAGGTCGCCATTCCTATCGGCCCAGCAGACATATTGCCACTCACTGTGCCGACGCCGGCGTGTAGCGTTGCGCAGTGCAATGCGTCGCACTGGCACATTTGCCTGGTCTGGTGCAGAAAGCAACGAGGTTCGCCATTGAACTGATAGTGAATTTCAAATTCCGTTTGATGATTCATCTTTCCTGCTCGTAAGCCTGACGGCATGCCATCAAAATAGTGTGATTTTTCCAGTGGGGCATGCGCGAGAAGCCTTCTCCGGTCACGTTGCTGTCTTCAGAGCGTAGAACGAAAATCGCGTTGTTTCGAGATGTCGTTGCCAGTTGTCCGATGAGTGGTTTTGGATTCACTCATACGCATGAATGGATGACCCAATGGTCATCCAAACGAAGATCTTCTGTTTTGAAACAAGCCTCATTTACATGCCTTGAGGTCTACCGGGCCGACAAAATCATTACCCCGACCCATAACGCAGGCGACCTGCTGATTGCGCTGGCGCTCCCAGGCCTGGGGCGGATAAGTCTTGTCCCAGGCTTGATAAAGCTGTTGATCCTGACGCGACAGGCGCAAGTTGTATTGCTTGCTCATGTAGAAGTAGGTGCGGGCGATCATGCCGCGAATGGAAGGGCGAGGCATGACCTTTTTCGCCTTGAAATCCACTTGCGTCAGGCAAGAACCGTACTGGCCTTTTTGCTCGGGTACCCAGCCAAAGCTGAAGTTGCTGCGGTCGCCATTCACTTCGCCGATGCTGGGTACCAGGTTATGCAGGTCTGCCTCGGCGCGTTTATAAACGGCATCGGTCTTTGTGCAGTTTTTGCGCCCGCCGTTCTGCCAGCATTGGCGCAGATGGCCGATCTGCCAGGCCGGAACGATGTGTTCCCATTCAATGCGACTGGCGCGCTTGGCGCTCTTGCGCGGGACATAGCCGCAGCCAGCAAGATCGACCCGGTTGCCGGTGTATTTGCAGCCGCAGTAAAATTCGGTCGATTGTGGTGCGTATAACCCCCAGGCGACTTTCTTGGCTTCGCTGAAAGTACGCGGAGCTTGGGCCTGAGCGCTGAATGAAGCGGTGATGAGCAGGGTGGTGCAAAGCAGTGTCGAGAATCGAAACATCATGCCGTCAGTCTTCCTTCGGCAACGTCCAGAATATTTGCACACCACCATCGTCGCGCCAGGCGAGGGTGACGTTGTCGTTCTCGGCTATTTCTTCAAGAAGCTGCGCCCAGTCGTCCTCTGACTCATCCGGTTGACGAAAAAGCAGGGCAGCCCTGGATTTCTGCGCGGTAGGCGAGTTGATGATCTTCTGTACCCGCATGCCCATGCGCTCGTAAGGGCCGGGAGTGGAGGCGGTCGCTGCGGTTTGTTTGGCCACGGATAGGGTTCCTGATTTTAGCTGTACGGGCATACAGTATTTCAGTGTCGGATCTTTCGCAACATCTATGTAAGATAAAGCGCTTGAAATGGCACACTATTGTCTTGAAAAACCAACGCTCCCGGAGTCGCGCATGAATATCAAGTCACTGACGTTTCCGTTACTGGCCGCAACTGCTGTACTGCTGGCAGGCTGTTCCACGCCTTCGGTCGTCACGCTTCAGAACGGCACACAATACATCACCAAGGACATGCCCAAGACCAAGAGTCGTGATGGTTTCTACGAGTTTGAAGACATCTCCGGCAAGAGAGTCCGAATCAAGGCCGACGAAGTGGCTACGGTCAGACCGGAGGAGTGAAATCCGACTGAACGCTAATGCTCGTTCCCTGTGCGTTGGGGGCGAGCAGTACAAACAGATTTCATTTCCGACGGATTGACAAACCCTGCGGGTTTTTTCATAGTTCATCCCTCGCAAACGTTTGCGTGTTGATGCATTGCATCGACCCTGCGTCGTTCGCCCGAACAATAATCACAAGATCGGAGATGAACTCATGAAGCTGCCATTTGCTGGACGCCTTCTCGCTGTCGCCATGTTCGCTGCTGTCACGGCAGTCATGCCCCTCTCTGCTGCATACGCTCAGACGCCTGAAAAACCCAAGGTCGCATTGGTGATGAAGTCGCTCGCCAATGAATTTTTCCTGACCATGGAAGACGGTGCCAAGGCTTATCAGAAAGAGCACGCCACCGACTTCGACCTTATTTCCAACGGGATCAAGGACGAGTCAGACACCTCTGCGCAGATTCGTATCGTTGAGCAGATGATTGTCTCCAAAGTCGACGCCCTGGTGATCGCGCCTGCCGACTCCAAGGCGTTGGTGCCGGTGCTCAAGAAAGCTACAGACGCCGGTATCAAAGTCGTCAATATCGACAACCAGCTTGATCCCGACGTGCTCAAAAGCAAAAGCCTGATGATCCCGTTCGTGGGTCCGGACAACCGCAAAGGTGCCGAGCTGGTAGGCGACTACCTGGCCAAGCAGCTCAAGAGCGGTGACGAAGTCGGCATTATCGAAGGCGTGCCGACCACCACTAACGCTCAGCAACGCACCGCCGGTTTCAAGGATGCCATGGACAAAGCGCAGATGAAGGTTGTGTCTGTACAGTCCGGCAACTGGGAAATCGACAAGGGCAACGCCGTTGCTTCGGCGATGCTCAATGAATACCCGAACCTGAAGGCCCTGCTGGCCGGTAACGACAGCATGGCGCTGGGGGCGGTTTCTGCGGTGCGTGCAGCAGGCAAGGCTGGCAAGGTCATGGTGGTGGGTTACGACAACATCAACGCGATCAAACCGATGCTCAAGGACGGCCGAGTGTTGGCCACTGCTGACCAGTTTGCAGCCAAACAAGCGGTCTTTGGTATTGAAGCTGCGTTGAAGCTGGTCAAAGGCGAGAAGGTCGACACCAACGAAAAAGGCGTCATCGAAACGCCAGTAGAACTCGTTACCAAACCTTGATCCACGCCGCGTAAAGGTGCCCGTCCTTGAAGGACGGGTGCTGGGAGAAATGTATGTCAGCGTCTGTTCAGACAGCTGTTCTTTCGGTCAGTGGCATCGGTAAAACCTACGCTCAACCCGTGCTCGGTGACGTCGATCTGACGTTGATGCGTGGCGAAGTGCTGGCCCTGACCGGGGAAAACGGTGCCGGTAAAAGCACCTTGTCGAAAATCATTGGCGGCCTGGTGACGCCCACTACCGGGCGCATGGAGTTTCAAGGGCAGCCTTATGAACCTGCGAGTCGTACCCAGGCCGAAAAGCTCGGGGTTCGCATGGTCATGCAGGAACTGAACCTGCTGCCGACCCTGACCGTTGCCGAAAACCTGTTCCTTGACGACCTGCCGCGTCGTGCTGGCTGGATCGACCGCAAGCGCCTGCGTGAAAATGCGATCAAGGCTATGGCTCAAGTGGGTCTGGACGCTATTGATCCCGATACGCTGGTCGGCGATTTGGGGATCGGTCATCAGCAGATGGTCGAGATCGCTCGCAACCTGGTTGGCGACTGCCATGTGCTGATCCTCGATGAGCCTACTGCCATGCTCACCTCACGCGAGGTGGAAATGCTGTTCGAGCAGATCACGCGGCTGCAGGCTCGTGGCGTCTCGATCATCTACATCTCCCACCGGCTTGAGGAGCTTGCCAGGGTGTCTCAGCGCATAGCCGTACTGCGCGATGGCAAGCTGGTGTGCGTCGAGCCGATTGCCCGCTACAACAGCGAGCAACTGGTCACGTTGATGGTCGGCCGTGAACTTGGCGAACACATGGACATGGGCGCCCGGCAGATTGGCGAAGTAGCGCTGTCAGTCAAGGGGCTCAGTCGTGCCGGCAAGGTTCAGGATGTTTCGTTCGATGTGCGACGAGGTGAAATCTTCGGTATTTCCGGGCTGATCGGTGCCGGGCGCACCGAGTTGCTGCGCCTGATCTACGGTGCAGATGTTGCCGACAGTGGTGCGATTGAAGTTGGGCAGCCACTGCAAGCCGTCACCATCCGTTCACCCTCGGACGCCGTGGAGCACGGTATTGCCCTGATCACGGAAGACCGCAAGAGCGAAGGACTGCTGATGTCGCAGTCAATCAGCGCCAACATTGCGCTGGGTAATATGCATTCGATCTCCAGAGCAGGCCTGGTCAACACCGATGACGAACTGAAGCTGGCGCAGCGCCAGGTGGCTGCCATGCGTATTCGCAGTTCCAGTCCGGACCAGCTGGTCTCCGAGCTGTCAGGCGGTAATCAGCAGAAGGTCGTGATCGGTCGCTGGCTGGAACGTGATTGCCCGGTGATGCTGTTCGACGAGCCGACGCGAGGCATCGACGTCGGTGCCAAATTCGATATCTACGCGCTGCTGGCCGAATTGACCCGTCAGGGCAGGGCGCTGGTGGTGGTTTCCAGTGATCTGCGCGAGCTGATGTTGATCTGCGATCGTATCGGTGTGCTGTCTGCCGGTCGCCTGATCGACACGTTCGAGCGCGACAGCTGGACCCAGGACCAATTGCTTGCCGCTGCCTTTGCCGGTTATCAGAAACGTGACGCGCTGCTCAATGACGCCGCGCCCAGGAACGACTCATGAAAAATACTCCTTCTCCGACGCTGACCGTGCCGGCCCGTCGCGGCGGCAATTACTTTGGTCTTGGCACCTACATCGGGCTGGCGGGTGCGCTGCTGGTGATGATCGTGCTGTTTTCCCTGCTCAGCGATCACTTTCTGTCCTATCAGACATTCAGCATGCTGGCCAACCAGATCCCTGACCTGATGGTGCTGTCGGTCGGCATGACGCTGATCCTCATCATCGGCGGTATCGACCTGTCCGTTGGGTCGGTGCTGGCGCTGGCTGCTTCGGCTGTGAGTGTGGCCATCCTGGGCTGGGGCTGGAGTGTGTTCCCGGCCGCCTTGCTAGGCATCGCCTGCGCGACCCTGGCAGGCACGATTACCGGCTCCATTACCGTTGCCTGGCGCATCCCTTCGTTCATCGTCTCCCTCGGTGTGCTGGAGATGGCTCGTGGCGCGGCCTACCAGATGACCAATTCGCGCACTGCTTATATCGGTGATTCGTTCGCCTGGCTGTCTGACCCGATCGCGTTCGGTATCGCGCCGTCCTTCATCATCGCACTGCTGGTTATTTTCATTGCTCAGGCGGTGCTGACCCGTACCGTTTTTGGTCGCTACCTGATCGGCATCGGCACCAATGAAGAAGCGGTGCGTCTGGCCGGTATCAATCCCAAACCCTACAAGATTCTGGTGTTCTCGCTGATGGGCCTGTTGGCCGGTGTGGCGGCGCTGTTTCAGATATCGCGACTGGAAGCGGCTGATCCGAATGCCGGTGCCGGGCTTGAGCTGCAAGTGATTGCCGCCGTCGTGATCGGTGGCACCAGCCTGATGGGCGGGCGCGGTTCGATCATCAGTACTTTTTTCGGCGTGCTGATCATTTCGGTACTGGCCGCAGGCCTGGCGCAGATCGGTGCGACCGAGCCGACCAAACGCATCATCACTGGTGCGGTGATTGTGATCGCAGTAGTGCTGGACACCTACCGCAGTCACCGGGCACGGCGCCAGGGCTGATATGGCGACTATCAAGGATGTCGCGGCGCTGGCGGGAATCTCGTACACCACGGTTTCCCATGTGCTGAACAAGACCCGGCCGGTGAGCGAGCCGGTCAGGCTCAAGGTCGAGGCGGCCATCGCGCAGCTCGATTATGTGCCCAGTGCCGTGGCGCGTTCGCTGAAGGCCAGGAGCACATCGACCATCGGCCTGTTGATTCCCAACGGTATGAATCCGTATTTCGCCGAGTTGGCGAGGGGCATCGAGGACTACTGTGAGCGCAACGGTTTTTGCGTGATCCTCTGTAATTCCGACGACAACCCGGAAAAACAGCGCAGTTACTTGCGTGTTTTGCTGGAAAAGCGCGTTGACGGGTTGATTGTCTCGTCTGTGGCGGGTGATGCCAGCGTCGCCTGTGGTCTCACCGAGGTGCGCACGCCGCTGGTAATCGTCGACCGCGAGCTGCAAGGCATCGAAGCTGACATGGTGCGCATCGATCACGAGCAGGGTGCCTGGCTGGCAACCCGACATCTGCTTGATCTGGGGCATCGTCACATTGCCTGCATTGGCGGGCCGCGTGACAGCATGGTTGCCGAGATGCGCCTGGCGGGTTATCGGCGGGCCATGCAGCAAGCATCTGTCGAGGTCGGCCCGGATTGGGCGGTGCACAGCGAATTTACCAGTTCGGCTGGCCATGCGGCTGCGAAGCTGCTGCTGGCCGGTCATGCGCCAACAGCGATCTTTGCCGGCAACGACGTCATCGCTATCGGTGTGCTGCGCGCTGCCGCCGAGCGTTCGATTCGCGTGCCTCAGGATTTGTCGGTCATCGGTTTTGATGACATTCAGATGAGCCGCTACGTCTATCCGGCCCTCACCACCGTGGGGCAATCGATCATGCAACTGGGCGAAACCGCCGCCGAACTGTTGTTAAACCGAATCGCCACACCGCATACAGTTCCTGTCGAAAAAAGACTCGTGACGCCTTGCGTCGTGGTGCGCGAGTCCACGGCAGCGCCGAACACTTTGTCCAATGAATGACGCGCACGCACAGCAACGGATTAATGAGCCATGCAAGCAAAAATAGTGATAGTGGGCAGTCTGAACATGGATCTGGTCATCCGCGCCCAGCGTCTGCCGCGCCCCGGCGAGACGCTGGGCGGGGAAACGTTCGACACCGTGCCTGGCGGTAAAGGCGCCAATCAGGCAGTTGCCGCAGCGCGCCTGGGTGGCAGTGTGGCGATGATCGGCTGTGTGGGTGCCGATGCCTACGGGGAACAACTGCGTGCAGCATTGCTGGCTGAGCATATCGACTGTCAGGCTGTGACGGTCGTTGAGGGCGTGTCCACCGGGATCGCTTCGATTGTGGTCGACGCCAGCAGTCAGAATGCAATTGTCATCGTTGCCGGCGGCAATGGTCGGCTTACTCCGGCATTGATCGAGCGTTTCGACGCATTGCTGGCGGGTTCCGGGATCGTCATCTGCCAGCTTGAAGTACCGACTGAAACAGTTTTCCACACCCTGACCCGCGCCCGCGCGCTGGGCAAGACCGTCATTCTCAATCCTGCCCCGGCCAGCGAGCCTTTGCCGGCAAACTGGTATGGCCTGATCGACTATCTGATCCCCAATGAAAGCGAGGCGCAGACCCTGACCGGTGTGACTGTCGACTCCTCGGCGGCGGCTGAAGAAGCGGCAGCGGCCATGCTGGCGGCCGGGGCGCGCAACGTAATCATTACCCTGGGTGAACGCGGAACCCTGTTCGCCAGTGCTGCGGGCGTGGAGCATATCCCTGCGCGTCGTGTACAGGCCGTGGACACCACCGCTGCAGGTGATACCTTTGTTGGTGGTTTTGCCGCAGCACTGGCGGCGGGTCAGAGTGAATCGCAGGCCATTCGCTTCGGTCAGGCCGCGGCAGCCATATCCGTGACCCGCGCGGGTGCCCAGCCGTCCATCCCGACGTTCGAGGAAGTAAAGGAATTCGATTCACTATGAAAAAGACCCCGCTACTCAACATTGCCCTGTCTCGCGTCATTGCGTCGCTGGGGCATGGCGACATCCTGATGATCGTCGACGCTGGAATGCCAGTACCGGCAGGCGTCGAGCTGGTCGACCTGGCGCTGACTCGCGGCGTACCTGATTTCGTCAGTGTGCTGGACGTGGTACTGAGTGAGATGCAGGTCGAAAGCCATGTGCTGGCCAACGAAATGGCCGAGGTCAAGCCGCCCGCATTGCAGGTCATCGAAAGCCTGAACCTTGATGATCAATTGGGTCAGCAGCGCTGGATAAGCCATGAGGACCTGAAAGTATTGAGCCGCAAGGCCAGGGCAATCATCCGTACCGGAGAATGCCAGCCGTACAGTAATGTGGCGCTGGTTTCCGGAGTTGTGTTCTAGCTATTAAGAAAGGGAGTTTCATATGACGTTGATGCAGTTTTCCAGACAGTTCATTCGTGGAGCATTGCTCTTGTCCATACTGAGTAGCGCTGCCGTTCAGGCGGCAGAAAAGCGTGATCTGATCATCGATACCGACCCTGGCGCGGACGACGTCGTTGCGTTGCTGCTGGCGCTGGCGTCACCCGAAGAATTGAACGTGATGGCGATCACCACCGTCGCCGGCAATGTCCGTCTGGACAAGACCTCGCGCAATGCCAGGCTGGCGCGTGAATGGGCCGGGCGTGAAGAAGTGCCGGTGTATGCCGGTGCGCCCAAACCGTTGGTGCGCACACCTATCTACGCAGAAAACGTTCACGGTCAGGAAGGGTTGCCCGGCGTGCCCGTGCATGAGCCAGCCAAGGGGTTGGCCGACGGTAATGCAGTCGATTACCTGATCCACACCTTGAGCAAGGCCAAGCCGCACAGCATCACTATCGCCATGCTCGGTCCGCAGACCAACCTGGCGCTGGCGCTCGTGCAGGCACCGGAAATCACCCAGGGCATCAAGGAAGTGGTGGTCATGGGGGGCGCGCATTTCAACGGCGGTAACATTACGCCGGTTGCCGAATTCAACCTGTTTGCTGACCCGCATGCTGCGCAGATCGTTCTGGCCAGTGGTGTGAAGCTTACTTACGTACCGTTGGACGTGACCCACAAGATCCTGACCAGCGAACAACGCCTCAAGCAGATTGCCGCATTGGGCAATAACGCCGGCAAGCTGGTCGACGGCATTCTCAATGAATACGTCAAACTGGACATGGAGCATTACGGCTTGCCCGGTGGTCCGGTTCACGACGCCAGTGTCATTGCCTGGTTGCTCAAGCCCGAGTTGTTTTCCGGGCGGCAGATCAACGTTGCGGTCGACACCCGCGAGGGCATTGGTTTCGGCCAGACGGTGGCTGACTGGTACGGCACGCTCAAGCAGCCGCAGAATGTATTCTGGGTCGAGAATGGCGACGCTCAGGGTTTCTTCGATCTGCTGACCGAGCGTCTGGCGCGACTGAAGTAACCCATCACGCGGGCTGCAACAGGTGCATCAGACCGGCAGCCCTGCCGTGGCATAACGGCTCAGTACCTGGCTGATGAAGGCGCGGGCGCCCTCGGTGCCCAGTTCCTTGATCAGCAGGTCGACGGCAATGATCATCAGCTCTTCCGGGTTTCCGGGGCTGTGCGAGCAGTGGCCCTGAGGCCATCTGGCCTTGATGTCTGCATCCAGAGTTATGGCTGTCATGTCTGTTGATCTCCAGTAAAGGGTCACGCACTACGCTGTTCGCTTCCCGGCGCTTGCGTCTCTCGCAGTAAACCATCCCGCGCACATTTTGACACTTCTACTTACATCTCATCCCGATAGTCCGAGTCTATGGCAATAGGTTGTAAACGTTTTGTGACGATTTCACCGCGCGCCTTGTGTGATCCCAAGGCAGACTCCCGGCCCAGGCAGATCAACAGGTTACCGATGGCTTCTCAACTGAGGTGTGCAACCAACGCGCCTGAGTGCGGTCGGACAGGTCTGGAATGTTTTATTGGCAGAGGAGGGTGTATGCCCCGGAAGTTCGCAACATTGGGTTTTGTGGTCGTGGCGTTGTTGCTGGCGGGATGCAGCAGCACGTCCTCTGATAAGGGCGCTGAAGCGTCCGTCAAGGCAGACGCTTCCGCATCCGCCAGTAACGCCAACGCCATACCCGGCCGTTGTGACGCAGGGCTTGGCCAGTTCGCAATCGGCAAGCCAGCGTCCATCGACCTTCTGTCACAAGTGCGCGCCCGTACCGGTTCTCAGGATGCCCGCATTCTCGGGCCTGACGATATGGTTACGTTGGAATACCGATCCGAGCGGGTAAACGTTAATACCGACGCTTCGGGAAAGGTGACACGCATCAACTGCGGTTGAGTCGGCACTTTTCTGTGGCGCATAAAAAACCCCGTCAGCGACGGGGTTTTTTTGCGCCGAATGAATCAGTCAACGCGGACTTGTTCTGCCTGCATGCCTTTCTGGCCTTTAGCAGCAACAAAAGAAACGGTCTGGCCTTCTTTCAGGCTTTTGAAACCGTCGCTTTCGATCGCTTTGAAGTGTACGAACAGGTCGTCACCGCCACCCTGTGGAGTGATAAAGCCGAAGCCTTTTTCATCGTTGAACCATTTTACGGTGCCGGTTTGGCGATTAGACATGGTGTATCTCCAGAAACATAATTTTCAATAACGTGCTGCTCAGGCCAACTGGGCACACGAGCCTATCATAGTCGAAATGCGCAAAAAGACAGCTACTAAGGTGATCTCTTTAGTCTGGGTCGCTGCATATGCAAAGCGTCATACACATAAAGTGGCTAAATGATGTCTCTGCCAGCCTTGCATCAAGACTGTTCGGGATATGCTGAAAGCCCCGCTCTGCAAGGCTTTCAGGTTGGCGGCGGGGCGCAGCTCTCGGCATTTCAGGCAGCTGCTTTACTGCGTTAAAAAAAATGATTTATTTTGATTTGGTGCAGTTTTCGGCAACCAGTTTCTGCAGTTTTTGCGTCAATGCAGGGGCAGGAGCGCTATCGGTACTGATCAATGCTTCGATTTCCTGCTGAGAAAACTCCTTGTTCACTACCCGGGCGCTGCAATCGCAATGAGCCTGCGCGGCCTTGGCATCTTGCTTGTGCTGATTCGCCGCAGCGATGCATTCCTGGGTGAACGTGTCTTGCACGGTTTTTTCCATGGCAGCCTGAGCGCCCCAAGGGGCCATGACGGCGGCGCAGGCGAGGAGTGCGGACAGACGGGAAAGCTTCATGGTGTTCTCCTTTTGCTGACTTTAGTGAACAAGGAAACGTACAGGATCCTGATTGGTTAAGACGCTCATCAAGCCAGCCAGTTCAGGTGACGTGTTATTTGGCGTGATTTACGCATATGAACGTCCGGTGTCGGCCGAGCTGTGCTAGGATGCGCGTCCTGTTATTTTCAAGTGTCCCCATGGCTGATGGCTTTGGACGCGACGCAGGCAGGTTTTTCGTACATTCCAGTCATCTGGTCCGGTTCAAGGTTGGCCCCAAGGCTCCTGCCACTGTGAGGCAGGCATACCACCGGATCACGTACTGGCTCATCCCAACCCACGTGACCTTTGGTAGGGGTCACCACTAGGAGAGGAGGCGCCATGCCAACTATTACTCTTCCCGACGGCAGTCAACGTTCATTCGATCATGCGGTTTCCGTAGCCGATGTCGCGCTTTCAATCGGTGCCGGGCTGGCCAAGGCCACCGTGGCCGGCAAGGTTGACGGCAAGCTCGTCGACGCCTGCGACCTGATCGAAAACGATGTCAGCCTGCAGATCATCACCCCCAAGGATCAGGAAGGACTGGAAATAATCCGTCACTCTTGCGCTCACCTGGTCGGGCATGCGGTCAAGCAGTTGTATCCGACTGCAAAAATGGTCATCGGCCCGGTGATCGACGACGGCTTCTATTACGATATCGCTTACGAGCGCCCGTTCACGCCTGACGACATGGCGGCGATCGAGCAGCGCATGCAGCAGCTGATCGAAAAAGATTACGACGTCATCAAAAAAGTCACCCCGCGCGCTGAAGTGATCGAGGTGTTCACCGCCCGTCATGAAGACTACAAGCTGCGCCTGGTCGAAGACATGCCGAACGAGCAGGCCATGGGCCTGTATTACCACGAAGAATACGTCGACATGTGCCGTGGCCCACACGTGCCGAATACTCGTTTCCTGAAATCGTTCAAGCTGACCAAGCTGTCCGGTGCCTACTGGCGCGGTGACGCCAAGAACGAGCAGTTGCAGCGCGTCTACGGCACTGCGTGGGCTGACAAGAAGCAGTTGGCTGCCTACATTCAGCGCATCGAAGAAGCCGAAAAGCGCGATCATCGCAAGATCGGCAAGCGCCTAGGCCTGTTCCATACCCAGGAAGAAGCGCCGGGTATGGTGTTCTGGCATCCGCAGGGCTGGACCCTGTATCAGGTGCTCGAGCAATACATGCGCAAAGTGCAGCGCGAGAATGGCTACCTTGAGATCAAGACCCCGCAAGTGGTTGATCGCTCGCTCTGGGAGAAATCCGGGCACTGGGCCAACTACGCTGACAACATGTTCACCACCGAGTCCGAGAGCCGCGACTACGCGATCAAGCCGATGAACTGCCCTTGCCACGTGCAGGTGTTCAATCAGGGCCTGAAGAGCTACCGCGAGCTGCCGATGCGTCTGGCCGAGTTCGGTGCCTGCCACCGTAACGAACCGTCGGGGGCCTTGCATGGCATCATGCGTGTGCGTGGCTTTACTCAGGACGATGCTCATATCTTCTGTACCGAAGATCAGATGCAGGCCGAATCTGCCGCATTCATCAAGCTGACGCTGGATGTCTACGCCGATTTCGGTTTCAAGGATATCGAACTCAAATTGTCCACTCGCCCTGAAAAGCGTGTAGGCTCCGACGAGCTTTGGGACCGTGCCGAGACGGCGCTGGCCTCTGCGCTCGACAGTGCTGGTCTGCCCTATGATCTGCAGCCGGGCGAAGGCGCGTTCTACGGTCCGAAAATCGAGTTTTCCCTCAAGGACTGCCTCGGCCGGGTCTGGCAGTGCGGCACCTTGCAGCTGGACTTCAACTTGCCGATCCGTTTGAGCGCCGAGTACGTTTCGGAAGACAACAGTCGCAAGAATCCGGTCATGTTGCACCGTGCGATCCTTGGGTCTTTCGAGCGCTTCATCGGAATTCTGATCGAGCATTACGAGGGCGCGTTTCCAGCCTGGCTGGCGCCTACTCAGGCAGTGATCATGAATATCACTGACAAACAGGCCGATTTTGCCCTTGAAGTGGAAAAAACTCTGGCTGAAAGCGGGTTTCGTGCCAAGTCCGACTTGAGAAATGAAAAGATCGGCTTTAAAATCCGCGAGCATACTTTGCTCAAGGTTCCTTATCTCCTCGTGATTGGAGATAGGGAGGTTGAAATGCAAACTGTCGCTGTGCGTACACGTGAAGGCGCTGACCTTGGCTCGATGCCGGTTGCCCAATTCGCTGAATTCCTCGCACAAGCGGTTTCCCGGCGTGGTCGCCAAGATACGGAGTAATTATTATTAAGCGTGAAATGAGACAAGATAAACGAGCTGCACCCAAGGCCCCGATCAATGAAAATATCTCGGCCCGCGAGGTTCGTTTAATTGGCGCTGACGGCGAGCAGATTGGCATCGTCTCGATTGATGAAGCGCTTCGTATTGCCGAAGAGGCTAAGCTGGATCTGGTAGAGATTTCTGCCGACGCACTTCCTCCGGTCTGCCGTGTGATGGATTACGGCAAATCGATCTTCGAGAAGAAGAAGCAGGTTGCTGCAGCGAAGAAAAATCAGAAGCAGATTCAGGTTAAAGAAATCAAGTTTCGTCCAGGGACGGAGGAAGGGGATTACCAGGTAAAACTACGCAACCTGGTACGTTTCCTGAGTGACGGGGACAGGGCCAAGGTATCGTTGAGATTCCGCGGTCGTGAGATGGCCCACCAGGAGCTGGGTATGGAGCTGTTGAAGCGGGTTGAAGGTGACCTGCTCGAATACGGTTCCGTCGAACAGCATCCTAAGATGGAAGGACGCCAGCTGATCATGGTCATCGCCCCGAAAAAGAAGAAATAACCACCAGGGCACGGCAGGCCTTGCGGTTATATTTATCAACTGAATGCGGAGTATCCGAACATGCCAAAGATGAAGACTAAAAGTGGTGCAGCTAAGCGGTTTTTGAAAACCGCCAACGGCATCAAGCACAAACACGCTTTCAAGAGCCACATCCTGACCAAAATGTCGACAAAGCGTAAGCGTCAACTGCGCGGTAGCAGCTTGCTGCATCCGTCTGACGTGGCAAAAGTCGAGCGCATGCTGCGCCTTCGTTAATTTTGATCAAGATATAGAGGAAGTAACTCATGGCTCGTGTAAAGCGTGGCGTCATTGCCCGTAAGCGTCACAAAAAAATTCTGAAACTTGCAAAAGGCTACTACGGCGCGCGTTCACGCGTATTCCGTGTTGCCAAGCAAGCGGTAATCAAGGCAGGCCAATACGCCTACCGTGACCGTCGTCAGAAAAAACGTCAGTTCCGCGCTCTGTGGATCGCTCGTATCAACGCTGGTGCTCGTGTTAACGGTCTGTCCTACAGCCGTTTCATTGCCGGCCTGAAAAAAGCGTCCATCGAGATCGACCGTAAGGTTCTGGCTGATCTGGCAGTGAACGAAAAAGCGGCGTTTGCTGCGATTGTCGAGAAAGCTAAAGCCACCTTGGCCTAAGTCCCCGACAATCACTGGCCCCGGTTCTCCGGGGTCGGTGTTAAACGTCATAAATAGGGGAAGAGCCTTCAGCTCTTCCCCTATTTTGTATCTGGAGTCTGTACATGGAAAACCTGGACGCGCTGGTCTCTCAAGCTCTTGAGGCTGTGCAAAGCGCCGAAGATATCAATGCCCTGGAGCAAATCCGGGTTCACTACCTTGGCAAGAAAGGCGAGTTGACTCAGGTGATGAAGACCCTGGGGAACCTGCCAGCTGAAGAGCGTCCGCAAGTCGGCGCGCTGATCAACCTTGCCAAGGAGCGTGTCACAGAGGTTCTCAATGCACGCAAGGCATCGTTCGAGCAGGCAGAACTGACTGCCAAACTCGCCGCCGAATGCATCGACGTGACCCTGCCGGGCCGCGGCCAGACCTCAGGTGGTCTGCACCCAATTACCCGTACTCTGGAACGTATCGAACAATTCTTCACGCACATTGGCTACGGCATCGCCGAAGGCCCTGAAGTGGAAGACGATTACCACAACTTCGAGGCGCTCAACATCCCAGGCCATCACCCGGCCCGGTCGATGCATGACACCTTCTATTTCAATGCGAACATGCTGCTGCGCACCCATACCTCACCGGTACAGGTCCGCACCATGGAATCGCAACAGCCGCCGATCCGCATTGTCTGCCCAGGCCGTGTGTACCGTAGCGACTCCGATATCACCCACTCGCCGATGTTCCACCAGATCGAAGGTCTGCTGGTTGATCGCGACATCAATTTTGCCGACCTGAAAGGCACCATCGAAGAATTTCTGCGGGTGTTCTTCGAGAAAGAGCTGGCCGTGCGCTTCCGTCCTTCGTATTTCCCGTTCACCGAGCCCTCGGCAGAAGTGGATATGGAATGCGTGATGTGCAGTGGCAAGGGCTGCCGTGTCTGCAAGCAGACTGGCTGGCTTGAAGTCATGGGCTGCGGCATGGTCCACCCGAACGTGCTGCGCATGTCGGGTATCGACCCTGAAGAGTTTCAGGGCTTCGCGTTCGGCATGGGCGTAGAGCGTCTGGCCATGCTGCGTTACGGCGTCAATGATTTGCGCCTGTTCTTCGACAACGATTTGCGGTTCCTCGCGCAATTTCGCTAAGTCGTAACGAACCTTTCAGGAGAGCAGGATGAAATTCAGTGAACAATGGCTGCGTGGCTGGGTAAGCCCGCAGGTTTCCCGCGACGAGCTGGTTGCTCGTCTGTCGATGGCCGGTCTTGAGGTTGACAGCGTCACGCTGGCCGCCGGTGTTTTCAGTGGGGTGGTCGTAGGCGAGGTGCTGAGCACCGAACAGCACCCCGATGCCGACAAGCTGCGCGTGTGCCAGGTCAGCAATGGCAGCGAAACCTTTCAGGTAGTGTGTGGCGCGCCGAACGTGCGACCCGGTCTGAAAATTCCGTTCGCCATGATCGGTGCCGAGCTGCCGGGCGATTTCAAGATCAAGAAAGCCAAGCTGCGTGGCGTCGAGTCCAACGGCATGCTGTGTTCAGCTGCCGAGTTGCAGGCCGGCGAGGGCAATGATGGCCTGATGGAGCTGGCCGCCGATGCGCCGGTCGGTGAAGACATTCGTGTCTACCTGAACCTGGATGACGCCAGCATTGAGGTCGACCTGACCCCGAACCGTGGCGACTGTTTGTCAGTAGCAGGTCTGGCGCGTGAAGTCGGTGCGCTGTACGCCACTGACGTCACCCGTCCGCAGATCGCTGCTGTCAGCGCTGTGCACGATGAAGTGCGCCCGGTCGAAGTATTGGCTCCGGCTGCATGCCCGCGTTACCTGGGCCGCGTCATCCGCAACGTTGATCTGTCGCGTCCTACTCCGCTGTGGATGGTCGAGCGTCTGCGTCGTTCCGACGTGCGCAGCATCGATGCCGCTGTCGATATCACCAACTACGTGATGCTCGAGCTGGGTCAGCCTCTGCATGCTTTCGATCTGGCCGAAATCAACGGCGGCATTCGTGTGCGCATGGCGGAGGAGGGCGAGAAGCTCGTTCTGCTCGACGGTCAGGAAGTCAGCCTGCGTGCCGACACCCTAGTCATTGCCGACCACCAGCGTGCTCTGGCAATCGCCGGGGTCATGGGTGGCGAGCACAGCGGCGTGACTGCCGGCACTCGCGATATCTTCCTGGAAAGTGCTTTCTTCGACACCATCTCGGTGGCTGGCAAGGCGCGTTCCTACGGCCTGCACACCGATGCCTCGCACCGTTACGAGCGTGGTGTTGACTGGCAACTGGCCCGTGAAGCCATGGAGCGGGCGACTGGCCTGCTGCTGGAAATCACCGGTGGTGAGGCTGGCCCGATAACAGAAGTGGTCAGCGAACAGCATTTGCCATCGATTGCTCCGGTTACGTTGCGCGCCAGTCGCGTCGAGCAGATGCTCGGTCTGGTCATTGAAAACGCCGAAATCGAGCGTCTGCTGACAGGTCTCGGCCTTGCTGTGACTACCGAAGCCGACGGGCAGTGGCGTGTCGAAGTGCCAAGTCATCGTTTCGACATCAGCCTTGAGGTCGATCTGATCGAAGAACTGGCTCGTCTGTACGGCTACAACCGTCTGCCGGTTCGTTATCCGCAAGCCCGTCTTGCTCCTCAGGCCAAGGCCGAAGCCAAAGGCGATCTGCCCGAGCTGCGTCGCCTGCTGGTTGCCCGCGGTTATCAGGAAGCGATTACCTACAGCTTCATCGACCCGAAATGGTTCGAACTGTTCTCGCCGGGTGCCAAGCCACTGTTGCTGGCCAACCCGATTTCCAATGACATGGCCGCCATGCGCGCCTCGCTATGGCCGGGTCTGGTCAAAGCGCTGCAGCACAACCTTAACCGCCAACAGGACCGCGTACGCATGTTCGAAAGCGGCCTGCGCTTCGTTGGTCAGCTCGATGGCTTGAAGCAAGAGCCGATGCTGGCGGGTGTGGTATGCGGCAGCCGTCTGCCGGAAGGTTGGGCGCAAGGCCGTGATGCGGTCGACTTCTTCGACGTTAAGGCTGACGTCGAAGCGGTTCTGGGTTTTGCCGGTGCGCTGGGTGAGTTCACCTTCACTCCGGGCCAGCATCCCGCCTTGCACCCAGGTCAGACAGCTCGCATCGAGCGTGATGGTCGCGAAGTCGGCTTCCTGGGCGCCATTCACCCGGAACTGTCGAAAACCCTGGGCCTGGATCGTCCGGTATTTGTTTTCGAGCTGGTTCTGGCTGAAGTATCGACAGGCCGTCTGCCGAAATTCCACGAGCTGTCGCGCTTCCCGGAAGTGCGTCGCGACCTGGCATTGCTGGCTGATCGCGACGTTTCGGCCAGTGCGGTTCTGGACGTTATTCGTGAAAATGCAGGCGAGTGGCTCACAGACCTCAGGTTATTTGATGTTTACCAGGGTAAAGGCATTGATCCACATAGAAAAAGCCTTGCAGTCGGCTTGACCTGGCAGCATCCATCGCGCACTCTTAATGACGATGAGGTAAACGCAACGACACTTGCTATCCTCACCTCGCTTGAGGAGAGGTTAAACGCCACGTTAAGGAAGTAGCGTATGGGGGCTCTGACGAAAGCTGAGATGGCCGAACGTCTGTACGAAGAGCTGGGCCTGAATAAACGGGAAGCCAAGGAACTGGTCGAACTGTTTTTTGAAGAAATCAGGCACGCTCTGGAAGATAACGAGCAGGTGAAGTTGTCAGGTTTCGGCAACTTCGACCTTCGAGACAAGCGCCAGCGGCCTGGGAGAAATCCCAAGACCGGTGAAGAAATTCCGATTACGGCGCGCCGTGTGGTCACCTTTCGTCCAGGGCAGAAGCTGAAGGCCCGAGTTGAGGCATATGCTGGAACCAAGTCATAACGATGAGCTACCGCCGATCCCCGGCAAACGCTACTTCACCATCGGTGAGGTCAGCGAGCTCTGCGCGGTAAAACCGCACGTTTTGCGTTATTGGGAGCAGGAGTTTCCTCAACTCAACCCCGTCAAGCGACGCGGAAACCGCCGGTATTATCAGCGCCAGGACGTGCTGATGATCCGCCAGATCCGCGGCTTGCTCTACGATCAGGGCTTCACCATTGGTGGTGCCCGACTTCGTCTTACCACTGGGGAACCGAAGGACGATACCCAGCAGTACAAGCAGATGATCCGGCAGATGATTGCCGAGCTGGAAGACGTACTGGTTATGCTCAAAGCGTAATTGAGCAACCAGGATACTTCCAAAATTCAAATGCTTAGGGTATATTTCTCAACGTTTTCGCAGGTTGCAAAACAGATACACGCCTAGTCGGGGCGTAGCGCAGTCCGGTAGCGCACTAGCATGGGGTGCTAGGGGTCGAGTGTTCGAATCACTCCGTCCCGACCATATAATTCAATGACTTAGGCCAATGTTCGCAGCATTGGCCTTTTTCATGCGCGTGACTTTTGCGTGACTCTTTTTTCATACCTGCCTCCTCTTCAAAATCGTCAGAACCGGTCCGCGTGAGTCGGTGGCTGATACCATGTTCGCGGCTTCAATCAGATGCCCTGATTCAGCGCCCGATTAAGGGCTGGTGATGCTGCCGTTCTTGTGCCCAAGCAATGCCTTTCGATCTTCCTGCGTAACGCCCGCGACGACCGAAGGTGCCTCAAGTCGTGAATCCTGATGGACAGATAGCCTGGGAGAGCGGGGCGAAAGTTTTCCTCCTGCCAAAGTTTCGCCGCGCGCACCGTTGCCTTTTTCCAAGCAAAGTCTTTCATCCGGTGCATGCACGCTTTCATCTGGCAGCGTACGCATTATGTCGATGCAGTCGCCTACCCGTATCTGGTGGCGCTGGCTCATATCGAATTCCGAAGGGTGGCGTGAGTTGATTAAGTGGTCTATTAACTTGATGAGGGCCTTAACGAGGAGCGCAATCTTGGTCGGTAGAATTTCTGATTCAGAACTCCATGAAATGCGGATTCGCAAGCTACAGAACGACATCTCTGATTCAGCGCGTCTCGGCATACCCGTTAAATTCATGCACCTGTCGGCTCTGACACCCACCAGCAGAGAACATCATGTTGAAAGGCATGGTGAGCTCTTCACCGGGCAGGAGATGCTTGATTGGTGGGCAGAGGGGGATAACCGTGTGCGCTGTCGCTGTGCATGTACCCCAGTGCTTTTAGATAATCAGGGGAGGCCTATGACGCCAGACCTCATGGTTAAAGCCAAGATGGATCTGAAGGCTTTCAATGCGTCCTGAACTAATGGTTCGTAGCCTTCAGCATAATAGGCGAGGATGGGGAGTCAGAAACTTTCGTCGTACTTTTCTGTATTTCGTTACTTTTAATGGCGTCTTTTGGCTTGCTTTGGCACCTTTCTTGTCATGGCACCGCTCTGCGCTGTTAAAGCGGTTTATGTCGTGGCACCTGTAGCGAGTCATACGATATTCGTGCTTGCCGCGTTCGCTGCTCTTGCTACCACATCCAGATTATTTGCATCATCAAACCCCGGACTGCTCGGGAAGTGATTTTGGCTGATTTTCCGGTGGATTGGCTGTTCGGGCATCAGACCCAGGTATGCCCGAGCAGCCGGAGTTGAGTGTCGGCGGCCTGAACGTCCTGCATAGTGTTTCTCCTGAATGCGCACCTACCTCCATGTCCGGTACTGGCAAATTGGTTTGGGATAAGGTATTACGGCGGACGTTATTTTCGAAAGGATGCAGTTATGCGTTATCTAATGGGATGCTTGATGCTCTCCGTGTCATCAGTTTCCATGGCTACCGAAGCCCAAATGAAACAATGGGAAAAAATGGATCGCTGCTCAAATGCCGCTTACATCACAGTGAACGTTCTGGAGAGTAACTCGGATGGCATGCAGCAGGAGATCGCACTACAGGGAAGCATCAAGGGCCTGAAAACGAATACAAAGCTGGGCGCGGCGACTCCGACAGAAAACGAGCTCCGGGGCTCTTATAATTTCTTGCTTAGAGTCTCAGCCGGAATGCCTCGACCCTATGCCAAGCGTGAGCATGATTGGTTGGTCGCACAGGCTGCTTCAGCTTGCTCGTTATGGGTTCCTGATTAAAAAGCGTAAAGAGTGTAGTTTTTTGGCGAATTGGTTGGGTTTGAGCGATAGAGATCACCGGTATAGGGTCGCAAGGAGCTAAAAATGCTTGAAGTCATTGAGGATGTGATTGGCATCAACGAGGCTGGCTTGGTCTGCCATCCATATAAATTTCAGAGAGGCCCGAAGAAAGGTCTGTTTAGCTTCACACTCAAATCCGACAACAAGTCATTTGAAGGTATTGATGAAAAAACGCTTAGATCGCTTATCGAAGATGGTCACTTTAATGAGACGGGACGGATATTTATGGTACCAGCGGGCTGTATAAGCGTTCGTCATCATGCAGCACTGAACGTGCGTCGTTACAAAGGCGATTTTATCCCATTAGTGGTGAAATGATTTCATCCTATGGGGCCTCATCGGGATTGTTAGGAGGCGTCTAACGCCTCAGTCGTATATGTGCTCTTTCCCTTGTCCGCTGAATGGCCAGCTTGATGCCCGGTCTTACTCGGCGCGGCAATTCCTCTTACCACCTCGAAATTTCAAGTGACTTAGGTTCGTCGGTTACTGCAGCATTCCAGGCTGACCATTGTTCAGGTCGCAGTGGCCTGCGGATTCGTCTCTCCGAGCCATTTCAGCAAGTGCTATACCGCTTATTTTGGGTATGGTCCTTCCCGAGAGACACGACTGGAATTTTGAGGGACGAAGTTTCGGTAATGTCCGTGCGATGACTAAACGGCAGCGCAATGGCCCTGTGAAAATAACCCGGAGTCACCTGAGGCCGAGGCGTGGGCTCATCCCGTTGTACCTCCCTGAAAAAAATTTGACATATGTTATTTGTGATCACATATTAGCCCCATAAGAACGCCAATATGAGTCACTCCCCATGACAGATCGCCCTATCCTCCTGCCCGCCATGCGCCAGGTTTCCCGCGATACCCTCCAGGACCAGGTTTACCGACAGATCCGTGAAGCGCTGATGAGCGGGCGCTTTCAGCCGGGTCAGAAGCTGACCATCCGTGGTCTTGCCGAGGCGCTGGGCTCCAGCCCGATGCCGGTGCGCGAGGCATTGAATCGTCTCAGTGCAGAGAACGCCTTCGAAGTCACCGAAACCGCTCGTCTGCGCGTGCCCATGATGACCCCGGAGCGGCTGCGCGAAATTCGTGATGCCAGAGTTGCGCTGGAAGGTCTGTTGGCCGAGAAGACGGTCATTCTGATCAATGACGCCGATCTTGCAGACATCAGCCAGCTCTGCGAGCAGATGCAGAAGGCTGCAGACAGCGTTGATGTGGCCCTTTACCTGTGGACCAACTTTGCCTTTCACCGACGCATTTATGCGGTCGCCAAGGCTGAGTTGATCGTTGCGGCAGTGGAGAATTTCTGGCTGCACATAGGTCCGTGTTTCGCACTGGTCGCACCTGACAGGGCGCACCTTCAGCGTTCGATGGAAGCACACAACCGTATCGTCGAGGCGCTGGCGGCGCGTGATGGGGCGGCCGCTCGCGCAGCGGTCACCGACGACATCATGCAGGCGGCTGATTCTCTGACGCGCCTGATCGCAAAGAGCGACCGCTCCAGGTCGCGTGTCTCGGGAGTGAAAAAAGCATGAGTGTTCTCAATCGGCTGGTTCCCTACACAGGGCTGCGCGTGCTGATTTCCGGTGGTGCCGCCGGGATCGGTGAGGTGTTGGCGGCGGCTTATATGGAAGCCGGGGCAAAGGTGCATGTGTGTGATGTCAGCGAGGCGGCCATTGCGGCATTCCTTGATCGCCATCCAGGCTGCGTTGCCACCCGCGCAGACGTTGCTGACCCGGTGCAGATCGAAGCGGTGTTCAGGGTGCAGCGCGAACAGTTCGGCGGTCTTGATGTGCTGATCAACAACGCCGGGATCGCCGGCCCTACGGCAGGCATTGATGTCATTAGCGAAGAGGAGTGGCAGCGCACCATCGACATCAATCTCACTGGGCAATACCGTTTTGCTCATCACGCGGTGCCGCTGCTCAAGGCGTCGCCCAACGCTCATCTGATCCATATCGCGTCTGTCGCCGGTCGTCTGGGATACGCCTGGCGTACACCGTACGCGGCGACCAAGTGGGCGATTGTCGGCCTGATGAAATCTCTGGCGTCCGAGTTGGGTGAGAGCGACATCCGCGTCAATGCTTTGCTGCCCGGCATCGTCGAAGGCCCGCGTATGGACGGTGTGATTCGTGCCCGTGCTCAACAGATGAATGTGCCTGAGGAGGAGATGCGCGAGGAGTACCTGAAAAAGATTTCGCTCAAGCGCATGGTCACCGCCGAGGACGTTGCCGCGATGGCGCTTTTCTTGTGCTCGCCCGCCGCACGCAATGTCACGGGTCAGGCCATCAGTGTGGATGGCAACGTCGAATACCTCTGAGTATCAGGCTCGACAGGACCGGACAGCGTCCGAGTCGTGTTCCACACCAGACTTTCTCTTTAAGAACAAGAACGGAGAATGCTCATGCCCAAGAAACGTCCGATCATTATTACCTGTGCCGTCACGGGGGCCATTCATACGCCCTCGATGTCGCCTCATTTACCGATCACACCGCAGGAAATCGCCGATGCAGCCGTCGGTGCCGCCGAGGCGGGCGCCTCAATCGTCCACTTGCATGCCCGCGACCCGGTTGACGGGCGGCCCAGTCAGGATGTCGATCTGTTTCGGCAATTCCTGCCGCACATCAAGGCCAGGAGCGACGTGGTGATCAATATCACCACCGGCGGCGCGCCGACCATGGGCGTGGAAGAGCGTTTGCAGCCTGTGGCGCAACTCAAGCCGGAACTCGCCTCGTTGAACATGGGATCAATGAACTTCGGGCTGTACGAAATGCTCGATCGCTACAGCGAATTCAAGCACGACTGGGAACGGCCGTACCTGGCCGAGAGTGATGACCGGATCTTCCGTAACACCTTCCGCGACATCGCGCACATCCTCAATACCTGTGCCGAGAACCGCACGCGCTTTGAAATCGAATGCTATGACATCGGCCATCTGTATACCGCCGCGCATTTTCTGCAGCGCGGGCTGCTCAAGGCGCCGATTTTCATTCAGTCGGTGTTTGGTTTGCGCGGAGGTATAGGCGGGCATCCCGAAGACCTGGCGCACATGCGTCGCACGGCCGACCGTCTGTTTGGCGACGCTTACCAATGGTCGATTCTGGGTGCCGGTCGCAATCAGATTCCGCTGGGCACCATGGGCCTGTCGATGGGCAGTCATGTGCGGGTCGGTCTTGAAGATTCGCTGTGGGACGGACCGGGCAAGCTGGCGGCGTCAAATGCCGATCAGGTCAAGCGTATTCGCACGGTGATCGAAGCGCTGGGCGGGCAGGTGGCGACGCCTGATGAAGCCCGCGAAATGCTCGACCTGAAGGGGCAGGACAAGGTTAATTTCTAGTCTCCGCAAAATGTGTCATCTCAATAACAACAAGACAGAGGTGAAAAATGCGTATCGAAATCGTTGTCGACGTGAAGACCACGCTGGGCGAAGGCCCGGTCTGGGATGTCGAGCAACAGCGTCTGTACTGGATCGACAGTTTCGACGGTCGTGTTCTGCGCTGTACGGATGACGGGCGCGAGTTGCGAGCCTGGGATATTGGCCAGAAAATCGGTTCCATGGCCTTGCGCAGCAGTGGCGACGCGGCGCTCGTTGCGTTGCAGACGGGTATCTACAACCTTGATCTGCCTACCGGTGATCTCGAGCTGATAGTCGACCCAGAACCGGGGCTGCCCGACAATCGGCTCAACGATGGCAAAGTGGATCGGCACGGTCGGTTCATCGTGGGTTCGATGGACACTCGGGAGGATCAGGCCAGCGCGAAGCTGTATCGCCTCGACCCGGACCTGAGCCTGCACACGCTGGACGAGGGCATTATCGTGTCCAACGGCCCTTGCTGGAGCCCGGGCGGTGAAACCTTTTATTTCGCCGATACCTGGTCCGGGGATATCTGGGCCTATGACTACGACAACACCAGCGGCGCGGTCGCCAACAGACGAACCTTTGCCAAGGTCGACACCTCAGCAGGAGGCGCGGCGGATGGCTGCACCGTCGATGCCGAAGGTTGCCTGTGGCAAGCGCTGGTCTACGCCGGAAAACTGGTGCGCTACACCCCGGACGGGCAGGTGGATCGCATCATCGACATGCCCGTGAAGAAAGTGACGAGCCTGACCTTCGGCGGACCGAACCTGGACACGCTGTATGTCACCTCCATGGCCAGGCCGCCGTTGCCACGCTTTCCGGAAGATGGCCAGCAACGCGGTGCCTTGTTTGCGATCACCGGGCTGGGCGTGCAAGGCATCGCTGAACGGCGCTTTGCCAGTTAACCCGTCAACAGACTGAACCTGAACGTTAAGGACGACTGACCCTTTCTCGCTTGGGCGTGCTCGGCACGCCTGGAGAGTTCCCATGCCAAATAACAAGAATGCGTCGCTGGGCAAGATTCACCGGTTTTCGTGGGTGTCGTTGTTGGTCTGCTGGATGATCTGGATTCTGAATGCCTATGACCGCGAGATTGTATTGCGCCTGGGGCCGACGATCTCCAAGCATTTCGACTTGTCTGCTGACCAGTGGGGTACGGTGGCCACCGTCGTCATGCTGGCTCTGGCCGTTCTCGATATTCCAGGCTCCATCTGGAGTGATCGTTACGGCGGTGGCTGGAAGCGGGCACGCTTTCAGGTGCCATTGGTACTGGGCTACACCGCATTGTCCTTTCTCTCAGGCTTCAAGGCGTTGAGTGGCAGCCTTGCGAGTTTTATTGCCTTGCGGGTGGGTGTGAACCTAGGGGCTGGCTGGGGCGAACCGGTCGGGGTCAGTAACACGGCTGAATGGTGGCCGGTGGAGCGCCGCGGTTTTGCTCTGGGCGCACACCACACCGGTTACCCCGTCGGCGCGATGCTCAGTGGCATTGTCGCCAGCTTCGTGATCAGCACCTTCGGCGAAGAAAACTGGCGTTATGTGTTCTTCTTCGCCTTCGTGGTGGCTCTGCCACTGATGATCTTCTGGGCGCGTTACTCGACGGCCGAGCGCATCACCAAACTGTATGTGGACATTGCCGCCAAAGGCATGACCCCGCCGGACAGTACGCCGTCGACCAACGTCAAAGGCCAGGTCTGGAAGTCAGTGAAGGCCACGCTGAGTAACCGCAACATCGCGCTGACAGCTGGCAACACCATGCTCACGCAGGTGGTGTACATGGGAGTGAACATTGTCCTGCCTGCCTATCTGTACAACATCCTCAACCTGTCGCTGGCCGAATCGGCAGGAATGAGCGTCGTGTTCACACTGACGGGTATCCTCGGGCAGCTGATCTGGCCTTCGTTGTCGGACATTATCGGTCGGCGCATAACCCTGATCATTTGCGGCCTATGGATGGCGGTCAGTGTCGGTGCCTTTTACTTCGCCAACACCATCCTGATCGTCATCGCGGTGCAATTGCTTTTCGGCTTGGTCGCCAATGCCGTCTGGCCGATCTACTACGCGGTTGCGTCCGACTCTGCACAACCCTCTGCAACGTCGACCGCCAACGGCATCATCACCACAGCGATGTTCATCGGCGGCGGTATTGCACCGGTACTCATGGGCACACTGATTTCCATGGGCGGCGGCTGGACCAGCCTTAGTGGCTATACAGTGTGCTTCTTCGTGATGGCGGGCTGCGCGCTGGGCGGGGCGTTTCTACAACTGTTTTCTCATCGGCCGGAAGTGTTGGCGGTGCAGCGCGAAGTGTGAGGCTGGCGCCGACTTTTCATACAGAACCCAAGACGCAGGCCAGGGAAAAAGATGTTTAAAGGTCTGCCTATTACTGCTCCGCAGGATGTGTGTAGGGCTAACACGGGTAGCCCTACAATAATATGCAGGATAAGGGGGGATTTTGGCTCAACCCGCCAACCCCCGCGCAGTCCCCAAATCCGTAATCAACACATCCAGATACCCCCCCAACAACGCTCCTCTGATCGCCTGCACCTTCCTCACCCCCCCAGCCAACCCCAGCACGCGATTGATCGACCGCAGCTTCGGCAAGCCCATCGACACCACAAACTCTTCATCCTCTTCCAGCACCGGTTTGCCCTGGGCATCAAAATACCGCAGGCAGATATCACCCACCGCACCCCGTTCAGCGAGCACGCGCAGCATGTCTTCGGTGTAGTAGTTACCGCTGTTGCGCAGCAGTTGTGACGGTTCGAGCTCGCCAATACCCACGATTGCGAGGGTGATGCTGTCGAAGCGCTGGAGGACTTCTTTGACTTCTTCCATTTCGACGATGCGCTGTTTGCTTTCTACCGATTGCTCGATGCTCTGCGACGGCAGCAGGAACGCGGGGCAGTTGAGGAGGGTGGCCAGGCGCTGGGTGAGCAGGGTGGCTTCAAAGGCACCTTTGTTGCCGACGCCACCGAGCAGTTGCACGACTTCCTGGGCACTTTGTTTGCCCGGTTGGGGGTGCATGTGGCTGACCATCGCGCGGATAGTGCTGCTCCAGGAGGAGATACCGATGTGGTCCTGAGTGCTAAGGCTGGTTTCCAGGTAATGCGCGGCGGCCGAGCCGATGGCTTGTTTGATGCTTTCTTCGTTGTCTGGTTCGGTGGCTTCGACGACGATTACCTGACGTATGCCGTACAGGGACTGCAAGCGGCTTTCCAGCTCCAGATGCAGGCCTTGCGGGCGCATGACGGTGATTTTCACCACGCCTTCCTGCAACGCACGGCGCAGGGCGCGGCTGATGAAGGATTGGGACAGGTCGAGGCGGGTGGAAATCTCGGACTGTTTGAGTCCTTCTTCATAATAGAGGCTGGCGATCTTGCTCATCAGCCGTTGTTCTTCGATCTGGCTCATGCAGGCCCCAAAAAATGATAGCGATATCCAAAGTGGCGGCGAGGATACCAAACTGGCAGCGGGTCGTGCCTGTCACAGCGGTCAGGACATAATCAGCCCGCCGTCGATATTGATCGCCTGACCGGTCAGGTAGGCGGCGTCATCCGAGGCCAGGAATGCGACCAGCCCGGCGACGTCCGAGGGTTTGCCGGCGCGACGCATGGGGATGTTGCGGACCCACTCGGCCATCAGTTCGCCCTTGGCATAGCGCTTTTCTTCGGTGCCGAGGATTTCGCCCCACAGGCGGTCGTTGTAGTCCCACATTTCGCTTTCGATGATGCCTGGGCAGAAGGCGTTCACCGTGATGTTGTGCCGCGCCAGTTCCAGCGCCAGGCTTTGGGTGATGCCGATCACGCCCATTTTGCTCGCGGCGTAATGTGGAGTGTAGATGAAGCCCTGACGGCCCTGGCCTGAGGATGTGTTGATTAACCGCCCGCTGCCTTGTCTGACCATGTAGCGGGCGGCTTCCCGGCAGCCGAGCCAGACGCCGGTTGTATTGACCTGCAGGACCTTGTCGAAGTCTGCGCGGGGCATGCTTTCGCAATGGTCGATGGTGATGATGCCGGCGTTTTGCACCGACACATCGATGCTGCCGAAGCGCTCGTGGGCGGTCTGGTAGAGGCGCTGTATGTCGGCTTCATCGGTAACGTCGATGCCCAGCGCCAAGCTGTTGACCGAATATTCGCTGGCCAGTTGTTCAGAGGTGAACGTCACTCGCTCAAGGTCGTTGGAGGCGAGCACCAGATTGGCACCTTCCTGAGCGAAACGCTCGGCAATGCCTGCGCCGATGCCTCGGCATGCGCCGGTGATAACCACGGTTTTACCGCTAAAACGTTGATACATGAGTGTGCTCCAGTGATGGGCAGGGCGGGCTCACCAGCAGACAAAGCCGCCGTCCACCAGCAGGTCGACGCCGGTACAGAACGATGAAGCCTGACTGACCAGAAAGACCGCCGGGCCGACCATCTCGTCCACGCTGGCCATGCGTCCCATGGGCGTGGTCTGTTCGAATATCTTCACTTGCTCGGCCACTTCCGGTCTTGAATTCATGGGCGTGGCGGTGTATCCGGGGCTGATGCAGTTGACCCGTAAACCCTTGTCCGCCCATTCCATCGCCAGGCTTTTGCTGAGGTGAATGACGCCCGCTTTCGAGGCGTTGTAGTGGGCTTGCAGCAACCCCCGATTGACGATACTGCCGGACATCGAGGCGATATTGACGATGGCGCCTTTTCCGCGCGGCAGCATGACCGCCGCCTGGGCCTGGCAACTGAGAAAGATGCCGGTGAGGTTGATGTCCAGCATGGTTTGCCAGCGTTGCAGTTCCAGGTCTTCGGCGGCCTGTGCGTTGGCGATCCCGGCACAGTTGACGGCCACGCTGAGCGCGCCCAGTTGAGTCTCAGTGCGCGCGATGGCTGCATCCAGCGTCGCGCGGTCGGTGACAGTACCTTGCAGCGCAAGCGCGCGTCGGCCCAGTGCGTTGATGCGTTCTACGGTGTCGCCGATGCCCGCGCTGCCTGGCAAGTCAAAGCACGCCACATCAGCACCGGCCTCGGCAAGGCCGACTGCAATGGCCTGGCCAATGCCACTGCCGGCTCCAGTCACAAAGGCCACCTGGCCGTCCAGACGAAAAAGTTGCATGTCATTCTCCACGTAATCAGTGTGTTGGCTCTCAGGCGGTGGCCATTTCCATGACTGACACCGGTGTCGCTTCGCCACGTTCAAGGATGCCCATTTGCCTGCCACGGCTCATGACCATGACCCGGTGTGACAAACCCAGCACTTCGTCGAGGTCGGAACTGACCACGATCACGGCCATGCCGGTTGCCGCCAGCTCGGCGATCACCTCGTAGATCGCCGCCCGCGCACCAACGTCGATGCCTCGGGTCGGCTCGTCGAGAATGAACACCTTGGGGTTGCGGGCCAGCCATTTGGCAATGATGACTTTCTGCTGATTGCCGCCGGACAGGCTGTCGATTCGCTGCTCGGGCGCGCCTTTTACGCCGAGGCGCGAAATGGCGTTTCGGGCAAACGCGTGCAGGCTCTTTGGCGATACCCAGTTGCCGCTTCGCAGCAGGTCGGTGTTGCCGTAGACCAGGTTGTCTTCGATACGGTGCTCGACCACCACGCCTTGCTGCTTGCGGTCTTCAGGCACTAGCACCACGCCCGCCTGAATCGCTTGCGAGGGTGAGTGCAGTTGAACGGTTTCGCCATCCAGTTGCATGTGCCCCTGAATATCCCGGGCTGCGCCCGCAATCACCCGAATCAGTTCGGTTCTGCCCGCGCCAACCACTCCGGCGATGCCGAACACTTCACCGGCGCGTACGCTGAAGTCGATGCCATGCAAGGCGAACTCGCGGCAGGCGAGGTCCTTGACCTGCAGCATCACTCTGTCCTGCGGCGCTTGCAGGACGGGGAAGATACGTTCCAGGCTGCGCCCGACCATTTGTTCGACCAGTTCGCGCACCGGCACCTGCGCGGTGGCGTGGAGCGCAATCTGGCGGCCATCGCGCAGTACCAGAATACGGTCGGCGATTCGTGCGATTTCTTCCAGACGATGGCTGATATAGATGAACGACACGCCTTCAGCCTTGAGGCGCTCGACCTGTTGAAACAGCAGCTCGGTTTCTTCACCGCCAAGAGCGGCGGTGGGCTCGTCGAGAATCAGCAGGCGTGCGTTCAGGGTCAGGGCTTTGGCGATCTCGACCAGTTGCTGTGCAGCGACGCTTAAACCCTCGACCTTGCGCGAAGCTGACACGTCGAGGCCGAGGCGTTCCAACTGCTTCTGTGCCTGCGCTTGCATGTAGTCCCGGTCGACCTTGCCGTGGCGCATGGGCAGCCGCCCGACAAAGATGTTTTCGGCAATCGACAACTGCGACAGCAGGCGAATCTCCTGATGAATCAGGCCGATGCCAGCGCCCAGCGCCGCCCCCGGCGAGGCTGGCGCATAATCCTCGCCGAGCCAGCTCATGGAGCCTCCCGCTTCAGGCTGCACGAGGCCCGCGATAATCGACGACAAGGTCGATTTGCCTGCGCCGTTTTCACCGAGCAGGGCGAGCACTTCACCTGGCCGCACGTCGACATTGATCTGTGAAAGGACCTGCACCGGGCCGTAAGTCTTGCCAATGTTACGCAGGCACAGCACTGCTGCAGGTGTGACCTCAGGGTTATGGCGCGTCGGGTTATCCAGAGCAGCTTGCATGGCGGACTCCGTGGCTCAAGGGTGCTGTTGCAGGAAAGGCGCGACGTTGTCTTTGGTGGTCAGCACGGTTTCCAGCAGTTGTTCCTTGGGCACGGCTTTGCCAGCCTTGAGGTCAAGTGCGGAGGCAACGGCCATGCGCCCCATCTTTTGCGTCTGCTGGGTCATGGTCGCTTGCAGCACGCCGCTTGCCACCGCCTTGAGGCCTGCCACGTCGCCGTCAAAACCGACTATGACCACCGGTTGCCCGAGGTTGGCGACTTTTACCGCCTGTGCAGCACCGAGGGCCATCGCGTCAGCGCGACCGAAAAAGACGCTGATGTTCGGGTCACGCTGCAACAGGTCCTGAGCGACTGCAAAGCCTTTGTCCTGCGCCCATTCGGCAGGCTGTTCGGCAACGACCTTGAGGCCGGGAAAGCCTTTCAAACCTTCCTGGAAACCTTTCGCCCGGTCGTTTTCCGGGGTTGTGCCCAACTGCCCTTGAAGGATGGCGATGCGGCCTTTGCCGCCAGTCACCTTGCCAACGTATTCGGCAAGCGTGCGCGCACCGGCCACGCTGTCGCTGGCAATAAATGTGTCGCCGGGCGCGTCAGGCGCATTGCGGTCCACAGCGATTACCGGAATCCCGGCAGCCTTGGCGGCCTTGACCGGCACGCCAGCGGCAGTGGCACCTGCGGGAATGTAGATCAACGCGTCGATCTGGCGGGTGATCAGGTCCTCGATCTGGCTGACCTGAGTCGATGAATTGCCCTGCGCATCGACGGTAATGATCTTCACCCCGCGGGCTTTGCCTTCGGCTTCGACCGACTGTTTGATCTGGTTGAAGAAGTCAGCCTGCAGATTGGCTACGGCCAGGCCGATGGTCAGCTCTTTGGCCCAGGTCGAGCCTGCTGTGGTGAGTGTGGCGGCGGCCAGGGCCGTGGCGAGGAGCAGTTTTTTGGTCATGAACATGGCGGTGACTCCTGATTTTATTGTTGGGGATGTCAACATCGGTCAAGCACAAAACGACAACGCTTAGTGGGCACTGTTGGAGCGACGACGCAAGGTATCGATGGTCACGGCGAGGGCAATGACCACGCCGATAACGACCTGTTGAATGAAGGGCGAAACGCCAAGCAGGTTGAGGCCGTTGCGCAGCACGCCGATGATCAATACACCGACCAGCGTGCCACCGACGCTGCCGACACCGCCGCTGAGACTGGCACCGCCGATAACCACTGCGGCAATGGCGTCCAGTTCCAGCGTCAGCCCGGCGCTGGGTTGCGAGGAGTCGAGGCGGGCGGCCATCGTCACAGCGGCGATGCCGGCAAGCGCGCCGCTGATGGCGTACACCCATAAAGTGATGGCTCGCACCTTGATCCCTGAAAGCCTCGCTACTTCATGGCTGCCGCCAATGGCGTACAGGTTGCGCCCACCGGCCCGAAAACGCAGGAATACCCAGGCCACGCCCAGCATGACCAGAAACAGCCCGACTGTGGCCGACAGAAAGCCGAAATGGCGCACGGTGGCCAGGCTGGTGAACCACTCCGGGTAACCGACGATCTGCCGGCCTTCGGTAAGAATATTTGCCAGGCCTCGGGCGACCGACATCATCGTCAGCGTGGCGATAAAGGCGGGCAGTCTGGCGTAGGTAATCAGCAAGCCGGACACCAGCCCGGCGAGCATGCCGGTCGCTATGGCTATCGGGATCGCCAGGCCCAGCGCCAGGCCCTGATCCTGGTACAGCCAGCCCAGCATCATCATCGAAAACGCCAGCACCGAACCGACAGACAGGTCGATGCCGCCGATGACGATCACCGCCGTCATGCCGATGGCGAGAATGCCCAGCACTGTCACTTGGTCAAGGATGTTCAGACCGTTGCGCAGGGTGAAGAAGAATTCGGAGCTGAAGGAAAAGACCACCAGCAGCAGGGCCAGGCCAATCAACGGCCCACCGATGTTGTCAGGCAACAGCTTGAGCAACCGCGCCCGGCCTGACGGTTTTGCGGCAGCCTGATGAGCAGGGGCTTTGGCGTCCATGGGGGTCTCCGGATTTATTGTTGTTGGAGTTTGTTCTGGCTGCCTGAATATATATGCATGCCTGACTGTTAATTCAGATTCCATCTCCGGCTGAGCAAAGTCAAGCGGTTTAATTTTCTTCAATCCTTGCGAATACACCTCAAACGTCCCTGTGAGCCTCAAGACAGAGCCTCGCGCAGCTGATTCAAATGTCGTCGGCAAAAAATGTAATCAACGTTTTTTGATTTTTCAGGTGCGTGCCTGCTTGACCTGCTGAGCGATCAGAGTCTAAATATAAATATATTTTCAGCCGTGAATAAATATTCAAGTGTTTTTCAGAATAATGAATCACCGCGTGGCTAGCCCCGCAGGAGCCGCTCCATGAATGCCTTCCGCTACGATGCCCAGCAGATCAAAGAACAGGCACGCCTGATCAGGCGTAATGTCATCACCCTCAATGCCGGATCGCCTGCGGGAGGGCACACGGGGGCTGACCTTTCGGAAACCGACATTCTTGCAACCCTGTATTTCCGTATTCTCGATATCAGCCCCGAGCGCATCGAAGACCCGGCGCGCGATATCTACATCCAGAGCAAAGGCCATGGCGTCGGTGGTCTGTATTGCTGTCTGGCCCAGGCCGGTTATATCCCCGAAGCGTGGCTGCCCGAGTATCAGCATTTCAATTCGCGTCTGCCGGGCCACCCGGTGCGGCAGAAAACGCCGGGCATCGAGCTCAATACCGGTGCGTTGGGCCACGGTCTGCCGGTTGCGGTAGGCCTGGCGCTGGCGGCGAAAATGTCCGGGAGCACCAAACGAATCTACGTGCTGACCGGCGACGGCGAACTGGCGGAAGGCTCGAACTGGGAGGCGGCAATGGCAGCCGCCAAGTACGGCCTGGACAACCTGTTTGTGATCGTCGACAAGAACAAGCTGCAACTGGCGGGCCTCACGGCAGAGATCATGCCGCTGGACCCGCTGGATGAGAAATGGGCGGCGTTTGGCTTCACGGTCAGCGAATGCGATGGCAACGATGTCGGGCAACTGGTGACGGCGCTGGAGCAGATGCAACTGCGCAAAGGCGCGCCTCAGGTGCTGATCGCCCACACCATCAAAGGCAAGGGCGTGTCGTTCATCGAAGGGCGATCCGAATGGCACCACCGGGTGCCGAAAGGTGATGAAGTCAGCGCAGCACTGGAGGAGTTGAATCATGTCGAGTGAGCATTTTGCCAGCGTGATGGTGGACGCGTTTATCGCGGCCGTCGACGAAGGTCTGGACCTGGTGCCAGTGGTCAGCGACTCGACTTCCACCGCCAAGATCGCCCCCTTCATGCAGCGTTTTCCGGAGCGGGTAATCAATGTCGGCATCGCTGAGCAGTCGCTGGTCAGTGTGGCGGCGGGCCTGGCGCTGGGGGGCAAGATCGCTGCCACCTGCAACGCTGCGCCGTTCCTGATTTCCAGGGCCTGCGAGCAGGTCAAGGTTGATGTCTGCTACAACCAGGCCAATGTGAAAATGTTCGGGCTCAATGCGGGCACCAGCTATGGGCCGCTGGCGAGTACCCACCATTGCCTGGACGACATCTCGGTCATGCGCGGCTTTGGCAACGTACAGATTTTCGCGCCGTCCGACCCGCTGGAGTGCCGGCAGATCATTTATTACGCCCTGCGTTATCACGGCCCGGTGTACATCCGCCTCGATGGCAAGCCGCTGCGTGAACTGCATGACCCCAGCTACCGCTTCGTACCCGGAAAAGTCGATATTCTGCGCCGTGGTTCAGACCTGACCATCGTCGCACTGGGTTCGGTGGTGCATGAGGCGGTAGACGCTGCGGCGCGGCTGGCGGAGCAGGGGCTCGACGCGCAGGTCATCAACCTTTCTTCGATTCGTCCACTGCAACGTGATGCGCTGCTCAACGCCTTGAGCGGCAGTCGCGGGGTGATTACTGTCGAAGAACATAACATCAATGGCGGGCTCGGCAGCCTGGTGGCCGAATTGCTCGCCGAGAACGCGCTGGGCATCACCCTGATTCGCCTGGGCATTGGCGATGGTGATTACGCAGCAGCCGGTGCCCGTGAACCCACGCGTGCCTTGCACGGCATTGATGCGGACGGCATTGTCGCGGCCGCTGCACGTTTGCGTTAGGGGCATTTCTGCATGTCGAGTAACCAGACCATGAATGAAAACTCTCCGCTGATTCTGGCCATCGATGAAGGCACCAGCAATGCCAAGGCCGTGCTGGTCAACGAACAGGGGCAAGTCGTCGCACGTGGTTCACGGCCCTTGAGCATCAGCCACCCGCAGGCCGGTTATTCGGAGCAGGACCCATTGCTGATCTGGCAAGCCACGCTTGAGGCCATCGCAGATTGCATGACTGGTCTGCAGCGCCCGATCAGCGCGCTGGCCATCAGCAACCAGCGCGAGTCGGTGGTGGCGTGGGACCGGGCCAGCGGGGCACCCTTGTCGCCTTGCATCAGTTGGCAATGCCGTCGTTCGTTGCCGCTGTGCACCGAGCTGCATGCCCAAGGCCATGAAGCCATGATTCTGAGCAAAACCGGGCTGGCCCTCGACCCGATGTTTTCCGCTGGCAAAATGCGCTGGGTTCTCGATCACCTGGACAATGGTCACGCTCGCGCAGCAGCAGGGGAAATCTGCCTGGGGACCATCGACAGCTGGTTGCTCTGGAAGCTCAGCGCAGGGCAAGCTTTCGCGACCGATTGCTCCAACGCGGCACGTACCCAGCTGTTCAACCTGCATACCCGCTGCTGGGATCCGCAATTGCTCGAGCTGTTCTCAATCCCTGCTGCTGCACTGGCCACGATTCAGCCCAGTGCTGGCCTGTTTGCTCATACCGTGGCGGTCGGCGGGCTGGACGCGGGTATTCCGATTCTGTCGATGATCGGCGATTCGCATGCTGCACTCTACGGGCAGGGCGGTTTTGCCCCCGGACTGGTCAAGGCGACCCTGGGCACCGGCTCTTCGCTGATGACGCCAATGGCCGGGCCTATCGCCTCCAGCCATGGTCTGTCGACGACAATGGCCTGGCATGATGGCGTAGCGTCGACTTATGCAATGGAGGGCAACATCGTACACACCGGCGCAGCGGTGCAATGGGCCGCGCGACTGGTGGCCGGAGAATCCATAGATGCCCTGAGCGAACAGGCCACGCAATTGGCCGACAATGGCGGTGTTTACTTTGTACCGGCGCTGTCCGGACTGGGCGCGCCACACTGGCAGGCTGACGCCCGCGGGCTGATCTGCGGCTTGACCGAAGGGGCTTCCGGCGCCCACATCATGCGCGCTGCGCTGGAGTCCATCGGTTATCAGATTCGCGATGTATTCGATGCGATGCAGGCTGACATCGGCACGCCGCTCAAAGAGCTTTGGGTGGATGGTGGGGCAACCCGCAATCGCTGGCTCATGCAGTTTCTGGCAGATCTGTTGCAACGCCCGGTGATCCGCAGCCTGTCGCCGGAGGTATCGGCGCTGGGTGCCGCGCACCTGGCGGGCAAAGCCCTCGGCCTCTGGAATAACGCCGCCGACCTGCAAGCGCTGGAAAGACAGCGCGAACGCTTTGACCCCGTTCCCGGCAGGAATCTGCAGGGTTTGTATCTGGAATGGAAGGAAGCGCTGCGGCGGGTCGTATGTTGAGCGATTAGTATGACTTTTCCCAACTAACGGTGCACGTGCCTCACCGATAGTCTCGGCTCAACAAGGCGCAAAAGAGTCATTGCACCGCGCATGTCCAAACTTATATAGAAAATAATAACGTTTTTCCAACGTCAATATTTTAGCGAATTCGTGTGCGAAAAATTTACATGCTGGTCGTCATTTAAATTATTTTCTTCAGCCTTATCATTAGTTTGACTAAAACAGCATGCCATTTATGCAGTGTGTTTAAAGCCGGACCCTAAAGTTACGGAAAGCACGGGCGACAACACAGATGTCGAAACGACATCACTCGCGCAGAATAGTTCCACCACCTCTGTCGACTAGATAGCTCATCACCCTGCCACGGACAGGCACGGCTAAGGATTAACATCATGTTCAGCAAGCTCAGCATCTCGCAAAAGCTGTACTTCAGTTTCGTTGCTATAGTCGTTCTAATCGCCGTGCTGGTGTTCAGTTCCTACAGAGGCTTCGAGCAGGTTGAGGACGCTACTAACAGCAACGTCCATACCTATCAGGTACTCAGTGATGCACAACTGGCTCTTGAGCAACTAATCAATATCGAAACGGGTATGCGAGGCTTTGTTATCGCCTCGAAAGATGCCTTTCTGGAGCCGCTGTTAGCAGGTGAAAAGCGTTTCACCGAAGAGCTCGATTCGCTCAAGCGCCTGACCGCCGATAACCCGGAACAACAGCGTCGTCTGACCTCGCTGGGTGAAACTCAGAAGCGCTGGCTCGATGAAGATATCCATCCGATCATCGCCCTGCGCCGCGACCTGACCGCTCGCAACATGTCCGATGACGAGCTGGACAATCGCATTACCTCCGGTGCCGATAAGGCCAAGATGGACAGCATGCGTGCTTTATTGGCTGAAATCAGCGCCACCGAGAACAAGCTTCTGGTGGAAAGAACCCAGAATATGTTGGACGCCAAGCATTTCGCTATCATGATTCTGATGTGTGGCGGCCTTGCGGCAGCGCTGCTCTCGGCTATCCTGGCTACCGCATTGGGGCGCAGCACCACAGCACGCCTGCAACTGGCCATCGATGCTGCAACGGCAATTGCCAATGGCAAGCTGGACACTGTGATCGACACCAGCAGCCACGACGAACTGCCGAAAGCGTTCGATCGCATGCAAAACCGCCTGCGTGAGATGATTCAACAGATCAGCCAGGCGGCTAATCAGCTGGTACTCGCCGTGCAACAGATCTCCGGTGCCTCCGAGCAGCTTTCTGGTGCAATTCAGGAACAGTCGACGTCTGCGTCGATGATGGCGGCCACCATTGAAGAGCTGACCGTCAGCATCCACCACGTTTCCGAAAATGCCGATGAGGCGCATCAACTCGCCAGTCGTTCGGGTCAGCAGTCAAAGGATGGTGCGCAGGTCATCGAAAATACGCTGTCCAGCATGAACGGCATTGCCAAGACCGTGCAGCTGTCGTCAACACAGGTCGCAGGCCTGGGTCAGCACTCCGAGCACATTTCATCGATCATCAGCGTGATTCAAGGCATCGCCGACCAGACCAACCTGCTGGCGCTCAACGCGGCTATCGAAGCGGCTCGTGCCGGTGAGCAAGGTCGCGGCTTCGCCGTGGTTGCCGATGAAGTACGCCTGCTTGCACAGAACACTGGCAAGTCCACCAAGGAAATTGCCGGAATGATCGAGAAAATTCAGGCAGGCGTACGCGAAACGGTCGAGAGCATGCGCAGCGGTGTTCAGGAGGTGAATCAGGGTGTGGAGATGGCTGGCACGGCCGGTCAGGCCATCATCGAGATTCGCGACAGTTCGGGCAAGGTTCTGCAAGTGGTCGACCAGATATCCTTTGCACTGCGTGAGCAAACCGCAGCCAGCCAGGATGTGGCACGCAATGTCGAGCGTTCTGCGCAAATGGCCGAACAGAACAACATGTCGGTTCAGGAACTGCTCAAGACCAGCGGCGGGCTGAAAAACCTCGCCACCAGTCTGCAGACGGAAGTGGGGAAATTTCAGCTGTAAGGCAGCCTGACAAGCGAGTCGGTAAATAGATTCGCAGCAGCAAAGAAACGCCCGGTATCAGGCAATTGACTGATACCGGGCGTTTTCGCATTCATGCAATGAAGTGACAGCACAGGTGCTCAGGAATGACGCCTTGCTGCTTTACCGCTGCGCCAGAATACTCCCCAGCAACCCCGGAAACCGGCTCTCCAGCACCTGAGTGCGTAACGAATTCATGTGCGTGGTGCCGATGTTTCGCGTCTGCACGAGCCCGGCATCCCGTAAAACACGGAAGTGGTGGGACATGCTGGATTTCGGCCGGCCACCGTCCAGCTCACCGCAAGTGGCTTCGGCGACACCCGCAAGGTAGCGCACAATTTCCATGCGCACCGGGTCGCTCAAGGCGTAGAGCACGCGTTCGAGGGTGAGGTCTTCTGGATCAGGGTGTTGGAAGGTTCGCATGGTGCGGATGATATCAAGGCTTCCGTTGATTGCCATAGTTCGATTACCATCGAACAACTGAAATCAAAAGTCATCTGGCCTACTGGAGCTTTTCAATGTCTGCATTGTTCGAACCCTTCAAACTGAAAGACGTGACGCTGCGTAACCGAATCGCCATTCCTCCGATGTGCCAATACTCGGCAATCGACGGGGTAGTCAATGACTGGCACCACGTTCACCTTGCCAGTATGGCGCGTGGCGGTGCAGGTTTGCTGGTGGTTGAGGCCACCGCGGTTGCACCGGAAGGGCGCATCACCCCCGGTTGCAGCGGTATCTGGAACGATGAGCAGGCGCAGGCTTTCGTGCCGATTGTCAAAGCCATCAAGGACGCAGGTTGCGTGCCGGGCATCCAGATCGCCCACGCAGGACGCAAGGCCAGCGCCAATCGTCCATGGGAAGGCGACGACCACATTGTCGCTTCCGATTCGCGCGGTTGGGACACTATTGCGCCTTCCGCTATTGCGTTCGGTGCCAACCTGCCGAAAGTCCCGCGCGCCATGACCCTGGAAGATATCGCCCGCGTTCGTCAGAACTTCGTCGATGCCGCCCGTCGAGCTCGTGATGCGGGCTTTGAGTGGATCGAACTGCACTTTGCCCACGGTTATCTGGGGCAGAGCTTCTTCTCCGAGCACTCCAACCAGCGCACCGATGAATACGGCGGCAGCTTCGATAACCGCAGCCGTTTCCTGCTTGAAACGCTGGCAGCGGTGCGTGAAGTCTGGCCGGAAAACCTGCCATTGACAGCACGCTTTGGGGTACTTGAATACGACGGTCGTGACGAACAGACCCTCACCGAGTCCATCGAGCTGGCGCGTCGCTTCAAGGCTGGTGGTCTGGATCTGTTGAGTGTCAGCGTCGGTTTCAGCACGCCAGACGCCAACATTCCATGGGGGCCTGCGTTCATGGGGCCAATTGCCGAGCGTGTGCGCCGTGAAGCAGATATTCCGGTGACCAGCGCCTGGGGCTTTGGCGAGCCGAAACTCGCTGAAGAAGCGGTTAAATCCGGCCAGCTTGACCTGGTTTCGATAGGCCGTGCGCATCTGGCCGACCCGCACTGGGCGTACTTCGCAGCGAAAGAGCTGGGTGTCGAAAAATCAGCCTGGACTCTGCCTGCGCCTTACGCTCACTGGCTTGAACGTTATCGCTGAGCCAGTGTGACGACCGGGGCTGCATCGATCTGCATCAGCCCCGGTGCCACGATCAAACCCGCGCTGTTTCACTTGCGCCGCGCCCGCGGCGCAATGCCGGTCAGTTGCTGGCGAGCGCACGCCCAGGCCAGGTGCAGGGCGTTGCGTAGTGCCACGGCATCGGCGGTCATGATGCGTACTGAAACACCGCAATCGTTCGGCAGCGCGCTGACGCCCAGATAGCTCTCTGGGACGATGCGCAATGTATCGCGCAAGGCCCGTTTCAAATCCTCCACAGGCAAACCCTGACCCACCAGCATGAACGTCGCCAAGGCTTGCAATTGACCGCTGACGCCCGGCAAACGACGTTGCAGGTCTGCGCCAGTCATTGCCAGCCGATCACCGGCCAGCAGTTTTCCGGCCGGGCAGTGAATCTGCAGATCGGCGTGGTAAAAGCCGGGTAAGCCCTCGCTGCCTTGGGGCGTATGCAGGCAGAAAGCGTCGCACAACATGACCCGCGCATCGGGGTGCAAGGTGACATTTACCAGGCTGTGCAGCTGCGTCTGCGGAAACAGAATGGTGGCCATCGGCAGGTACTCCAGCAGCGCGCCAGGTTCGGCGACCAGCGTGACGGTCTGCCGCGCGGACCGTTCCAGCATGCTGTGAGCAACCGTCGCAGCGCCCGTGCTGACGTGCACCTGCGTGTGCGGCCCGGCGTGCAGTTGCAGGTGCAGTGCTTCCCCGGCAAACAGGCCGCCCGAGCAGGACTGCAGATAAATCGCCGCCATGCCGGGCGGGTCCTGTGGCAGTTTCAGCGTGCGGCCCAGGTGGAAGGGGTAGCCGACTTCCTGACGGGATACATAACTGGCCCCCGAAGGCGCTTTGCTGAAGGCAATATGCGCCGTGGTTTTGGCCTGGACGGGCAGTAACGTTTGATGGGCGTTCATGGGCGGTCGAACAATACGGCGCGGCTTATCGCGTCAACCACTGCGTCGACACCTTCACCGGTGCCGCAGTTGGTAAACAGGACGGGCCGGCCATTTCGCGCGTCCGCCGATTCGCGCCGCATGCGTGGCAGATCAACGCCCACATAAGGCGCCAGGTCATATTTGTTGACCACCAGCAGGTCACAGCTCAATACGCCGGGGCCACGTTTGCGCGGTATGTCGTCACCGCCCGCGACGTCGATGACGAAGATCCAGAAGTCCACCAGATCCAGCGAAAAGGTCGAGGCCAGGTTGTCGCCGCCTGACTCGATCAGCACCAGGTCGAGATTGCCGAAACGTGCTTCCAGCTCGTCAGCCATTTGCAGGTTGAGGGTTGGGTCTTCGCGAATGGCGGTGTGCGGACAGGCACCGGTTTCCACTGCGCGCACCCGTTGCGGGTCGATAAGGCCACTGCGCTGCACGCGCTCGGCATCCTCGCGAGTGGCCAGGTCATTGGTGATGATCGCAAGCTCGATGCCACGCGCGATAAAACGTGGAATCAGTTGTTCCAGCAAACGGGTTTTTCCCGAGCCTACCGGGCCGCCGATTCCGACTCGGGCAGCGCCGGGGTGAGGCTGGACATCGGTGTGCGTGGCGGGTGCATTCAAGGGCAGGCTCATCGTCGGGTTTCCTGTGTGGTGGAGGTTCAGCGCAGCATGTAGCGCTGCGCGAGGGGCACTTCGCTGACCGGTTCGCAGTAAAGACGCTCGCCGTCGGCATACACGTCGAAGGTCTGTGGGTCGACGTGGATGTCCGGGCAGGCATCGTTGTGCAACATGTCGGACTTGCGCAGGGTGCGCGTGCCGAACGCGGGCAGCAGTTGCTTCTTGAGCCCCAGCCGTGTAGCGGTGTCGGCCTCGACGGCGAGGCGGTTGACGAAATTGACCGACAGCGCCTGCTTCGCCTCGCCAAACGCCCCCCATTGCGGGCGCATCACCAATGGCTCGCAGGTGTACAGCGAAGCGGCGGAATCGCCCATCACGCCATGCACAATAAAACCGCCCTTGACCACCAGTTCCGGCTTGATGCCAAAGAACGCCGGTCGCCACAGCACCAGATCGGCCAGTTTGCCGGGCTCCAGCGAGCCGATGTAGCTATCGATGCCGAACACCCGCGCAGCGTTGATGGTGTATTTGGCGATGTAGCGCTTGATCCGCTCGTTGTCGCCCAGTGCCGTGGTTTCTTCCGGCAGGCGGCCGCGTTGGTCTTTCATTTTCGATGCCAGTTGCCAGGTGCGGCAGATCACCTCGTTGATGCGCCCCATGCCCTGGCTGTCAGAGCCGAGAATCGAAATGGCGCCAGTGTCGTGAAGAATGTCTTCAGCGGCGATGGTTTGTGGCCGTACCCGCGATTCGGCGAACGCCACGTCTTCCGGTACGTCTGGATTGAGGTGGTGGCAGACCATGATCATGTCCAGGTGCTCGTCGAACGTGTTCACCGTGTAAGGGTTGGTCGGGTTGGTGGAGGAGGGGATGCAGTTGCTTTTACCCGCCACACTGATGATGTCCGGGGCGTGTCCGCCACCTGCGCCTTCTGTGTGGTACATGTGGATGGTGCGGTCGCCGATGGCCGCCAGTGTGTCTTCAAGAAACCCGGATTCATTCAGCGTGTCAGTGTGCAACTGGACCTGAAAGTCGTATTCGTCGGCCACCTTCAGGCAGGTGTCGATCACCGCAGGCATGGCACCCCAGTCTTCATGGATCTTCAACCCCAGACAGCCACCGCGCAGTTGCCCGAGCAGCGATTCGGGCTTGCTTGAATTACCGCGCCCCAGAAAGCCGAAGTTGATCGGCCATGCTTCGGCGGCCTGTAACATCTTGCCGACATTCCATTCCCCGCCACAGTCGATGCCGACCGTGATCGGTCCCAGTGAACCGCCGATCAGGGTTGTCAGGCCCGCCGCCAGCGCGTGCTCGCACAGTTGCGCGGAGTCGAAATGCACATGCACGTCGATGCCACCGGGGGTGACGATCAGTCCCTCGGCATCGCGCACCGTGGTGGCGACGCCGCAGATCAGTTGTGGGTGTACGCCGTCCATGATCTGCGGATTGCCTGCCTTGCCAATCGCGACGATCTTGCCATCCTTGATGCCGATGTCGCCTTTGACGATACCGATCACCGGGTCGATGATCAGCGCGTTGCAGATCAGCATGTCCAGGGCACCGTCGGCGCTGTCATGACCGGGCATCAGGCCCATGCCGTCGCGCAGGGTCTTGCCGCCGCCGTGCAGGCACTCGTCGCCGGGCACCGAGTAGTCGAATTCGACTTCGGCCAGCAACGAGGTGTCGCCCAGGCGCACTGCATCGCCCTTGGTGGGGCCGTACATGGCCGCGTATTCCTTGCGGGTCATCGTCGCCATGCTTCAGGCTCCTTTGAAATGTTGGGCGCGGGCACGCTCCAGCGCTGTCTGTTTGCAGGCCGGGTCGTGCAGGTTGCCATTGGTCAGGCCGCTGAAACCGTGAATGTCACCAGTGCCGCCGAACTGCACCAGTTGCACCTCGCGCAGCTCGCCCGGTTCGAAACGCACCGCCGTGCCCGCGGGAATGTCCAGGTGCATGCCGAAGGCCGTTTCGCGCGGAAAATCCAGCGCCTTGTTGACTTCGAAAAAATGGTAGTGGCTGCCGATCTGTACCGGCCTGTCACCCGTATTGATCGCACGCAGGGTCGCGGTCGGTCGGCCGCTATTGAGCTGGATATCGCTGTCCGGCGAGAGTATCTCGCCAGGTGTCGGCATGACGGTAAGCGGCAGTTTGCCCGGCCTGATGGGCTGGTGCACGGTGACCAGTTTGGTGCCGTCCGGGAAGGTGCCTTCCACTTGCAGCACGGGCAGCAGGTCGGCGACGCCTGGCATCACATCATCGGTATTGAGAATGGTCGAGCCGAACCCGATCAGCTCGGCAACACTTCGGCCTTCGCGTGCGCCTTCAAGAATCTCGTCGGCAATCAGGGCCGAGGCTTCCGGGAAATTCAGGCGCAGGCCCTTGCTGCGGCGTTTGCGTGACAGTTCGGCGGCGGTATATAGCGTCAGTCGTTCAAGCTCGGTGGGGGTCAGCAGCATGACAGGGCTCCCGGTAGGGTGGCTGGCTCAATTGGCAAACAGGCGCAGGTCCTGGGTCTCGTGGCGCATCACAGCGATTTCGGCCATGGGCGTGAAACCACAGGCGTCGTCCGGGGTGGGTGGCTCCATTGCGAGAAGTTCGGTGATCAGCGGCTGGATATTGGTCAGGACCCGTTGCCCATCGATATGGCCAATGACCCCCAGGCGCACGGCGGCGCTGACCAGCCCGGTACACAAACCGTGCGCCGCCGCCAGCTGGCAGTGATCGCGCTGCATGCCCAGACGGTTCCAGAGCAAGCCCTGCACAACTGGCAAATGCCCCGGCGCGTTACCCGCCAGAACCTGCTGTTGATAAGCCGCCGCATCCTGCATGCCCAACGCGACGTGCACGGCCAGCAATGCCTGGCCTACACGCCGTGAGCCCTGACGCAGTTCCTCGGCGAGGGTCAAGGCTTCGATCTGCGCGTCCATGGCCATCAACGCAGGCTGGTCATCGGCCGTGCGCCATGCAGCAAGTAGAAATACCCGGTCAAAACTGTTCCAGCGGTGGCGCAACTGGCCTTCGACAAAGCCGTGCACCTCGGCACTGCGGTTGAGGCGAACGGTTCGCTGTCGGCGGCGTGGCACGACGACTTCGCCATTGCCGAGATACCCGTCAGCCAGCAGGGTTTCCAGGCCCCACGACCATGCCACCGCGCCACCGGGAAAGAAGCTGTCGGCCTGTTGCAGGGCAAGCAGCAGACTGCTCATGGCGTTCATGCGCATCGCACCCGGCCGTCCGCAAGCATGGGGGCCAGACGTTCAAGGTAATCGGCTTGCGGGCCATTGAGCGGTATTTGCAGGATGTCACCGGCAAAGCGCACTGCCCAATGCATATTGCCGGCGAAATAACCCAGCTCCAGCGCCGCTGCTGCGTCCCTTGGCAACAGGTCGAGGTATTCCTGATCCTGCATCTGCACGACGATGGCGCGTTGACTGTCGAGCATCAGCACCGAGCCGTTGCGCAGCTGCTGGTGACGCTCAAGGCGAATGGCGCAGTCGGTGCCCCGATCACTGGCCAGGCGCAGGCGATGGCGCTGAATGTCACTGCCGGACAGGCTCAGGGTTTCGACCTGTCCGGCGTGGCTCAGGTCATGCAGGCGGTCGGCGAGGGCAGGGTCGCTGGCCTGGCCCAGAATGCGGTCGAGTATCAGCATGGCGATGGCTCCTGTGCTCTATTCAGATGGTCAGGTAGCGCAGGATGCGCTCGCGGTCGACGGTTTCGCGGACTTCGCTGTGCACGAATTCGCCTTTCTCGATGATCAGATAGCGGTCAGCCACGGCCATGGCGAACGACAGCACCTGCTCGGAAACAATCAGCGAAAACCCGCGCTCCTTTTTCAGCAGATTGAGGGCCTTGGCGATGTCCTTGATGATCGAGGGCTGGATGCCTTCGGTGGGTTCATCGAGGATCAACACCTTGGGGTTGGAGACCAATGCCCGGGCGATGGCCAGCTGTTGCTGCTGGCCGCCGGAGAGGTTGCCGCCCTTGCGCCGACGCATTTCGAACAGCACCGGAAAGTATTCGTAGACGTAGTCGGGAATCGGCGCAGCGGGTGCGCCCTGCATGCCGGTGAGGATATTTTCCTCGACGCTCAGGTAGGGGAAGATCATCCGCCCCTGCGGTACGAAACCGACCCCGGCTGCGACCCGCTCATAGCTCTTGCTGCCAGTCAGTTCCTGCCCGGCCAGGGTGATGCTGCCGCTGCGGGTCGGCAGCATGCCCACCAGGCTTCTGAGCAGCGTGGTCTTGCCCATGCCGTTACGGCCCATGATCGCCAGCGACTCGCTCGGTGCAAGCTCCAGGCTAAGGTCACGCAGCACATGGCTGTCGCCGTAATACACATTGAGGTGAGAGACATTCAGCATGTTCAGTGCCCCAGGTAGACGTCGATGACGCGAGGATCGTTCTGCACCTGATCCATCGAGCCGTAGGCCAGGGTCTTGCCCTGATGCAGGACGGTGACCTTGTCGGCCACCGATTTCACGAACTCCATGTCGTGCTCGATGATGACCATTGCCCGGCCCTTGGCGATGAGCTTGAGCAGGCCGGCGGTTTTCTCCCGCTCGCCAGCGCTCATGCCAGCCACGGGCTCATCGAGCAGGAGCAGTTCCGGACGCTGCATCAACAACATGCCGATCTCCAGCCACTGCTTCTGGCCGTGAGACAACAGCCCGGCCTTGCGCCCCAGTTGGTCCTTGAGAAAGATCATCTCGGCGGTCTGTTCGATTTCGGCGCTCAGTGCTGCGTTCTTCCCGGCGAACAGGCAGTTGAAGATGCCGCGCTTGTCCGGTGAGGAAATGTCGAGGTTTTCACGCACGGTGAGGTCTTCGTACACCGACGGGTTCTGAAACTTGCGGCCCACGCCTGCGCGGGTGATCTGGTACTCGATCATGTTCGCCAGTTGCAGGTCCTTGAAGCGGATACTGCCTGCGCTCGGGCGGGTCTTGCCGCAGATCATGTCGAGCAGGGTGGTCTTGCCCGCGCCGTTGGGGCCGATCACCACATGCACCTGATTTTCCTCGACATAGAAGTTGAGGTTATCGACCGCCTTGAAGCCATCGAATGACACGGTCAGGTCTTCGACACTCAGTAACATTGCGCTCATGACTGCGCCTCCTTGTTGCTCAGGCGTTGCAACAGCCCGGCCAGGCCGGTCGGCAGGAACAGCACCACCGCCATGAACAGAAAGCCGATGAAGTATTGCCAGAAGCTGACGAAGTTCTCCGACAGGTAAGTCTTGGCTGCCCCGATCAGCAGCGTGCCGTATACCGCGCCGACCAGTGAAAGGCGACCGCCCAGCGCGGCATAGATCACTATTTCCGTGGACGGAATGATGCCCACCAGCGATGGCGAAGCCAGACCAACCTGCAGGGTGAACATCACGCCGCCCAGCGCTGAAATAAGGGCCGCCACGGCGAAGATGAACGCCTTGAACAACGCAGTGTTGTAGCCGGAAAAGCGCACCCGGTCTTCGCGGTCACGGATCGCCACGACGACCTTGCCCAGGCGGCTGCGCAGAATGAAACCGCACATTGCCACACTGGCCAGCAGTAACAGCGTGGTGATCAGGTAAAGAATCCAGGGCGTCTGAGGGGCTTGCAGGCTCATGCCGAAGGCGGTCTTGAAGTCGGTCAGACCGTTTACACCGCCGGTGTAGCCCTGCTGGCCGATGATCATGATCGACATGATCGAGGCCAGTGACAGGGTAATGATCGAGAAGTACACGCCACCGACGCGCTTCTTGAAGTAGGCATAGCTGAACAGAAACGCCAGCAGCGCAGGCAGGATCAGGATCGCTGCGAGGGTGAAGGTGGCCGATTCAAACGGTTTCCACCACCAGGGCAGGGCCTCGACGCTGTTCCAGATCATGAAGTCCGGCAGCGCCGAGCCGTAGAAAGCGGCGAGGGCGCTGGCGGCTTCGTCCGTGGCAGTGGCTTCCAGTTTCAGGTACATCGCCATCATGTAGCTGCCCAGGCCGAAGAAGATCCCCTGGCCGAGGCTGAGAATGCCGCCGTAGCCCCAGATCATCACCATGCCCACGGCGCAGAACGCCAGGCTCAGGTATTTGCCCGCCAGCCCCAGACGGAAATCGCCCAGCAGTAGCGGCAATACCACCAACAACAGCAGCGATAGCCAGATCAGGCTGTAGCGCTCGATCAGCGACAACCAGCCACCACTCAGCCAGTCTGATCGGGCCGCTTTGACCGGCGTCCCGGCCAGTGGCTTTTCAGTCATGTTGTTCATCTCAACGTCTCACTTTCGTGGCGAACAGGCCATTGGGGCGGAAAAACAGCAGCACGATGACCACCAGCAGGGTGATCGCCTTGGCCATGGAGCCGGTGGTGAGGTATTCCAGCGAGATCTGCGTCTGGCCGATGGCGAATGCCGAGAGAAAGGTGCCGAGCAGGCTTTCGACGCCGCCGAACACCACCACGATGAAGGTATCCACCAGATACTGCTGGCCACTCACCGGGCCGGTGGAGGCGAGCATGGTGAATGAACTCCCGGCAATACCCGCCAGGCCGCAGCCCAGCGCGAACGTCACCGAATCGACCCGCGCGGTGTTGATCCCGGCTGCACCGGCCATGGCGCGGTTCTGGGTCACGGCGCGAATGCGCAGGCCCCAGCGACTGCGGTAGAGGAACAGGAACACCGCAGCGGCAATCACGAAGGTCAGACCGATGATGAAAATCCGGTTGAGGGGCAGCTCCAGCCCGTCGCTGATTTTCCATGCTCCCTGCAACCACTGCACGGTGGGCACGCTGACTTCCTTGGGGCCGAAGACCTGGCGGAACAGTTGCTGCAGTACCAGCGACAGCCCCCAGGTTGCCAGCAATGTGTCCAGTGGCCGGTTGTACATGAAGCGGATAAAGCAGCGTTCCAGCAGTAGACCGAAGGCGAAGGTCACCACAAAGGCCATCCCGATGCCTATGATGAAATACCAGCCCATGAGCTCGGGGAAGTAGCGCTGAAACACCACGGAGGTGACGTAGGTCATGTATGAGCCCATCGCCATCAGTTCACCGTGGGCCATGTTGATCACGCCCATCAGGCCGAACACGATGGTCAGCCCGAGTGCCATCAGCACCAGCACGGAAAACAGCGAGAACCCGCTGAAAACTTGCATTACCAGCGTATCGAGAGTCATGCCGTCGCTACCTGTTGCTGCACATTGACGAAAGCGGGCGCGAACCAGATCGCGCCCGGCCCGGTATCAGAGTTTCGGAAACGGGTTGGGCTCGATCGGTGCGGACTCGTAGATCACGTCCACCTGACCCTGCGCGTTGAGCGTGCCGATGCGTGCGCGTTTCCACAGATGGTGGTTGTCTTTGTGCACCTTGATCTCGCCTTCCGGGGCGTCGAGGGTCAGCTCCGAAGAGGCGGCAATCACCTTGGGCACGTCGAAGCTACCGGCTTTCTCGACGGCTTTTTTCCACAGGTACACCGCGGTGTAGGCTGCTGCCATCGGGTCACCGACTACGCGTTGCTGCCCGTAGCGCGTTTTGAAGGCCTGAACGAACTTCTCGTTGACCGGGTTTTTCAGACTCTGGAAGTAGCTCATGCAGGTCAGGAAGCCGACGAGGTTTTCCGCGCCGATGCCGGTGACTTCCTCTTCAGTGATCGCAAGGCCCATCAGCGTCTGGTTACTGCTGTCGATACCGGCAGCCTTGAGCTGCTTGTAGAACGCCACGTTCGAGCCGCCGACGATGGTCGACAGCACGATGTCCGGCTTGGCCACCTTGATCTTGTTGATCACCGAGGAAAATTCGATAGCGCCCAGCGGCAGGTAGTCTTCGCCGACGATGGAGCCGCCCTGTTTGGTGACCGATGCCCGCGCCAGCTTGTTGGTAGTGCGTGGCCAGATGTAGTCGGAGCCGACCAGATAGACGCTTTTGCCCTTGTTGGCCATCAGCCAGGTGACGGCTGCCAGGGTCTGCTGCGAGGCCTCTGCGCCGGTGTAGATAATGGCCGGGGATTTTTCCAGCCCTTCATAGAAGGTCGGGTAATAGAGCAGGCCTTTGTTGCGCTCGAAGACCGGCAGCACCGCTTTGCGCGACGCCGAGGTGAACGCGCCAAAGGTGACTGCGACGTGGTCGTTTTCCAGCAGCTTGCGGGCTTTCTCGGCAAAGGTTGGCCAGTCGCTGGCACCATCTTCAACGATCGGTTCGATGGTTTTACCCATCACGCCGCCACTGGCGTTGATCTCTTCGATGGCGAGCTTTTCGGCGTCGACCACCGAGGCCTCACTGATGGCCATGGTGCCGGTCAGCGAGTGGATGATGCCGACTTTCACAGTCTCGTCCGCCTGCGCCTCACCGATCAGGGAAAACGGCAGCAGGCTGATCGTACCCAGCAACAGAGCATGCTTGATCAAACGGCGTTTGTCGTTGTGCATTCACTTTTCTCCCAGGAATAAAAAAAGCCCGACATCCCGGCCAAATCAATGGGCGGGATGTCAGGCTTCTGTGCCGAATCTGGCGGGACAAACTGTGTCCGATCCAGTCGTACGCGAGGTGTCTCCCTACTTGCCAAGGGGGCGTAGGGCAGACAGCTGGCGCGATGTCTCAGGGGGAACATAGCAAGGGCAATGCCAAGTTCCGAAACGGCTGTTTGCACGGGTTTTGAAACCGTGTGGCAGAGCATCCCTGCATTAATTGCACGAACAAACCGGCATGCGCCGCTTTGGCGCGAACGGGCCTCTTGCGCACCAAAAACGTGAGGCTACCGACGTTTTTCTGGGACATTCGCACAGCTTTTGTGGGAGCGAACTTGTTCGCGAATGCTATGTTTTGAGCGACAGACCCCCTGCGAATGTACGCCCGTTTCTGCCAGCAAATGCCTGTTACCAAGGGAACGCCCCGGCCAGCAGACACACGAGTCATCAACACCCACGCAGCACCTATGGCCCGCTCCCTGCATAAGCCTGATCAGCACCCTCGCAGGGTCTCTTGCCACACGCCCACTCTCGGCAGGTGTGGAAGGTCCCTCGCACGACTGGTCCTGACACTGCCGTCACGCCAGCCCCAGGCACAACCGCCTGAGAGCCACCGTTGAATCCACGGTTATTCGCTCAGTCTTCTTTCAGGCTCCCGGCCAGGTTCGGGCGTCTCACCTCACGTTGAACAAGGTTCATAGACATGGTTGACCCGTCGATCCGCATAGGAGGTCTGTTTTCCAATACCGGCGTTACTGCTGCCGGTGAGTGTTCAACAATGCGCGGCGCACAGTTTGCAATCCATCAGATCAACGCGGCAGGAGGCGTGAATGGCCGTCCTCTGGAACTGATTACCCGTAACCCGGATTCAACGCCTGCGTTGTTTGCCATGCACGTTGAATCGCTGATTCGTGAAGAGAATCTGCGGTTTTTCTTCGGTTGCTACACCTCGGCGGCGCGCAAGGCAGTCTTGCCCGTCGTCGAACGGTACAACGCGTTGCTGCTCTATCCGGTTTACTACGAGGGCTTCGAGTATTCGCGCAACATCATTTACACCGGTGCCACGCCGAACCATAACGCCGTGCCATTGGGCAGTTACATGTTCGACCACTTTGGCAGTCGCGTGCTGATGATCGGCTCCGAGTACGTCTACCCGTACGAAACCAATCGGCTGATGAGCGACCTGCTCTACGAGCGCGGTGGCAGCAAGCTGGGCGAGTACTACTTGCCATTGAAAAACGCCAGGCCAGAGGACTTCGCCAGGCTCATGGTCAAGGCCCGGGAGCTGAAACCGTCGTTCATCTTTTCCACCGTGGTCGGTGACACCATGGCGCACCTGTACCAAGCGTACGCCGATGCCGGTTTCGACCCTGCGGTCATGCCGATTGCCAGTGTGACCACCAGTGAAACCGATATTCAGCAGATGGGCGTTCATCTGGGCACAGGGCACATTTCGGCAGCCACTTACTTCCAGTCGATCGATACGCCGCTCAATCGCCAGTGCATCGCGCAATACCGGGAGATGTTTGGCCAGCATCAAGTGACCGATCGCTGCTGGGAAGCCGCTTATTTTCAGGTCCATCTGCTGGCCAAGGCGATAGCCCGGGCGGGCAGCACGGAGGTGGAGGATGTCTTGCAGACCATGCGCGGTCTGGAATACGACGCGCCTCAGGGACGGGTGCGTATCGATGAACACAATCACCATACCTACCTGTACTCGCGGATCGGCCGTGCCAATGCCGACGGGCAGTTCGACATCCTTTACGAAAGTCAGAAAGCGCTGAAGCCCGATCCGTATGCGGTGGCGCCTGACTTCAATGGCTGGTCCAGCCTGACCGGGAGGCGTCCATGACCCTGCGTGCCGCCAAGAAACGTTTGCGTAACGACAGCGCAGGCGGCATCAAGGACCTGCGCGACATCAGCGTGCTGGTGATGCACCCCGATGATGAAGACGGTCGCAACCTGATCGCCCAGTTGCAGCGTATTGGTTGCCAGGTACGCGTGCAGTGGCCGATCCCCGAACGGTTGCAGAGTGAGGCTGACGTGATCGTGCTGGCGGTGTCGCCGGAAAGCCTGTCGACCAATACGCCCTGGCTGCTGCACAGCTCGACGCCGCCGATCATTCCGGTGATCGCCTATGAAAACCCGATCATTGTCGAGGCGCTGGTGCAGCTCAATGCCTGTTCGGTGATTCCCTCGCCGGTCAGGTCTTTCGGCCTGTTGACGGCGCTGGCCATCACTCTTAGCCAGGCACGCAAAACACGGGAACGGGAAAAACACGTCAAGCGCCTGGAAGGGCGCATGGCGGTGATGCGTACCGTGCAGCAGGCAAAAATCATCCTGATGGAAACCAAGGGTATGTCTGAAATAGACGCTTACAACGCGCTGCGGGATCAGGCGATGGCCAAGCGTGAGCCCGTGGAGAAAATCGCCGAGGCGCTGGTCAAGGCCCACGAACTGTTTCAACAAGCCTGTTCCTGACAGGCTGCAGACTCGCTTCGAGTGTCGGGCCTCATCGGTCTGATCCTCTTCTGCGCGGACGCTTGCCATACGCCCTGAACCGGCAGGTATGGAACACCGCGTGGCGACCGGCATGGACAACGGCGTCCTCCGGATCGAGCCCATGCCTGCGCATCCTGCGCAGGCGGCTCCAGTCAGTGTCTGCCCGATCCCGGGCGGCCCTTACCGTTATCTGGAGAACACCATGTCCGTAAAACGCCCCGACAAAGCCGACTTTCTGATTGCCGCCCAGGATCACGGGTACGACCTGTCAGACAGCCAGATGGCATCGTTCCTGAGTCTTGCTGACGAAACCCTGGGCTCCTACGAAGCCATTGATGAGCTGTACGCCGCTCACGTTGCGCAGCCCACGCCGCTGCGCGAGCACAGCAAACCGACAGAGGCCGAAAACCTGCATGGCGCCTGGTACGTGAAGACGCACATAGCCGGTGCGGCGAGCGGCCCGTTGGCGGGTAGAACGGTGGTCATCAAGGACAACGTATCAGTGGCCGGCGTACCGATGGCCAACGGCTCGCTGAGCCTTGATGGTTACGTGCCGTCCGAAGATGCCACGGTGGTCAAACGCTTGTTGGCCGCAGGCGCGACGGTGGTCGGCAAATCAGTCTGTGAAGACTTGTGTTTCTCCGGAGCCAGTTTTACCTCGGCTACCGGTGCGGTAAAAAACCCGTGGGACCTGACTCACAACGCAGGCGGCTCCTCCAGCGGCAGCGCCGTGCTGGTCGCCTTGCAGGAAGTGGACATGGCCATCGGCGGCGACCAGGGCGGGTCGATCCGCATGCCGTCGGCCTGGAGCGGCATCGTCGGGCACAAGCCGACCTACAGCCTTGTGCCTTATACCGGGGCTTTTCCGATCGAGCGGACCATCGACCATGTCGGTCCGATGGCCAATAACGTGCGCGACTGCGCGGTGATGCTCGACGTAATCGCCGGGGCTGACGGGCTTGATTCAAGGCAGAAAAACCCGCCGGCGGTCAGTTGTGTCGCGACCCTCGATCAGGGCGTTGCCGGCTTGAAAATCGGCCTGCTGCGCGAAGGTTTTGCGATTCCCGGCATGTCCGAACCGCAAGTAGACGCCCTGGTTCGCGCCGCAGTGGCACAGTTGGAAAGCCTTGGTGCGACGGTCGGAGAGGCAAGCGTTCCGTGGCACCGCGGTGTGGCGCTGGACATGTGGAATGTCATCGCCACCGATGGTGCGGCGTATCAGATGCTGCAAGGCAACGGCTATGGCATGAATGTCGACGGCTATTACGACCCCGACATCATGAGCTACTTCGGTACCAGGCGTCGTGAGCATGCCAACGCATTGTCCAGCAGCGTGCGTGCCGTGGCACTTACCGGGCATTACAGCCTGAAAAACCTGCACGGTGCCTACTACGCCAAGGCGCGGATGCTGGTGCCGGAACTCACCCGTCAATACGACGAAGCATTCAAGAATTTTGATGTGCTGGTGTTGCCGACCATGCCGTTTGTAGCCACCACGCTGACCGCCGCCGATGCGCCGATTGAAGAGTACGTGCACAGCGCCCTGAACATGCTCGCCAATACCGCGCCGTTCGACCTGACCGGCCACCCGGCCACGTCAATCCCGGCAGGCCTGGCCGAGGGCCTGCCGGTCGCCATGATGATTGTCGCACCGCGCTTCAAGGATGCTTTGGCGTTGCGTGTCGCGCAGGCTTATGAAACCGCCCGCGGAGCGTTTCCCACGCCGCCGGGTGTTTGAGTTCAGAGACTGATCGAGGGGCATACTCGCTCCATGCGAGCGGGTGTACCCCTTCATTCCTCAAGGCTTCCATACCTCCACATCCTGCGCATCCACCGCCTTGGGCAGCAGTCCCGCTGCCAAGAAGGCATCGGCGATATGCTGTTGTTCGTCCAGTTGATCGTGCGTGACTGGCTGGATCTGATAAGTCCGATGGCTGTTGGCGATTTCGACCGTTTCGATATCCAGATTGCCCCATAAAGGGCTCAGCACCTGGGCGGCTTCGCGCGGGTTGGCTTTGAGCCAGATGCCAGCGCTGTGCAACTGCTCGTAAACCACGCTGAGCACTTGCGGATGAGCCTTGGCGTAACCAGTGCCGGTCAGGTAATAGCGTTTGTAGCTGGACAGCCCCTTGCCGTCAGCCAGGGTGCGCGTTGGCAGTTGCCGTTGTGCGCTGGTCAGGAAGGGCTCCCACGTGACCCAAGCGTCCACCTTGTTGTTTTCGAAGGCCGCTCGGCCGTCGGCGGGCGACAGGTAGGCGGGCTGGATATCCGAAAATGCCAGACCGGCCTTTTTCAACGCAGCAATCAGCAGGTAGTGGGAACCCGCCGCCTTGGTAACAGCGACCTTTTTGCCTTTCAGGTCTGACAACTGCTGCACGGGCGAGCCTTTATGCACGATGATTGCCTGCGCGGAAGGCGAGGCCGCTTCCTGGGCAAAGTAGGTCAGCCTGGCCTGTGCTGCCTGAGCGAAGATCGGTACGGTGTCCGCCACATCCGCGCTGATATCGACGTTGCCGACGTTCAGCGCCTCCAGCAGCGGCAGACCACTCGGAAACTCATGCCAGGTGACGGTGACGTCCTGTGGCGCAAGGGCTTTTTCCAGCGTGCCGCGTGTTTTCAGCAGGGTGATCAGCGTGGAAGACTTCTGGTAACCGATCCGCAACGTTTGCTGTGCCTCGACGGGGAGGGCGATGCATAACGCCAACGCCGCGAGCAGACCTGCCAGCAGCGGACGGCGGTAGCCAGGTTGTGTGTTTTTTATCGGTTTGGGCATGGCACGCTCGGTATTTGAGGGTGACGCTGAGTGTCAGGAGTTGTATTTCCACGCAGCGTAATGGGTGTGATCTGTGTCAGTAGCCGCGCTGGCGATCAGCCTGATTCTGCAAGGCCTGCCCTTTGAGAAAACGCTCAAGGTTGGCCAGAAAACTGTCGGCTATTTCGTTACGGCTGTTGCTGGAGATCGCCGAGGTGTGCGGTGACAGGCGCACGCGAGGATGTGAGTACAGTGGATGCCCATCCGGCAGGGGCTCGGGTTCGGTGACGTCCAGCGAGGCCAGGCCGATGTTTCCATTATCCAGCGCATTGAGCAGCGCTTCATGGTCAAGCAGGCCGCCACGGGCGATGTTGATCAAGTGCAGGCCGGGTTTGGCACTGTTCAGCACCTCGGCGTTAACGATGTGCCGCGTCGCCGGTGTCAACGGCGCGGCCAGCACCAGATGGTCTGCGCGCGCGAACAGGTCATGAATGTCACGTGCAGCCTCGACACCGTCAACCTCGAACGGAGCCGAACTTTGCCGCAATGCGATCACGTTGATACCCAGCGCCTGGGCCTTGCTGGCCAGGCTGCGACCGATGGCACCAAAGCCTAGAATCCCGAGCGTGGTGCCCTTGAGCGGCGTCAGGGCGGTGAAGTTCCATTGCGAGTCATGCACCCAGATATCCGGCAGATGCTTGGCTGCGGCAAAAATGGCGGCCAGCGAGAACTCTGCGATGTTTTCTGCCGCGCTGCCCCGCGAGGTGCTCACCGGCGGCCCGTTGAACAGCCAGCCTGGGTAGAAGTCGATACCCGAAGACACCACCTGAATCCACTTCAGGCCATAGGGCCAGCCCGGAGGCGGCGAGGCCGGGGCTTCATAACCACGCACGTTGATAGGGCGCGCCAGCAGAATGCTGACCTCGCCGGGCAAGTCGCTCGGCACTCCGGCAGGTACGCCGATGAGCCTGGCTTCAGGGTGGGTCACTGCAAGCCGCTCGCGAATCACCTGATTGAAATCATCATCCAGCTGGCTGGCAATCACGAGTCGAGTCATGCCAACGCCTCGTCAGATTGATGGGCGACAGCCTTCGCATGACGATTGACCGGCACCTCAAGGCCGAGGTTTTCACGTAGCGTATTGCCGCTGTATTCGGTGCGAAACAGTCCGCGTCGTTGCAGCACCGGCACCACCCATTCGGTGAAGTACTGCAGGCCGTCGGGCAGGACGCTATTGATGATGAAACCGTCGGCTGCGCCTGCTTCGAACCACGTTTGTATCGCGTCGGCGACCTGTTCCGGTGTGCCGACAAAGTCACGGCGGGGCAGGGAGAAGCGCAGGGCGACTTCACGCAGGCTCAGGCCTTCGTCTTTGGCCAGTTGCTTGATCCGGTCCGAACCGCCTTTCTGGCTGTTGGAGCCCAGATCGCCCAGTTCCGGGAAGGGTTCGTCCAGTGGGTACTGGCTGAAATCGTGATCATTGAAGGGGCGACCAAGGGCGACGATTGCGTCTTCGATCGTCACCAACTCCACGGCCTGGCGATAGCGGCTCTCCACCTCAGCTTCATCGCGCCCGACAATCGGGCGAATGCCCGGCAGAATCGACAGCGCGTGAGGGTCGCGACCAAAGCCGCCAGCCCTTTGTTTCAGGTCCTGATAATAGGCGCGCGCTTCATCGAAACTCTCGGCGTGGACGAAGATCGCGTCGGAGTTTTGAGCGGCGAAGTTACGCCCGGCCTCGGAGGTGCCTGCCTGAAAAATCACCGGCTGACCCTGCTTCGATCGGGCGATGTTGAGCGGGCCTTTCACCGAGAAGAATTCGCCCTTGTGGTTCAGCGCGTGCAGTTTGCCAGGCGTGAAAAATTCGCCTTTCTGCTTGTCGTACGAGAAGGCGTCGTCTTCCCAGGAATCCCACAGACCTTTGACCACCTCGATATGCTCTTTGGCGATACGGTAGCGTACGGCGTGCGGTGGGTGTTCGCCCTTGCTGAAGTTGTCAGCGGTGCCACTGAGCCAGGAAGTCACCACATTCCAGCCAGCCCGACCGCCACTGATGTGGTCCAGCGAAGCAAACTGGCGAGCTACCTGAAAGGGTTCGGTGTAGCTGACCGTCACCGTTGCCACCAGACCGATATGCCGGGTGGTGGCTGCGAGTGCGGAGAGAATGGTCAACGGTTCGAAACGATTCAGGTAATGCGGACTGGATTTTTCGTGAATGTGCAGGCTGTCGGCGATGAACACGAAATCGAAGCGGGCCGCTTCGGCCAACTGGGTCTGCTGCTGATAAAAGCCGAAATTCACACTGGCGTTGGCCAGCGCCTGCGGGTGACGCCATTCGCCCCAGCCATGGCCGACCCCGTGGACCATTGCGCCAAGTTTAAGGTGTCGTTGTCTGCTCATGGTTTTGCTCCGGACGGTTCAGAAAGGTGGATGCACCTCCGCCTGGAGAAAGGGGTCGGTATAGGATGACAATATGCCTATAAAAACCCGCAGTGAAATTCTATTTTGTTATATGTTAATTATTAAATTAAATAATTATTAAGTATTTAAATATGCATAAATTGAATTTTGCTCGCTGTTTCATGAGTCAGCCCCGAGGGTTGGCAGCCAATCGCCAAGCAACGGTAGTTTCGTCAGCATGTTCTTCAGCGCCAGAGCATCCCATGGCAAATGCTCGGCAATGCCAAGGCCGACCACGTCCACTGCGCTGGCTATGTCTGTCAGCAAGCTCCGATCGTCACCTTAGGGGTAACTGCATGCATAAGGTTGTGCGCTATCGTAAAGGACGATATCGCCAGCGCCTTGCCGAGACTCCCTGTCTTGCTGCAATCGCCGGTGATGTAGAGGAAGGCTGGATGCGGGTGAAGGTAACGCTACTCTGATCCCTGACATTCAGTCTGCCGTCAAACGGCGCTTCGTTCAAAGACTGGCCGGTGACCAGGCCATACGTCGGTTATCAGACGTTGATCCAGAGCAAGACCCCTGTGCTGGCAGCGTTTCAAGGTGGTGAAAATAGTTTATATACCTGTGATCCAGCCGTTATATCCCTACGTATGCAGCGCTCTGCTTACCCAAGCCTTCTAGAACAGGAGTTCCATGGACCCGCGCCTTGCTGGGCTTTCTTTCTTACTCACCTTGGGATGGACGGGGGCCGTGATTCTCGTCATCTGGTTTTATGCTTGATGACGCAACGGTTTTCAGCAGAGGAAGGAAGTTGTGTACGAAGCGGTCCTTGCCGGTGATCGGGAGGGCCTGACCGTGTGTGTTTTGATAGTGGCTAGATAATAGCTAGCTGACAGCGCTAAAGCTAATCTGACTGAAGCCGATGTTTATGTAACGGCTCATTGCCGAGTGACTTCGATAGTTCCACCTGGCTCTGACGGCCTTGAAGTTTGCGCTATGGAAGGCATTGAGAAAGACGATTAACCGGCTTGATCAGCAGGCACCATAGTCAGTCCGCGCCTCATGTTTGAAGCGTTTGACCGGGCCCGCACAGACCGGCGCTTTATAACAATACTTCCATAGATGCTGACTCGCAGAGTATTTTACATGTCGACCACAATTGAAAGCACTCCCAGGGACCGGGCCGAGCTAGAGATGGACCTGCACTCGCTGATGGCGGCCATTGACCGTTCGCAGGCGATGATCGAGTTTGATCTTGAAGGCAATATCCTGCGGGCCAATACCAATTTTCTGGATTGCGTCGGGTATCGCCTGGACGAAGTCCAGGGTCGGCATCACCGCATGTTCTGCACCCCGGAACACGCTTCCAGCGTTGAGTATGCGACGTTTTGGGAAAAACTGGGCAAAGGTGCCTTTGACGAAGGGCAGTACAAGCGCCTGGGCAAGAACGGTCGCGAGATCTGGTTGCAGGCAACCTACAACCCGGTTTTCGACGAACAGGGCAACCCGTTCAAGGTCGTAAAATTCGCCACCGACGTCACGCAGCAACGCAAGACCAACGCCGAGTACGAAGGTAAGGTCGCAGCGATCGATCGTTCGCAGGGCATCATCGAGTTCGACCTGAACGGCCGCGTGCTCAACGCCAACGAAAACTTTCTCAAGGTGCTGGGCTATCGTCTGGATGAGATACAGGGCCAGCATCACCGCATGTTCTGTGAAGACGACTACCTGAACAGCCCGGCCTATCGTGCTTTCTGGGCCAAGCTCGAGCGTGGCGAGTATGACTCCGGCGAGTACAAACGAATCGGCAAGAACGGTCGAGAGCTATGGATCAGCGCCACTTACAACCCGATTTTTGACCCTGATGGTCGTCCTTACAAAGTGGTGAAGTTCGCCAACGACGTCACCGAGAGCCGCGTCCGTCAGGCCGAGTCCGCCGGCAAGGTGACGGCGATCGAGCGTTCTCAGGCGGTTATCGAATTCGATCTGACCGGCAAGGTGCTGCATGCCAACCGCAACTTCCTTGCGGTATTCGGCTACGACCTTGAGGAAATTGTCGGCGAACACCACCGGATGTTCTGCTCTGAGGAGTTTGTCAGCAGTCTGGAGTATCGCGAGCTCTGGGAAAAACTGGGGCGTGGCGAATACGACGCCAATGAGTACAAACGCAAGCGTAAGGATGGCAAGGAAATCTGGATTCAGGCGACCTACAACCCGATCCTCGACGCGCAGGGCAAACCCTACAAGATCGTCAAGTTCGCGCTCGACGTGACAGTTGCCAAGGAAACCAGCGTCGAGCACCACGGCAAGGTGAATGCAATCGACCGCGCCCAGGCCGTCATCGAGTTTGACATGGCCGGCAACATTATTACCGCCAACGCCAACTTCCTCAAAGCGCTGGGCTATGGCCTGCAGGAGATCAAGGGCCAGCATCACCGTATTTTCTGTGATGAGGAATATGTGCGTGGCACTGAATACCGGGAGTTCTGGCACGGGCTGGGGCAGGGCGAGTTCTATTCCGGACGCTTCATGCGCGTCAGCAAGTACGGGCAGAAAATCTGGATTCAGGCGACTTACAGCCCGATTTTAGACCATGACGGGCTGCCGTTCAAAGTGGTGAAATTCGCCACTGACATTACCCGTCAGGTCGAGATGGAGCAGGCGATAGAAGCCAAGACCCGCGCCATGGGCGAGTCGGTTAAAGCATTGATGAACGCCATTTCCTACGTGGCACAAAGCACCCAGACGGCCACCGATCTGGCCAGAATGACGCGTGAGCAGGCCAGTACCGGTTCGCAGACTCTGGTCAAGGCGTCCGATGCGATGGGCATGATCGCCAAGTCGGCCGAGGGCATTCAGGACATCATCCAGGTGATCAGCGAGATCGCCAGTCAGACCAACATGCTGGCCTTCAACGCCGCTATCGAGGCGGCCAGGGCTGGCGAGCACGGTCTGGGCTTCTCGGTGGTGGCCGATGAAGTGCGCAAGCTGGCCGAGAAGTCCTCGCGTGCGACCAAGGAAATCAACAAGCTGATCCTCGAAACAGTCAGCCGGATCGAGTCGGGCAACGAGATTTCGCGCAGTGCCGGCGAAGCCTTCGAACACATCGTGGAAGGCGTGATGCAGACCACTCAGGCAATCGACGGGATCAACACGGCGACAGAGAAGCAACGTCTGTCGGCGCAGGAAGTCGAGACACTGATCGTCGAGCTGCATAAAGCCAACCTGACCGGCTACACCCAGACTCTGGACAAGGTATCCATCGGACAACCTGCATGAGCAGCCTGAATGCCTATGGCGTCGTGCAGATCAATGGCGTTTATCTGGCGGTGGTTGCCGAAGCGCTGATGGAGGCCGTGCACTGGCCTACCGACCTGTACCCCCATCCGCTGACTCGCGGTGCGTTGCGCGGGGTGTTTACCTTGCGCGGCAAACCGGTGCCTTTGGTGGACCTGCGGGGCCAGTTGGCGGAGGGCGGCGATACATCGTTGCCCACGCCGCTGGTCGCTATTCTCAAGTACGGCGGTGGCTACCTGGGGCTGGCGATTGATGCGGTCTGCGACATTCTCAAGGCCCGCGACTCTCAATTCAGCCCCTTGGGCCCTGGCGGCACCAGTGTCGGGTTGCTGCCATCACTGCTGCTGGGCGCAGAAGAATCGCGGATGATCTACAAGCTCGACCTGGGTTTTCTGAGTAGCTTGCCAGGCGTACTGTTTGCTGCTGATCCGAGCGCGCAGGTGCTCAAGGAAGAAGCGCTCGCGGCCAAGAATCGTTTGCTGCATTACCTGGTGTTCGAGTGTGACGGTCGCAACTTCTGTATCGATGCGAGCGTCGTGACCGAACTGGTGGATAATCCTGAAATTTCGGCTTCGGACTTTGCCAGTGAGTGCTGCTTTGGCGTTACGTCGGTGCGTGGCACCAAGGTCCCGGCGCTCAATCTGTCCGAAGTCCTTGGTCTGGACCATAAACGCCAGACCTCCAAGCCGCAGTTGTTGCTATTGACGGCTCCGGACGGTCGGGTATGCGGGTTTGGTTACGACCGCATGGTCGCCATCCAGCGTCAGGACCCGGGCAGCCTTCTGGCGGCACCGGGTTACGGCCTGCCGCATCCTGAACTGCTGGCCGGGGTCATGAACCTGGAGGAGGGGCAACAGGCATTGTTGCTGGATCATCCAATGCTGTTGCAGCGCCCGGAAGTCAAAAGCTACACCCAGGTTTATCAGCACGACGTCAAACCTGCACAAGCCTCGCACGATGTGACCAAGGCGATGTTGCGCCATGCCTGTCTGCTGTTTGACGCACCGACCCGCTTCGTCGCGCCGTTGAGTCAGATCGTCGAGATCATGAGCGTGCCGCAACAGCTGATCGGTTTGTCGCAACCGGCGACGCACCTGCTAGGGCAATTCAATCTGCGTGGCGAGCAAGTGCCGCTGATCTGCCTGAGCAGCCTGCTGGGCGAGGGGGCGCAAACCCCGGGTGAAGCGTCCCGTGTCCTGATCGTGCGTGGCGAGCGCCTGTGCTTCGGTTTTGCCGTGAGCCGGGTCGATGCGATCGACGCGTTCAATCAGTTCGACCCGGCCATGCTCGAGCAGGGCTGGCAGGCCAATACCGGCAAGGGGATCTCGGTCAATGACCGAGTGCGCTCGCTGGTCAGCGTCGGCAGTCAGGAACGCAGTTGGCGCGCAACCCTGCTCGATTTGCAGGGGCTGGCCAGGCAACTGGAGTGCAATGTCGCCGAACGAGTGGCAGCGCGCTAATCAATCGGAACCGAATGCTTCGCGCGTGGCCTTATTTTGAGTGTCCACGAGCGGAGAGAATGACCATGACTGACCAGAAAGACGAGAAAAAGCAGGAACCGGCAAACGATGTGCCTGCGCACTCGACGCCAGAAGAAAAGGAACGCCTGAAGGACTTCAACAAAGGTGGTATTCCGCCGGGGGCCTGTTGATCAGTCAACAGGACAATGCACATGACGCCCGGTCTGTTTTAGATCGGGCGTTATGGTTTCAAAGGCCTGTTCGGGCTCTGTATTGACTCACGCGTCGCGCAGCAGGCCGTTGGCGTTGAGTAGTTCATAGGCGATCTGCGGGCGTGCCTCAAGTGCACTGCGGATTGCGCTTGCAACCGACTTGCGCGTCTTGCGGCACAGGCCGGTCTTTTTCTGCACGACGATGCTGATGCCGCGCATGGTGCGTACTTCGTTGAAGCCCGGTGCGATTTCGACGCGCACACCCAGTTGCTCGAAAATCTTGCGCTGCATGTGCTCCAGATCCTTCAGGCTTTCGACACGGCTCAGGCGCTCAAGCAGCGTGTTTTCCGCATCACGGGTCAGCTTGAGGATGCGCAGGTCGGCGTCTTCCGCATCCAGCCGTTCGCGCTCGCAGTCGCAAGCGCCGGGCGGGCAGGGGTTACGGATTTTGACAGGAGCGTTCATGGGTGCAGCATAGCGATTGACGGGGGCGTCTGACCATCCCCCGGAACTGCTGCGTGCAACTGCGGCGATGCGGCAACAGTTCCCTGGTTTCAGATCAGTTCGGCCACTTCATCTCGCCCTTGATGACCTTGGCACTCAGTTCCAGCGAGCTCGGTTCGGCCAGTTGTGGCCAGGCATTCTGCATGGCATCGATCAGGCCCTTGGAATCCTTGGCTTTAGCCGCTTGTTGTTCAAAGGACTTCAGATAGTCGGCGGTGAACGTCACAGCCTTGGTGCCCGCTGGAACCTCGTTCAGATAATGGCCCGGAATAACCGTGACCGGCTTCAGCGCCTCAATGCCCTTGAGGGTCGCGAGCCAGTCCTGACGCGATTTCGGGCTTTGGGTATCAGCAATCCAGACATGAATGCCGCTGGACACCACGACGCCGCCGACCACCGCCTTGAGCGATGGAATCCATACGTAGCTGCGCTCGGGGGCCGGGCCGTTCAGGCCTTTGATCTGTAATGGCTGACCCTCAAGGGTAAGATGGTCACCCTTGAGCACCTCTGGCAGGACCAGTCTGGCCGGAGCATTGTCCTTGAGAATCGGTCCCCAGTAGGCAAGCTTGCCCTGCATCGACGCCTTGATCGCTTTCACGGTAGGAGCGCTGGCAACGATCTTCGCATCCGGGAAAGCAGCTTTGATGACGTCCAGCCCGAAGTAGTAATCCGGGTCGCTGTGGCTGATGTACACGGTAGTGAGTTTCTTGCCGCTGGCCTTGATCTTCTCTACCAGCGCCTGAGCATCGTTACGCTGAAACTGCGCATCGATCAGCACCGCATCATGCTTGCCGGTGATCAGTTCGGATGACACCGGGAAGATGGCTTTTTCGGCCGGATTGTAGACCTCGATCGCCAGTGGATCAGCGGCCTGGGCTGCAAGCGGGAATAGCACCGCGAACGATAGAGCAAGCAGGGAATTGCGTAGCATGGGGTACGACCTTTTTATAGAGCAAGACTGAGGTCGTTATCTTATGTTGCTTAAAATGAAACAAAAGCCTCAATATTGGCAACTATTGATTGCTTATATCGGATGAATCATGGATCGGATCATGGCGGCGCGGGTGTTCATGGCCATCAACGAACGCGGCAGCCTCATTGCTGCCGCTGAGGCGCTGGACATGTCACGGGCGATGGTGACCCGTTATCTGGCGCAGATGGAAACTTGGGCGGGAGCGCGCTTGCTGCACCGCACCACGCGCAAGCTGGGGCTCACTGCGCCCGGACAGGTGACGTTGCTGCGTTGCCAGCGGCTTGTCGAGCTGGCTGACGCAGTGCCGCTGGCAGCCGATACGCAAGTCGATGAGCCGCGTGGCATGCTGCGTATTGCCTGTTCGCAGTCACTGGCACTGGCGGTTCTGGCGCCAGCGGTGACGGCTTACCTGCAACGCTACCCCGGCACCTCGGTGGATCTGCTGATTGGCAACGAGGCCGTGGACCTGGTCAGCGAGCGCATCGATCTGGCAATCCGCATCACCAATCAGCTGGACCCCAATGTGATTGCCCGTCCATTGGGGCATTGCGATTCGGTTGTTTGTGCCTCTCCAGCCTACCTCGCCATGCACGGCACTCCCTCCAGTCCGCAAGAACTGGCTGCACACAACTGCCTGACCTATTCGTACTTCGGCAAGAGCCTGTGGGAGTTCACCCGGCAGCAGTTGCCGCTCAGCGTTCCGGTGGGCGGCAACCTCAGCGCCAACGATTCAGTGGTGTTGCTGGAGGCCGCAGTGGCTGGCGCGGGGATCACCTTGCAACCGGTGCATTCGGCAGCGCCGCTGATTGCAAGTGGCAAGCTGATCGCGGTGCTGCCCGACCACCAGCCAAGGGCGTTGGGCATCCACGCGATCTACACCTCGCGGCATCACCAGTCGGCCACCTTGCGCACCATGCTGGATTTTCTGACTGAATGGTTTGAGAGGAGCGGCGCAGAGCCTTGAGGTTGGATCACCTGCTGCGCAAAGGACGCAGAGCGTCCAGAACGGCATGCCCACGCGGAGCATGGGCACGATAGGGGACACACAGACACCTATCGTTTCTCACGCTGCGAGTGTGCAGTATCAGGTCTTGAACTTGCGCACCAGGCCGTCGAGTTCGCTGGACAGTAGTTCCAGACTTCTGGAATCCGCACGGGCGGAGTCCGAGAGGTCGGCGATCAACTGGGCGTCGCCATGGATCTGGCTGATGTGACGGTTGATGTCTTCGGCCACCTGATGCTGCTCTTCGGCGGCGGTTGCAATCTGGGTGTTCATGTCGCGAATCACATCAACTGACTCACGGATCTGCCCGAAGCTGCTGCGTGCCTGCCCGATCTTGGTCACCGATTGCTGCGACACGTCGAGGCTGGCGTGCATCTGTTGCGCCACCGAAGCGGTGCGTTTGGCCAGATTGCCCAGCAGGTTGTCGATTTCGGCGGTCGAGTCCGAGGTACGTTTGGCCAGCGCGCGGACTTCGTCGGCTACCACGGCAAAGCCGCGACCCTGCTCGCCTGCGCGAGCTGCTTCGATGGCCGCGTTGAGGGCCAGCAGGTTGGTCTGCTCGGCAATCGAACGGATGGTGTTGAGGATCGACTGAATGCCTGCGCTGTCCTTTTCCAGTTGCGTCATATCCTTGGCCGAGCGGGTGAGTTCCTCGCTGAGCTGGTCGACACTGCGCACCGCATCGTCGATCTGTCGCTGACCTTCACGCGCCTGCTGCTGACCGCTGTCGGCCGAATCGGCGGCCTGGCTGCAGGAACGAGCGACTTCGTTGGAGGTGGCGACCATTTCATGGAAGGCCGTGGAGACCATGTCCACCGCCTCGCGCTGACGTCCAGCGGCTTCGGCCATGTCGTTGGAGACACGGGTGGAGCTGTGTGAGGCTTCAAGAATCTTCCCGGCAGCCTGGCCGATGTGCTGGATCAGGTTGCGAATCGCGGTAAGGAACTTGTTGAACCAGCCTGCCAGTTGCGCAGTTTCATCCTTGCCGCGCACGGCGAGGTTCTGGGTCAGGTCGCCTTCGCCGCCAGCAATGCCTTCCAGGCCGCTCGACACGCTGTGGATCGGACGCACGATGACGCTGGCAAAGCTGGCACCGACAATCGCAAAGACCACCGCCAATACCGCAGCGATAACGCCGATCAGCCAGGTCAGGCGGGTGGCCGAGGCCATCACTTCGTCCTGTTTGATCAGACCGATGAAGTTCCAGCCCAGTTGCTCGGACGGGTACACGTTGGCCATGTAGCGTTCGCCGTTGAGTGTTACCTCGACCAGACCACTGGCGGTTTTGGCCAGCTCGGTGAAACCGTCGCCCAGTTCACCCAGTTTCTTGAAGTTGTGTTCCGGCTGCTTGGGATCGACCAGCACGGTGCCGCTCTTTTCCATCAGCATCAGGTAGCCGCTGTCACCCAGCTTGATCTGCTTGACGATGTTGGTCAGCTGCTTGAGTGATACGTCGATGTTGACCACGCCGCCAGGGTTGCCCAGTTTATTGGGGATCGCCCGAATGGTGCTGACCAGCACCGCGTCATCGTTGGCCCAGTAATAGGCGTCGCTGCGCACGGTTTTGCCAGCATTGGCCATTGCGGTCTTGTACCACGGGCGAACACGTGGGTCGTAGTTGCTCATTTTCGGGTCTTCCGGCGTCATGATGTAGCTGCCGTTGATCAACCCGTAAGAGACGTAGGAGTAGGCCGGATGGGCCTTGGCGATACTGGCGAACAGCTCGGTCGCCTGCCTGTCATTCTCGGACTGCGGGGGAGGTGTTGCGCCCATGTAGTTGCGGAAATCATCGCTCGCCCCGGCGATCAGCGGGTGCGCCGCGATGTAATTGACGTTCTGCGTAATGCCGTCGAAAAACAGTTGCATGGCATTGTCGACCTGGCGAATCTCGCGTGCGCTGCTGTCCACGAAATCACTGGTCGCCTTGTCACGCAGATTCACGATCACGATGGCGGCGACGACTAATATGGGCAAACACGCAATGACTGCGAACGCCCACGTCAATTTCTGTTTGATATTCATTTGAGCTCCGGGGGGCGCGTTACTGCCGCAAGTGTCGGGTGCTGCATGGGTGCAGTCTGCGACCCCAGGCGTTGAGCCGAGGGTCGCTCTTATGGTCTACCAAATGTCCAACGGCTTTATGCCAGCATTCTTTAGGCGGCTTGGCGGTAACAGACACTTGTTGTCGTTCATGAGCACGAAACGGCCTTTATTCACTGAAGCAGTAACCCGTTGTTCATGAGAGGCGCCCTCCAAACTCGGTCATGGCATCCAGCATCGCTTCCTTGAAGTAAGCCAGTGAAGCCCGATCAAAGAGAATCTGAAAACAGGGTTCGCTCTGCGCGCCAACATTGATCACGATCACATTGATTCGCGCTGCCGAGGTCTGCGCCACCGAGCCGACTGCGAATGCTGACGGACGCAGGTCCACGCCGCACAATTTAGCCATCACCTCGGGGATGCACGGGCCGCTCAGTTGCAGCCACGCATGGCTGTCTTCGCGAGGCAGCAGGTAGTTGGCGTTATGGTCCAGTTCCCAACGGGCTTCCTCGTCGGCTATGCGCTGGCCTTTATCAAGCGGGCTGCCGAGCAGCAGGTATTCGGTCTGCGAAAGACGTGCAACATGGCTGCCGTCGGCCTGAGTAACCGCGCGGTTCGGCGTGTCGGGCAGACTGAAACCACGTGCTGTCAGGTATTCGGCGCTTTGCGTACCGCGAAACCCCACGCGCGGCAGATCGGTCAGGTCTTGCAGTGTGCACAGTGAGGGCGCGCCAGCTCTGACCGGGCGGTCCTGGATAAGGCTAGTCATGGTTCAGAGCTCCTGGCGCTGGTTTTCAGGATCGAAGAAGGGCATTTTCACGACGGTCGCCTGAACCACCACACCGTCTTCGACGCGAATCGGGATCTGCTGGCCGGGTGTGCTTTGGTCGAACGCGGCATAAGCCATGCCGATAATCATGCCGAGGGTTGACGAGTATTCGCAGGAGGTCACGTTGCCACTGATGTCCGGACCTTTGAGCACCAGATGACCTTCAAGCGGCAGCGGACTGGCCTTGGGCAGGGTGAAGCCCACCAGCTTGCGTTTCTGTGGCTGGGCTTCGAGGATATCCACTGAGCGGCGGCCGACAAAGAACGGCTTGCTCCGGCTGACCGCCCAGCCCATGTCGATTTCGGCTGGATGGGTCATGCCATCGGTGTCCTGGCTGATGATGACGTGGCCTTTTTCCAGACGTAACAGACGCTGCGTTTCGACGCCGAACGGACGCATATCAAACGCCTTGCCAGCCTCGGTCAGCGCGTCCCACAGTGTCAGGGCATGCCGGGCCGGAACGTGGATTTCGTAGCCCAGTTCGCCGACGAAACCGACTCGCAACAGCCGCGCCTTGATGCCGGCAACAGTGCCCAGGCGCACGCCCAGATAGGGGAAACCTGCTGCGGACAGATCAAGGTCGGTACACACTTGCTCCAGTACCTTGCGTGAATCCGGGCCCGCCACGTTGACCGCAGCAATGGCCGCTGTGACGTTGGTGATGTCCACATTCAGACGCCACTGGGCATTCCACTTGAGCATCTGTTGGTAGATGCGATCCACACCGCTGGTGGTGGCGGTGACGTAGAAGTGCTGGTCGGCAAAGCGTGCACAAACGCCGTCGTCAATGACCACGCCGTGCTCGTTGGTCATCAGCGCATAGCGTGAACGCCCGACCGGCTGCTTGAGGAACGCAAAGGTGTACATGCGGTTGAGCAGCTCGGCGGCATCGGGTCCGCGCACGTCCAGGCCACCGAGTGTCGACACATCGATAATCCCGACCTTGTTGCGCACATGCAGTGCTTCTTGCTGCATGCAGGTATCGCGTTGCGATGGCTTGCCATAGAACGCTGGACGCTGCCAGATCCCGGCCGGCATCATCTTCGCGCCTGCCTGCACATGCCGTTGGTGCATGGGCGTCTGGCGGTAGGGGTCGAAGGCCCGTCCAGCGACGTGCGCCAGTTTCTCTGCCTCGAAGGGCGGCCGGGCAGTGGTCACACCGGTTTCGCTGATGCTGCGCTGGGTAGACGCGGCCACCAGTCGTGCGGTTGGCAACGCTGAGTGACGACCCTGCGACGGCCCCATCCCGACAGTGGAATAACGCTTTACCAACTGAATGTCGCGATAGCCAATGCGGGTGGCATTGACGATATCGCGCACCTGCAAGTCTTCGTCGAAATCGACAAAATCCTTGCCTTCGGGATGCGGAAAAATCGGCCAGGCGAAGTTGACCTGCGCTTCGCTGCGCAGTGCGGCCGGTTTGTCGGTCGATTCCAGGCCTAGCGCCGAGAGCACCCCGGCGGCGGCATTCGCCGCATCGGTCAGCACGTTATCCAGCGCGTGATAACCGTTGACCGAACCGGCGATGCCCAGGTTCTGCGGCAGGCTGCTGATCGCGAACTCGGCCTGCCGATCGTCATAGGCCAGCTTGCCGCCCGCCTGACACAGCAACTGGTAGGCCGGCATGTAGCCGCCGGACATGCACAGCAGGTCGCACTCGACACTCAAACCCTTGTTGGCCACCTGACCCTGGCCGGTGATCTTGCGCAGCTCGGCCCCGCTTACGTGACGCATGCCTTTCTCGTGCAGCGCTTCATACACGGTGGTGCTCATGTGGCAGACGATGCCGCGTTGCTCCAGCGCAACCTGCAATCCCCGATCCGACGGATTGGCGCGCATGTCGGCGACCGCGACCACTTCGACACCCTGATCGTGCAAATCCAGTGCAGCGAGGTAACCGTCATCATTGCCGGTCAGCACCACCGCGCGCTTGCCGGGCTTGACTGCGTACAGCCTGATCAGACGCTGCACGGCGCTGGTCAGCATCACACCGGGCAAATCATTGTTGCGAAAAATAACCGGCTGGTCGAACGAGCCACTGCACACCAGGCATTGCGTAGCGCGCACCTTGTACAGACGCTTGCCCTGAATCACTGGCAGATAGTTGTCGGTAAACCAGGCATTGCAAGTGGCCTGTGTGAGGACCTGAATATTGGCGTGCGCCTGCACGGCGTCGACCAGTTCGCGCCGCAGTTGCCCGGCACGCTGACCGTCGATATCGAAGCGCGCGTAAGTCAGCGAACCTCCGAGTATCGGCTGCTGTTCGATCAACAGCACCCTGGCTCCGGCGTTGGCTGCGGTCAGAGCCGCCTGTAACCCGGCAGGTCCTGCACCGATTACCGCCAGATCTGTGAACAGGTAGGCCTTGTCGTAGTATTCAGGCTGAAAGTCCAGATCCAGCACGCCGAGGCCCGCTTTCTTGCGAATGATCGGCTCCCAGACTTTCCACATGCCTTTGGGCTTGTAGAACGAGCGGTAGTAGAAACCCACCGGCATGAACTTCGAGAACTTGCCCAGCCAGGCATCCCTATCGTGGTCCAGCGAGCCGCTGAAATTCTGTCCGGTTGCCTGCAAGCCATCCTGCAAGACAAAAGTGTCGGCCAGCACGTTAGGCTCGTGTGGCAACTGGATCAGGCTGTTGGCGTCCTGTCCGGCCATGCTCAGCGGTCCGCGCGGGCGATGGTATTTGAACGAGCGCGAGAGCAGAAAGCGACCATTGGCCAGCAGTGCGCTGGCAATGCTGTCGCCTTGCAGGCCCTGATACGTTTTGCCATCGAAGCTGAAGGTGAGCGGCTGGTTGCGATCGATCAGCAGGCCCATGGGCTCGGGCAAGCGGGCTGGGGTGGTCATCCTGCGATCTCCTTGGATGGGAGGGGAGCGAAGTCGATACGTGCGGTAAATATTTCCCGCGGGTCGAAGGTGCGAATGATCTCGTCGCTGCCGGTATGACGTTCGGCCAGAAACCAGTAGCTGGACGGGTTATGCATCCACCACTCGCGCACCACGCCCAGGGTGTCCTCACTGTTGAACACGTAATCGGCCCATTGCGCATCGCTGCAGGTTTGCGGGTCAGGCATGTGCTTGAATTCGCCGCCGTAGGTGAATTCGCTGATGTTGCGCGGCCCGTTGAGCGGGCAGGTCATGATTTTCATGTGTCGCTCTCCGTCAGTGGCTGGCCGCTGTCGCGCCCATTTCGTTGACTTGCTGGAAGGTCGAGAAGCGTTCCAGCGCGAATGGCCTGATCAACTCGGGCACCTTGCCGCCACTGGCCACCAGTTCGGCCATGGTCTTGCCGCAGATCGGCGTCGCCTTGAAGCCCCAGGTGCCCCAGCCTGCGTCCAGGTAATAATTCTTGACCGGCGAAAGCCCCATGATCGGGCTGTAGTCCGGGGTCATGTCGGTGATTCCGGCCCACTGGCGCATCAATTTGGCGTTGGCCAGAAACGGAAACATCTCGATGGCGTGTGCCAGCAGGCTTTCCTTGAGGTCCAGCGTCGAGCGCGTGTTGAACAGCGGATACGGGTCCGAGCCGCCGCCAAACACCACCTCGCCACGACTGGTCTGCTGGACATAGCAGTGCAGGGCAGACGAGCTCACCAACGGGTCGAGGAACGGTTTGAAGGGTTGAGTGACCATCGCTTGCAGCGGGAAGGTCTGGATCGGTGAGCGAATGCCGGCCTTTTTCATCATCTGCGAACTCATGCCCGCGACCGCCTGTACGGCGCAACCGCACTGGATGGTGCCGCGATTGGTTTTCACAGCAGTGATGGCGCCATTCTCGATTACCAGTTCCTGCACTTCGGTCAGTTGATGAATCTCGACGCCGCGCTTGGCCGCCTGTTTGGCATAGCCCCAGGCCACCGCGTCATGACGTGCGGTGCCGCCGTCGATATGCCACAGGCCCGCGAGCACCGGCAGATGGCCAGGGTCCAGATTGAGGCTCGGCACCAGTTCGCGGATCTGCTGGCGGTCGATCATTTCGGTGCGGCCGCCGAAATGCTTGTTGACCTCGGCGCGCTGACGGAACGAGCGTACGGTGGCGTCGGTATGCGCGAGGGTTAGCTGGCCGCGCTCCGAATACATGATGTTGAAGTCGAACTCGTTGGACAGGCCCTGAAACATCTTCACCGACTCGGCATAGAACTTCACGCCTTCGCTGGTCAGGTAATTGGAGCGGATAACCGCCGTGTTGCGCGCCGTGTTGCCGCCGCCCAGATAGCCTTTTTCCAGCACGGCTATATTGGTGATGCTGTGGTATTTCGACAGGTAGTACGCGGTCGCCAGGCCATGACCACCGCCGCCGATGATCACCACGTCGTAGGAAGGCTTGAGTTCCTTGGGCGCAGGCAGATCCACCTCGACCGGATACTCCGGGCTGAGCCCGTATTTCAACAGGTTGAAAGGCATACGGCCTCCGATTGGCTGCGCTGTGCGAGGGCTTGCTGCCTAGCAGCAGTCACTGTGTTTTTCATCAGAAAGGCGATGGTCATCGGCCCGACGCCACCGGGTACCGGTGTGATGGCAGAAGCCACGCTCAGGGCGTTGTCGAAATCGACATCGCCCACCAGGCGGCTGCGGCCTTGATCCTCGATGCGGTTGATACCGACATCGATCACCACCGCGCCGCGCTTGAGCCAGCTGGCATCTATCAGGCGCGGGCGGCCAACCGCTGCCACGACGATGTCGGCCAACTGACACAAGGCCCTGGCGTCATTACTGCGCGAATGCACCACCGTCACCGAGCAGTGCGCTTGCAGCAGCAGGGCGGCCATGGGTTTGCCGACGATGTTGGAACGACCGATTACCACCGCATGCTTGCCGCTCAGATCGCCGCAGGTCTCTTCAAGCAAGTGCATGCAGCCGCTGGGCGTGCAGGGCGTCAGTACGCTGCGTCCCTGGCTGAGGCCGCCCACGTTTTCACTGTGAAAGCCATCGACGTCCTTGCCCGGATCAATGGCCTGCAAGGCGCGGGCTTCTTCCATGTGCGACGGCAGTGGCAGTTGCAGCAGGATGCCGTTTACCGAGTCGTCGGCGTTCAGTTCGGCAATCAGCGCCAGCACCTGTGCCTGGCTGCTCTTGGCAGGCAGGCGGTGCTCCAGCGAACGAATGCCTGCTTCCTCGGCGCGCAGGATCTTGTTGCGCACATACACCTCACTGGCCGGGTCGTTACCGACCAGAATGACCGCCAGTGCCGGTTCGATGCCGTCGGCCTTCAAGATTTTCACTTCGGTGCTGACTTGTTCCAGAACACGAGCGGCGGCTGCCTTGCCATCGATGATGCGCGCGCTCATCGGAAGATCACCGTTCGGTCAGTGTTGAGAAACACCCGATGCTCAAGGTGGTACTTGACTGCCCGCGACAGCGCGATGGTTTCGTTGTTACGGCCTGCTGCGACCAGATCTTCAGGCAGGTAGACGTGATCGACACGCTGCACTTCCTGCTCGATGATCGGGCCTTCGTCCAGGTCGCTGGTGACGTAATGCGCAGTGGCACCGATCAATTTCACGCCGCGCTCATAAGCCTGGTGATACGGCTTGGCGCCCTTGAAACCTGGCAGAAACGAGTGATGAATATTGATTGCCCGACCCGCCAGTTGCTTGCACAGGTCGTCGGAGAGAATCTGCATGTAGCGCGCCAGCACCACCAGTTCGGTACCGGTTTCGTCGACCACCTTCATCAGCGCAGCTTCCTGCGCAGCCTTGGTTTCTTTACTCACAGGCAGGTAAATGAAACGAATGCCTTCCCGCTCGGCCATCGGCCGCAAGTCCAAGTGGTTGGACACAATGGCGGTGATGGTCATGTCCATTTCCCCCTTGTGGTAGCGGTACAGCAGGTCTGTCAGGCAGTGATCGAACTTGCTGACCATCAACAAAACGCGCATCGGGCGACGCGTGTCATGCAGTTCCCACTGCATGGCGAAGTCTTTGGCCACCACATCGAAACCGGTTTTCAACTGCTGGATGTCGCCGTCGTGACCGTCGTTGAAGCGAAACACTGCGCGCATGAAAAAGGTGCCGCTGTACTCATCGTCGAACTGGGCCATTTCACCGATGTAGCAGCCGTTGCCAGCCAAGCAGGAAGCCACTGCCGCGACAATGCCGGAGGTCGCCGGGCAGCTGATCTTCAGGATGAAATGGTTCTTCTCGTGTTGCATGGCTTGTCCTCTGGAATAGGGCGGCAGCTCGGCAAAGGGGGCAAAAGTCAGATACAGAGGTTTTTGAGTGGCGAATAAAATTCTCTACAGGAATTTAATATTCTTGAAGGCTGTTTTATAGGCGAAAGGAAAAGCAGCGTCCAGAGGTTTCTGGAAACTTTGTTTACTAAAGGGAATATGGGGAGTTGGCGTGGTGGGGAGCCGGTGCCTTTTTTTCAGTTGCCGTGAGGCAGAAAACGCCCAGGGCGGGCGTTTTCAGGAAGCAGTAAGGGTCAGTCGTGATGCGCCTCACCGACAAACGTTAATGAGGTAAACAAGCCGCGCTCGGCGATATCGACATTATCCTTGACCGGCTGCGTGACCTCGGCAGCGATGATATTCAGCCCTTCGTTGCGCACGATCACGCTGGCCAGGCCCTGGGCGTCGGTTTCGGCGCTGACCACGTCTGGTGCGCTGCGGTAATCGCCGATCAGCTTGATACCGGCGGCGGGTTTGCCGTCGATCAGTACGCGTACCGGTAAGGGTTTGCCAACCCCGACCTTCAATGGATCAGCCTGTGGCACGATCACAAAATTCAATTTGCTGAACGAGGGCAGGTGCGCGTCTTCTGCGTAGATTGCCACGCTGTATTTGAAGGTATGAATCGAGTCGGTGCCATTGGGCACTTTGCTGCGGCCTTCGTTGATCCACTTTTTCTCGGCGTTGCGTGTCCACATGCCGTTGTCCAGCGCCACCGTCATCACGGCGGGCGGCTTGAGCGGCACCAGTCGCGCGTGATCCTCAAGGCGTTGTACCGTCACCGGGATCATTTTGCCCTGCTGGTCATACGCCCATGCGCCGCTGACTTTTTGCGCTTTGAACGCGTTGTCTTCCGCACCATGACCGTAGACCACCTCTATATTGCCGCGCCGCTGTTCGGTCCACAGGCCGTGTGCGTTTACTTGACTGGCGAACAATGCGCCGAGCAGGCCCAAGGCCATGAAAGGTTTTGTTGACAGCATGGTGCATCCTTATTGTTGTGAAGCGAGGGTTACAGGAGTCAAAGGCCGAGTGTCAGGCTGACCGTAAAGTTACGCGGTTCGCCGGGCGCGACCCAGTAATTGCTGTAGGAGCGCTCGTAGTATTTTTCATCGAAAATGTTGTTGAGGTTCAAGCCCACTGTCACGTTCTCGCTGGCTTTATAGTGAGCCAGCAGGTCGACGGTCTGGTAGGCCGGCAGCTCGAAGTCGGTGCCGGACTGGCCGGAACGATCGCCGACGTAGGTATATGCCGCGCCCACGTCCGAACCGCGCAATACGCCTTCCTGAAATTCATAGACGCTCAACAGGCTGCCACTGTGTTTGGCGACCCCGAGGATGCGACTGCCTGCCGGGATGGTCCGGTCGCCCTTGGTGACTTCGGCATCAATGTAGGCGAATGCTCCGATGATCCGCACCGCGTCAGTGATTTGTCCGGTGAATTGCATGTCGAAACCCTGGCTGCGAGCCTTGCCCACGGCGCGATTGGTGTCGGTGCCCGGGTCCAGGGCCAGAACGTTTTCCTTTTCTATGTGGAAGGCGGCGAGGGTGGTGCTCAGGCGGTTGTCGAACAGTTCGCTCTTGATCCCGGCCTCATAACCGATGCCTTCTTCCGGGTCGAAGGTTTTGCCGGCGGCGTCCAGACCATTGTTCGGCTTGAACGAGGTGGATGCGTTGGCGAACAGGCCAACCTGCGGTGTGAGCTGATAAAGCAGCCCGGCGCGCTGGGTGAACGCGTCGTGACGCTGCCCGGAGGTAGCATTGGTAGTGAAGTCATCGACCTGTTGATCGAAGTGCTCGTAGCGCGCGCCGATCATCCCGCGCAGCTTGTCGGTAAAGACAATCTGGTCCTGCAGGTTCAGCGCACGGCTTTCAATGTGCTCGTAGAAATCAGTGCCGGAACGCGCGCCATTGGGTTTCGGCTGGCCATACACCGGGTTGTAGATGTCGATGGCATAGGGGCTGCCTGCAATGGTGGTCACCCGCTCGTTCTTGCGGTAATTCTCGTATTCGGTGCCGATCAGCACTTCGTGCTCCAGACCGATCGCGTCGAAATGGCCGCGCAATTCCAGTTGGGTGATGCTGTCGTGCCAGTTGTTGTCGCGTTCGCGGTAACGACGGTTGACGGTACGACCGTCGGCATTCAGGGGGCGTGCCTCGCTGGCAAAACCTGACATTTCGCCTTGCTTGTAGTGGCTGGCCAGACGCAGCGACCACACATCACTGAGTTGATGGTCAATGGCAAACTGAACCATGTTGTTGTCATTGTCGATGTCGTCGTCCGGTTCGCCGAGGAAGGTCGAGCGGGACACGCCACTCCATTTATTGTTGGGGGCGACCACACCCCGGTCGAAAGTCGATGTCTGCCGCACGAACTCGGTTTCCACCAACAGACTGGTGTCGGGGTTCAACTGCCAACTGAATGAGGGGGCGAGGAAGACCCGCTTGCTTTCGACATGGTCACGAAAGCTGTTGTTGTCTTCGACGGCCAGATTGACACGAGACAGCAGCCTGCGTTCCTCATCCAGCGGTGTGTTGACATCCAGTGCGGTGCGATAGCGATCCCAGCTGCCCGCACTGGTTTGCAGGGTGGTGAATGCTTCACGCTGGGGTTTTTTAGTGACAATGTTGACCGTCCCGCCAGGGTCGCCACGGCCATACAGACTGGCAGCGGGGCCTTTGAGCACTTCAATACGCTCGATGTTGGCGGCATCCGGCGTGGCAGGGTAGCCGCGGTTGGCGCTGAAGCCGTCCTTGTAGAATTCGGAGGTGGTGAAGCCGCGGATGCTGTATTCGTAGAGCGTCAGGCCTCCGAAGTTGTTTTGCTTCGACACGCCCCCGGCAAACTCAAGCGCGCGCTCGACACTGTTACTGCCCAGGTCCTTGAGCACCGAAGCGGGCACTACGCTGATCGACTGCGGAATGTCCTGGATGGCGGTATCGGTTTTGGTGGCGGTGGCCGAACGGGTAGCGCGATAGCCCTGAACCGGGCTGGTGGCTGTCTCGTACTGATAGTCGGAGGTTACGTTGACGCTTTCCAGTTCAATGGTTTGCGGATGTTCCTCCGCATAGCCGGTATTGCCAAAAACCCCGATTGCCAAGCCTGCCAGAGACGCGATTCTACGAGACGACATGTGAGACTTCCTGATGATAATAGATACAATATAACATCTCCGTTGAGAATTATTTCTGTTTGTTTTTGGCGGGATGTGACAGTTGTACCCATCGACAGGAGCCTGACGCGTGAGGGTAGGGTTTGAGGTAGGGGGAAGATTCGATACTGAAACCGAGTCCATTTCCATGGACGGAAATGGACTCGAAGACGGTTTATTCCGCGCACATGTAGCGTTCTATCTGCTCAGGCGAGCAACTCTGTCCCCAGTTGAAACGCCACCCACAAGGCCAGTCCGGTCGCAAAGGTCAGCGCAATGTTCTCGAACCAGTTGTTGCGGTATTCCTTGCTCAGCAGCGACTTCTGATTGGACATGATCAGCAGCCCCAGCGAGATGACCGGTAGCCCCACGATGTTCAGTGCGTTGACGCCCAGCGTCAGGGTCACGAAGTCCGGCATGCCGGGCAGCGACCAGATCAGCGGGGTGACCAGAATGAACAGCATGAACCATTTGTGCATCGGGTCGTTGTGGAACACTTTGCCGTAGCGTTCGCGACGCTTCGGGCGAATGTGCTGGAAGGCATCGGTGATCAGCATCGGGAAGGCGGTGGTTTTGCCGGAAATACTGGCAAACAGCGTGGCGAACACACCGATGAAGAAGATGTACCAGCCCAGCGGGCCGAAGAATATCTCCAGCGCCTTGCCCAGATCAGCCAGGGTGTTCACCTGAATACCGTTGGGTCGCAAAATTTCGACGCCCACCACCCAGATGGCCAGGTTGATGATAATGCCGACGATCACGGCGAACAGCAGATCGTTGCGCTGAATACGTTTGTGCTCGGGGCCGGTCCAGCCTTTTTCACGCATCACGTAAGGGTGGACGAAGTTGGCGATGGAGCCGGCTACGGCACCGATCACCGAGACCGCCACCAGCAGCGCCCCATGCACGCCTTCATCGGGTGGAATGCTGAAACCGATAGTGCCTTTGATGATGCCGCTGACATCCGGACCGGACATGATCGCCAGGGTAAGAAACGCCAGGGTCATGATTGCCAGCAATACCTTCATGACGCCTTCGATCATCGTGTAGATATTGCGTCCCACCAGCAGCCATACGGCGATCACCACCGCAACCGAGCAGAGCAACGGCTGATTGATGTGCAGCAGCATGGCAAGCGCTTCACCGGCACCCTTGATCATGTAGGCGTTGATCAGATGGCCCATCAACAACGCGTAGCCCAGCATGAACCAGGCAAACAGCGGATGCAGTTGCGCATAGCCCTGCAGAATGGTCATGCCTTGGTTATTGCAGAGCTGGAAGCGGGCAATGATGTTGACGATCAGGAACCTGAGCAACAGCGAAATCGCCAGCACCCACATCATGGCGTAGCCATAACTGGCACCTGCCACCGACGATGTGATCAGATCACCCGCGCCCAGCCAGGACAGTACCGCGATGATGCCGGGGCCGAGCAGTTTGGCGAGTTTTTTGAGACGAGGTTCGCTGGCGGGTGTAGCTGTTTCTTTGAGAGACGGGGTATGAGGCATGCGTTGAATCTCCGTTTTTATTGTAATGAGATGTCATTCACTGCCAGCTAAGATAAGACGTCGTACAACATTGGTCGTGGTTGAAAATGTAACCAGGTGTGAACCGGGCAGCGCGTGTTAGATAATGTCCGACTTGTCACCACTGTGTTCTCAGGAGAGTCCATGAAGTTTCCGATACTCGCTGTTGCTCAGTTCTGCTCTGCAAGGGGCGATATCGAACAGAACCTCGCCGGGCACCTCGCGTTCATGCAGCGCGCCGCTGATCTTGGGGCCAGTTACCTGCTGTTTCCCGAGCTCTCATTGACAGGCTACGAACCCGATCTGGCCCGAGCGCTGGCGTTGCATGCGGACGACGCCCGTCTTGAGCCGATTAAGGCGTTGGCCATGAAGCTGCGCCTGGTGACCACCATTGGCGTACCGCTCAAAGGAGCAAATGACAGCATCCTGATTGGTGCGCTGACCTTCACCGCTGACGGCGACGTCACTACCTATGCCAAGCAATACCTGCATCCCGGTGAGGACAAGGTGTTCAGTGCTGGAGACAAAGACTGCTATCTGCCCATTGATCAGCAACAGATCGGCCTATGCGTGTGTGCCGACTTCACGCAGCCTGCGCATGTGCAGCGTATGGCAGCAGGTGGCGCCTGGGTGTATGCAGCGAGCGTGCTGATTTCGCCGGGTGGCTATGCGCAGGATGCAGAGCTGCTCGCGGGGCATGCCCGACGTCATAACCTGCCGGTGCTGGTGGCCAATCACGGAGCACCGACTGGCGGCTGGGAGTCAGCAGGCCGCAGCGGCCTATGGGACGGGGCAGGGCGCTGGATAGGCGGGATGCAGGGCGCAGGAAGCGGGCTGGTCATCGTGACCTGCCAGCGCGAAGGCTGGCAGGTTCGGGTGGCGTAAACAGATTTACGTGCTCACCGCGTGGTCAGGTTTGAGGTCAGGTTCATTATTCGAACGTGAAAGTGTCTCCGGTACGGCCACCAGCAACAGGCAAAACGCCGCCGCCGCCACACCCGCGAGGGTCAGAAACGCAGCGCTGTAGCCTGCTGCATGTACCACGAAACCGGCCAGGCCGTTGCTCAGCGCCGCGCCCAGTCCGAACAGAGTGGACAGTGCCCCGAGGCTTACATTGAAACGTCCGCTGCCTTGAGTGAGGTCCTTGACCATCAATGGAAACAGCGCGCCGAACAGGCCGGCACCAATGCCGTCGAGCATCTGCACCGCCACCAGCCAGTAGGGGTCGTCTGACAGGGTGTAAAGCACACCACGAATCGGCAGAATCAGAAAGCCTGCCAGCAGCAGCGGCTTGCGTCCCCAGTCATCCGCTTTCATCCCCACCAGCAGCGCGGCTGGCACCATGACCAGCTGGGCTGCGACGATGCACGCCGAGGTCAGCGGTGTCGCCATCTGCATATTGATTTGCGAAAGCTTCTGACTGACCAGTGGCAACATGGCCGCGTTGGCCAGATGGAACAGTGCGCAACAGATGCCGAACAGCAGCAGCGGCTTGTTGCTCAGCAACGTAGCAAGTCCGGAAGGCTGAGCACCGTGAGAGTCGTGGTTCGCATCAAAACCCCGGGCGACGTCGTGGTCAATGGCATCGGCAGAAACGAAGCTGATCGCGACAACACTCGCCAGGGCCATCGCTGCCATCAGATAGAACACCGCAATAGGCCCGAAGAGGTAGGCAAAGCCGCCCGCTAACAGGGCTGCGCAGGCATTACCGGCATGGTTGAATGTTTCATTGCGTCCGGTACGGCGGGTAAAGGCTTTCGGCCCGGTTATGCCCAGAGAGATGGCCGCGATGGCCGGTGCGAACACCGAGGACGCGATGCTGCTCAGCGCCTGGGTCAGGGCGACGACCGAGAAGGACGAAGTGAAAGGCAGAATCAGGCAGCTCAGGGTCACCAGCAGCGCCGCCACACCAATCATGGCGCGCTTGTAAGGCGTCCGGTCGATAAGCGCGCCAGCAGGGGTTTGGGTCAGCAGCCCGGCGATACCTGCGATGGTCATCACCACGCCTATGCTGGCCGGGTCCCATTTATGCACGGCCAATAGATAGATCGCCAGGTAAGGCCCCAGGCCGTCACGCACATCGGCGAGGAAGAAATTCAGGCTATCCAGTGAAAGGGTGTTGCGGCGATCTGCATGACTGGCCAAGAGCGGATTTCCCGTAATTCGTCAGACTCCAGGTAGCCGAGTCACGGGTAATACTGACCGGGGCCGTTTTAAAGAAGTTTCCGCACCGAAGATGAAATTTTCGGTTTCACACGTTCTTTTTCTGCAGGCTTTTCATTCGCTGTGTGGCACGTTGCACGGCGGCCATCTTTTCCGGACGTTTCATGCGTTTCCACTTGCGGATATCGTCCTTGGTACGCCCGCAGCTCACGCACAGATCGCCGCTGAGCTGGCACACGGAAATGCACGGGTTTTCAATGTCTTTTGCCATATCAACTCCGCCTGGCGTATTTGCGCTTGATACGCTGCTGCCAGTCGCCACCGTTCTCGCGCAGGCACTGCTCTTCGCAGTCGACATGCACATGAGCAGCTGCATTCGACAGGCTAACCTGTGCATCGTCAAGTGCCTCAACCGTCAGACCGATCATCCGCTCCACCAGCCCGCGCGCCAGCGCAGCGTTCTTGTCGGCCAGCGTGTCGAACACCCATACCACCTGCAAGCTGGCAGGGAAGGCTGCGTAATCAACTTCGTGAGTCAGCCAGCAGAAACCGGGCATTTCCGTTTTGGCCGTTTCACAGGCATGCGTCAGCGCTGTAACAAGCTGGCGCTCAGTGCGGGCCTGCTCGCGTTTGCTTGAGGGCATCTGGTGTGCTCGGGCAGTAAAAGGGATAGCTGCGTACGATACCTGAATTGTCGGCAGCTTCGCAGTACCGAGCAATCATGATTTTTTTGGATACCGTGCTGACAGGTAACTTAACCAGTTCGAATGCGGCACGCAAAAAAATCGATGTTTGTATTTAAACTTTTTTTGACGATCATTCCTTCATCATCTTCAGATAAAGATGATGGTTTTGGCGAGTATGCTCATGTAGTCTTTTACTTGATGCATGAATGCTTACGATTCTGACGCGGTTAATCAGTGGCTTTCAAAATCACAAGACTCAGTTAGTAAAGGGTTTTCTTCGTTTTGATAGGGGTTTTTACTATGGCGCTTGACACTTATATGCAGATTGAGGGTATTCCGGGCGAATCTCTTGATGCGGTATTTAAAGATTGGATCGAACTTTCTGATTTCGATGTTGGTGCCAGCCAGTCAGCGTCAGCGTCAGCGTCAGCGACTGCAACAAGTGCCGGCGGTGCAAGCAGTGGTCGAGCCAGTATGAGCGATTTTTTCTTTCGTAAGGCTGTGGATAAGTCTACACCTAAGCTTCATGAGGCCTGCTGTAGTGGAAAGCATTTTAAAGAGGTTACTATTGCTGTAAATCGTGCGGGGTCGGAAAAAATAAAATACCTAGAGATTAAACTTGAAGAGGTTATACTTTCGTCGGTATCTCTCAATGGTAATGGTTCGGTAGAGAATGGTTTTCCAACCGAAACTATACGCCTTAATTATGGGCGAATAAAAATGCTTTATACTCAGCAAAAGCGCTCCGACGGTCAAGGTGGCGGGCAAGTTGTTGGCGGATGGGATGGTATAAAAAATAAGGTTTACGCTTAATTTTGGCAAGGGACGGGCGTCGCATGTCTGGAAATACCAATAATCCTAATATCGCATACTGCAGTTTTTCTTTAAATGGTGAGCCTGTAAGCAATTTGCGTTGCGGGCAAGCTACCTATGAAGCTTTCTCGGGTATGGGCGTCCTTTTTGTCAACAGTCCGAAGTATCAGTCTGTGGAGGGAAAGGGTGCAATTCCAGTTGGTCGATATTTTATTGTTGATCGGCAAAGTGGGGGTAGTCTTGGTTGGATTAAAGAGCCTATACAGGACTTTTTAGCTGGTACAGATAGGGGGGAGTGGTTTGGTCTTTACAGAGATGATGGAGAGGTTGATGATCAGACAACCATTGATAACATAAGACGAGGCGCGTTTAGGCTTCATCCCGTTGGGCCGCGTGGTATAAGCCAAGGCTGTATCACTCTTAACTCTCAGATTGGATTCGATGAGCTTAAAAATTTTCTTCGCAGTCAGCATGGCGAAATTCTTCCGGGGACGAATCTGAAGTACTATGGCGTAATAGATGTGTCTGCTTTTAGCGAATAGTGAAGATATCTCAATGAAAAAAATAATGAAGCTCATCACAAAGAGCACGCTAATTTTAGTGTTGGCTGCGCTGCTCACTAAATGGCTTGTCGCGCTAGGCCTGATGGGCTGGCTGCTTCAAACTGAAACAGGCCTCGATATGCATGTTTCGGCTGCAAGTGCTTTGGGTATAATCGGCGGAGAAAATGGAGAGTTCATGCTTCTTGTCATAATGGTATTGGTGATGTTGGTGCCGTCAACATTTATTGTACGGGGTGCGGCTAAAACTCTTTGTCGATTCAGATCAGTAAGGTGATAAACGCAGGGCATGGGAATTGGAGGTTTACCAGAGCCCTGTCGTGACTGAAGATATCTTGTAGGATGCCTTGCGGCTGCAAGGCGGGCGCCGTTCCAAAAATAACAACAAGGAGACGCACCATGGATTTCTCACCCCTAACCACCACCGCAGACCAAAGCCGTAGAGGCTTCCTGAAACAATCACTGGCTGTTTCGGCCACGGTCGCCGCCATTGGCGCATTGCCGCGTCTTTCCAGCGCTCAGCCGTTGACCCAGCGCTACCCCGACCCATTGGTCAGTGTTCTGGATGACAGCTTTACCCAAATACGAATATTCAATGCCAGCGTCGAGAAGCTGGCCAGCGGCATGCGCTGGGCCGAAGGGCCGGTGTGGATTGGAGACGGTCGCTACTTGCTGGTCAGCGATATCGCCAACAATAGGATCATGCGCTGGGACGAGGTAACGGGTCAGCTGTCGGTGTACCGCGAGCATTCGAACTTTTCCAATGGCATGTGCCGCGATCGCCAGGGCAGGCTGCTGGTCTGTGAGGGGTCGAGCACCACCACCGAAGGACGGCGGGTGACGCGTACCGAATACAACGGTCGTATTACCGTGCTGGCCGACAGTTTCGAGGGCAAGCCTTTCAATTCGCCCAACGACATCGCCTGCAAACGCGATGGGTCTATCTGGTTCACAGATCCTACCTTCCAGGCCGAAAGCAACTATGAAGGTCAAAAGGTCAAGCAGGAGCAACCCTTCGGCGTCTATCGCATAGACCCGTCGAACGGCAAGGTCTCCAGGGTTATCGATGATCTGGCAGGTCCAAATGGTTTGTGCTTCTCGCCGGACGAGAAAACCTTGTATGTGGTCGAAGGGCGCGCCAAACCCCACGGCCTCATCTGGGCGATAGCGGTCAACGAAGATGGCACGCTGGGCGAGCGGCGTAAACACATCGAAGGTCTGGACTACGCGGCCATCGACGGCATCAAATGCGACGAAAGCGGCAACTTGTGGTGCGGCTGGGGAGGTAACGGTGATCCGAAGGCGGATATGGAGAAACTCGACGGCGTGCGAGTGTTCAACCCCCAAGGCAAGGCCATCGGCCACATCAGCCTGCCCGAACGCTGCGCCAATGTCTGCTTTGGCGGGCGAGAGGGCAATCGGCTGTTCATGGCCAGCAGCCATTCACTTTACTCGGTGTTCGTGAATACGCGAGGCGCCACGTTTGCCTGAAGGGTCATGAGCCCATTGACGGCGTGCAATGTGCGCACGCCGTCAATCGGGTCGAACCCCTGTGAACATGCCGGGTCTGTTCCTGTAATTACTCTCAGGGATAGTTATTTATGTCGGCGCAACGCGGCCTTGTTCTACTTGCACGAGGCGGTTATGCCGCCCGTGGTGTTGTTTATCTGATTATTGGTTTGTTCGCGGTACTGGCGGCGCAGGGATCTTCACAGCCTGCCGACAGCCACAGCAGTCTTGAAGCCCTGTTGAGCCAGCCGTTCGGCAGCGTGCTGGTCGGGGTGGTAATTGTCGGTCTACTGGCGTTCGCCGCATGGCGTGTGCTGCAGGCCACGCGTGATGTGGACCATCATGGCCGCGAACTCAAGGGGCTGGTGATTCGTGGCGGTCTTCTGGTGGGCGGCTTTACTTATGGGGCATTGGCGTTTTTCGCGCTGGGCCTGCTGGTAAGCGGGCTCAAGAGCTCCGGTGGCTCATCGGGTGGTGGTCAGGCCAAGGACCTGCTGGCAACGCTTCTGTCCTGGGATCACTCCAACCTGCTGGTCTACGTCGTGGCACTGGTGCCACTGGCGCTGGGCATTGTGCATATCATCAAGGGCTACAAGGCGTCTTTCGAGAAGTATTTCGAGGCTGATGAAGACGTCATGAAATATGTGCGTCCAGTGTCGCGCTTCGGGCTGATCGCCCGCGGCGTGGCGTTTATCGAAATTGCAGTGTTGCTGGCCGTAAGCGGTTCCAGCTATCAGGCCATGCACCCGCCGGGCATGAAGGATGCGCTCAACGGTTTGCAGGATCTGCCTGCCGGTGGTCTGGTGCTACTGATCGTGGCGCTGGGTCTGATCGCGTTTTCGGTGTACAGCTTCGCCCAGGCCGCATGGCGCAGGATCAACATGGATGTGCCTGATGCACCGGAGGCGGTAGCGCGTCATTTCCGCTGATCTCCATTGGGGTAGTCAGAGGGCTGCGTGATCTTTCAGGTCAGGCGGCCCTTTTTTCGATAAAGATAATGTGAACCATGCCTCAAGTCGCCTTCCGCCCGGCCGACATTCTCTCTTGAGCTCCGATCATTTTCCGGACTGACGTTCTCTACGCAGGCCCGGATCAGATTCGGCGCAATAAAAATAAAAGAGGATAGCCATGACCATTCTTCAGCGAGTGATCGGTGGGTTTGCCGTGCTGGTTGTGCTGCTGCTCGCCATGGCAGGTATCAGCTACCAAAGCACCCATTCCATAAGCGACCGGATCAGCATCATTACCGGGCAGTCGGCACCCTTGAGCAGGGCGGCGAGCGAGCTTTATGTACATGTGTTGCGCGCCAATCAGGCACTGCTCGGGATTCTGGTCAGCACTGACCCCAAGCAGATTGACGATGGCAAGCAGCCCTTTAACGACAGCATGGCCCGGTTCAATCAGTTGCTGGACAGCACGCCTGCCTACATCGGCGACCGCGCTGAACTGCGCGACAACCTGAATCAGCAGCGTCAGTTGAGCGCGGCTTATGCCGAACAGGCGCAGACCCTGATTGCCAGCCATCGACAGCACGTTTTGCGGTCACTCCAGAGCCGGGTATTGCAGGGCTACAGCAGCAGCCAGGGCGCCCAACTGACCGGTTATCTTCGTGATTACATTGCCCGCGAGCGCAGTGCAGGGGCTGCGGATAACGTGGCCGCAGGTGAAAAGCTGTTGCTGGAAGTCGGCAAATCCTACGAGGGGCTGGCTGCCCACGCGGCGACGCCGGATATCCAGACCTTGCAGCGTGTGCTCAACCTGCAGGATGAGGTAATCAGTACTCGGGCGCGCGAACTCAAGGCAGTAGATCCACGCGGCGGTCGTATCGCTGGTGTGATGGTCAACCGCCTGCTCAACGACCTCACCGGCAGTGACGGCGTTTATCAGGCCTACAGGCAGGAGGCGGCGCTCGCCGAGCAGGTTGGTAAACAGCGCCAGGCGGCGGAAACCCGGCTTCAGGCAACACTGGACAAGATCGGCGAGTTCGGTAATCAGTCACTGGCGGTGGCCAACGAGGCCAAGGCGGGTGCGGATTCGACCATCGCCACCAGCCTCAGCCTGCTGTTGATCGCTTGCCTGCTGGCGGTAGTTGCAGCGGCAGTCATCGGTACCTGGGTCGCGTTCAGCCTTCGGCGTCCATTGGCGGCGTTTCGCGAGGTGCTCAAGACCCTCACCAGCGGCGACATGCGGGTGCGTTTCGATGTCAGCCGTCGCGACGAGTTCGGCGAGCTGGGCGGTTACCTCAATGAGTTCACCCAGTCGTTGCAACAGACGTTTCGGCAGTTGATCGGCTCTGCCGACACCCTGGCGTTGACTGCCAGTCAGAACGCCCAGATCAGTGAGCAGACTACCCGCGTGGTCGACGAGCAGAAAGACCGTCTCAATTCTGCCGCGTCGGCCATGAATGAAATGGAAAGCACCGTGGAAGAAGTGGCCCGTCGTGCTCAGGACACGCGTGGAGCGGTGGACAGCACCAGCGAACTGACCGACAAGGTGCAGAAGCGCGTGGCTGAAACCATCGTCAACATTCGTCAGCAGGCTGAACAGGTCAACAAGGCGTCTGCGGTCACCGACGAGTTGCAGAAGTACGGGCAAAACATTGACGGTATTGTCGATGCCATTCGTACCATTGCCGAGCAGACCAACCTGCTGGCGCTCAACGCGGCCATCGAAGCGGCACGCGCTGGCGAGCAGGGCAGGGGCTTTGCGGTGGTGGCCGATGAAGTACGCTCGCTGGCCAGTCGCACCCAGACCTCGACCAGCGAGATTCAGGAAATGATCGGCCAGATGCAGAGCAAGATCCACTCGGCTGTGCAGGTGATGAACGAAAGCCAGATCCAGTCCAATCATTGCGTGACGCTGGCTTCCGGTGCCGACCAGTTGCTGGTGGAAATGGGTGAGGCGGTGGACACGATTCGCGACATGAATATCCAGATCGCAGCTGCCACCGAGCAGCAAAGCGCAACGGTGCAGGAAACCAGTCGCATGGTCACGCACATCAACGATTCTGCCCAGCAGGCCGCCGACGGTGCCGAACAGTCTGCGAGCAGCAGTCAGGACCTGTCGAAAATGGCCAGGGATCAGCGCGAGCTGCTCCATCATTTCAGCGTTTGATGCCCGGGAGTCAGAACATGAAACAGTGGTTATCGATTTCCCTGAGTGCAAGCCTGCTGGTCGCGGGCCTGGCACAGGCGGCCACGCCATTGATCGGCGTGGGTATGGCCAAGTACAACGACAATTTTCAGACCATTCTGCGCCACGGCGTGGAAAAGCAGGTGGCGCTGCTGGATGCCGACATCTTCATGGAGAACGGCCAGGACGACGTGGAGTTGCAGATGCGTCAATTCCGCAACCTGGTCAATTCGAAAGTCGACGCCATCGTTGTTGCTATGGTGAACGGCAAAAGTGCAGCGGAAATGATGCGTCTGGCCAACGAAGCCAAGGTTCCGCTGGTATTCGTCAACCGCAATCCGGAACCTGCCAAGTGGCCTGCGCTGACGGCATTTGTCGGCTCTGACGAACTGGAGTCCGGCACTTTGCAAATGGAAGAGCTGGCCCGTCGTGCCGGTTACAAGGGTAACGTGGTGATTCTGGTGGGTGATCCGAGTAACAAGTCGTCGGTCATGCGCACCGAGGACGTGGAAAAGGTGGTCGCCAAGTACCCGAACATGAAGGTCGTGCAGAAGAAAATCGGCAACTGGGAGCGCAGCCAGGCCGCGACAATCGTGATTGACTGGGTCAAGCAGGGTGTGGACTTCTCTATCGTCGCGGCTAACAACGACGAAATGGCGATCGGTGCGATCATGGGGCTGGAGAAGGCCGGAAAGAATGCCAGGGATTATCTGGTGGGCGGCATCGACGGCACCCCGGACGGCTTGAAGCTGATGGCCGAGGGCAAGATGGCCGTCAGCGTGTTTCAGGATGCGGTCGGCCAGGCCAACGGCGCAGTAGATGCCGCGCTGAGCATGGCGCGTGGCGAAACACTGGCATCTCCGGTCATTTGGGTACCCTTCAAACTCATCACCCCGGAGAATCGCCAGCAGTTCGAATAGGGCCGCGGTGTGGACTGACTGTCTTTCCAGTGAACCGCACGCGGAGCGCTCAGCGTTGTTTCAATTAGCCCGGAAGCTCGACGCTTTCCGGGCACAAGCCCACTCTACGGTATCTCAGGGCTTGTCTATAACGCGCTATAACCGGATATCCTGCGGCCCGCGAATCTGTGCTTCGATGCGTGTGCCGGTCAGGCGCTCTTCGTTGGAGAAACCATCGTAGCTGGCCAGGTCGCCGAAGCTGATGCCAGTGAGTTTTTCGATCTGCAGGACGCTGCGCTGCCAGGTTCTGAGTGGACCGAATACGATCTCCAGCTTACCCAGCTCGCTGCTCTGGTCGATCATGTAGGCACTGGCCGAAGGTTTGCCGTCGTCGCCAAGAAACGCCACGACCTTCCAGAATGCCGAAGGGATCTTGACGTTGCGGTAGCTGCGGTCGTCTTCGCGCAGCACCGGCCCGCTGAAAACGGTTACCCGGGATTTCCAGCGTCGCGTGTTCTCAAGGATGTAGTCCTCAAGTTCCAGCCATGTCTTCTGATTGAAGGCGGCCATCTGCGGTGAGCAGTTGGTGAAGTGAAAGGTATCGCTGTTGGCCGTTTCGGCTTCCTTGCCCCAATTAGGGTCCTGACGCCTGACCAGATGACCGCGATCCAGCAGATTGTCGGCGTACAGGCTTTCGCCGATCTGCGCCTCGGCAGGCAGCCTGCCATCAAAAGACCACGAATCCTTGCCACGCTTGACCTCGACGCTGCTGGCACCGTCGATATTGACACCGACATACAGAGCAAGACGCCGACTGCGGGACATGGTGATTGAAAAGTGGGTGTAATCGAGGCGATTTCCAGCGTTGTCCAGCGGATAGACATCCGGTGCCAGCTCCGCGTCGGTCGAGGGCCATGGCACGACGAAGTCACCGAGAAAATTCTCGACATACCCCTTACGTTTCTGCAATTCGCTCGCCGGTGTGGTGCGTGGCGATGCAAGAGGTTGCGGTGCAAGCAATTCGGCCGAAGGGAGCAGTGGCTTGAGGTCGGCGAGGCGTGGTCGGTAGGTGAGATCGATAGCGGGTTTTTTGTCAGACACTTGGTTGGCTCCTGCGGTGGGCGTGAGTTCATTACAGTTCACCATAGCCGCGTTACAGGTCGACGTCAGGCCGGGTAATCGATCGTTCGCGGGCACTCATACAGTAAAAAACTGTAAACGGGTTCAAGTTACGGGTAACAGGCGTCGATAAGCTCTGAATAAGAGCACTCCGCAGTTCATGTTATTTCACTGATCGCAGGGGACATCAGGATGTCGATAAAGCTACGTCTATTGTTGTTGATTGGCACCAGCGTGCTGACGGTTCTGATCATCAGTCTGGTCAACTATGTGGGCAATACGCGCACGGAGACGGCGATGATCGACAGCGAGGTCAGCATGACCGCGCTCAGCAATCATCTGGAAGCCGACATGATGCACGATGCGCTGCGTGCCGATGTGCTGTCGGCAATGCTGGTCGGCCTGGGCAAAAGCAACAGCACGCGTGAAGAGGTGCAGAAATCCCTTGATGAGCATGCTGCACATTTTCGCGCTGTGCTGAACGATAACCTCAAACTTCCCATCACCGAAGCGATCAAGGCGGAGCTGAACAGGATCAAGCCCAGCCTCGATACCTATATTGCCAGTGGCGAGCGTATTGTCGGTCTGGCTCTGGTTAATCCGGAACGAGCGCAACAGGAACTGGGCACGTTCACCAGCGCCTTCACGCAACTGGAAGAGCAGATGTCCAGTCTCAGCGACCTGATCGAGGAGAACTTCAAGGCAAGCGGCGAAGGTGCCCGTCAGGCAATCCGCAGCGCCAACATCGCTCTGGTTGTGGTGCTGGTGGCCAGTATCCTGCTGCTTCTGGTTCAGGGCCGCTGGGTAACCCGCAGCATCATGATTCCTCTTGCCTCTGCCAGCCGCATTGCCGACAGCATTGCTCACGGCAATCTCAGTGAACCAATCGCCGAGCCCCGTGGCCGTGATGAGGCCAGCATGCTGATTCGCAGTCTGGCGGTCATGCAGCGCGACCTGCGCGGGATGATCGAAGTGGTGCGCAGCAACGCGCATGGCGTCAGCGGTATGAGCCGCCAGCTCAGCAGTGGCTGCCATGAAGTGGCCGACAGCAGTCGGCAGCAGAGCTCGGCAGCGGGCACCATGTCGGCAGCGACCAGCGAGATGACGGCGAGCATCGAAGAAATCACCCGGCATGCCGGCCACGCACTGGAGATGGCAAATCAGGCTGAAACACTGGCGAAAAATGGTGGCCGGGTTATTCATCAGGTGGTCAGTGACATGGACAGCATTGCCCGCTCGGCGCAGCTGTCGGCGCAGGTTATCCGTACGCTGGACAAGGACTCGGAAGGAATTTTCAATATTATTCAGGTGATCAAGGGCATTGCCGATCAGACCAACCTGCTGGCGCTTAACGCAGCCATTGAAGCTGCACGCGCTGGCGAGCAGGGTCGAGGTTTTGCCGTAGTTGCCGACGAAGTTCGCAATCTGGCGGGGCGCACCAGCACCTCGACCCAGGAAATCACCGCGATGGTCGCTCGTATTCAGCAAAGTACCCGCGAGGCGGTGACCAGCATGGAAGCAGGCGTTGCCCAGGTCGACAAGGGCATGGCCGTCACCGCCGAAGTGCAACGCTCGATCAGCGAGATACTGGAGGCCACGTTGAGCACCACACAGCTGGTCAACGACATCACTCGCACCATTGGTGAACAGAGCCTGGCCAGTAACGAAATCGCTCACCAGGTGGAGATGATTGCCAGTATGTCCGAGGGCAATAGCCGGGTCATCGGGCAGACCGCCAGCACTACCGACGAACTTTCGGCAATGGCCGGACAGCTTTCGCAATCGGTGGATCGTTTCCGTCTTTGATATCAAATAGCCTCAGCGTGCAGTACTCTCCGGCGCATTCGACCCCCGGTCGAGTCGCGCAGGGGCATCACAGGCCTGTATCGGCCGGTTCAGCCATTGAATCTTCGGCACCGACAAGCGTTAATTTTCGTGGATGAATCATTTTTCACCCCAGGAGCAGCGACATGCAGACGTTAAAGGCCTTATACGAGTCAGTCGAAAAGCAGTTTTTCGACACACTGACCAAAAAGCTCTCGAGCCTTTTTCTGCTGGTCCTGTTCAGCGCGCTGCTGTACTGGGTGGCTCTGAACATCCGCTCTGACATCATGCTGCAACTCCACGGCACGCAACTGGATGCGGCCGAATTGGGCAAAATTCAGGGCCAACTGGATGTCCTCAGCAACGCAATCCTGCTGAGCACCCTGTTTACGCTGGTCATGGTCAGTTTCATGGTCTGGTACTTCCGCCATTTGATTGTGCGTCCAGTGATGTTCATGACTCACGCACTCGAAGAAATCGCCAACGGCGAGGGCGACCTGTCCCGTGACTTGCCATTATTGACCCATGACGAAATTCGAGTGCTGGCCAGTACCTGCAATCGTTTTCTGGCCAAGCAGCGCGAGGTTATCAGCAGTATTCAGGCGCTGACGGTGCAGATCGCAGTCGAATCGGCACGCTCGCTGAAAAACATCAGTGATTCCAGCGACAGCGCGACCGATCAGGCGCGTTTCGCCAGAGAGGTGATGGACCAGAGCAATATGGCGGTGGGCAGCATTGAGGACGTCTCGCAGCAGACGCAGGGCATTTCCACGACCACTGCGCAGAACCTGAGCATGGCGCGTGACTCTTATGCCGAATTGCTGGAGGTGACTGGAAACATTAGCCAGATATCCAGCAGTCTCAATGAATTCGGTGGGCTGGTATCCGGCTTGAATGAGCGTTCTTCAAGCATCAAGTCGATTGTCGGGCTCATACAGCAGATATCCTCGCAGACCAACCTGCTCGCGCTCAATGCGGCCATCGAAGCGGCGCGGGCCGGTGAAAGCGGTCGAGGGTTTGCTGTGGTGGCGGATGAGGTGCGCACCCTGGCGCAGAACGTCAGTAAAGCCACTGACGATATCTCCCGGAACATCGACGCGATGCTTCAGGAGGTCAGCTCCACCCACGAACAGACCATTCAGATCAGCCACAGCGCCCGCGAAACGCAACAGGTCGTAGAGCGCGCATCCGGCCATTTCGAGAGCATGATCGGTGATTTCGAGTCCACCAATGACAAGTTGGCCGACATCGCTGCGCATATCCAGCAGTTCGCAACCACCAACACAGGCATCAACGAACGGGTGACGCGAATTTACTCCGACAGCCAGGCTATCGACCAGCGTATGCAGCACTCTGCTACCGCCACCCGTGACCTGTCCGGTGTAGCCGAGAAGGTTCAGGCCTTGCTGGGGCGTTTCGTGCTGGGGCATGGCGAACTGGACGCTGCCATTACCCGCGCGAGTCAGTGCCGGGACATCCTGCAGGTGCGGCTGGCCGAGCTGCACAAACAAGGCGTCAATCTGTTCGATCAGAGCTACAAGCTGATTCCTGGCACCGACCCCAAGCAGTACATGACCGGTTACACAGAACGCTTCGCACAAGTCTGTCAGGAAGAGTGCGACAAACTCACCAAGGGCACCCGGGGCGGCAAGGTCACCTTTATCGTGGATAACAAAGGTTACTGCCCGGTCAACAACAGCTGGGTGTCACTGAAACCAACCGGCGACCGTGCCGTCGACTTGCCGGTGTGCCGCAACAAGCGCATGTTCTCCGACCCGATAGGCTTGCGTGCTGCGGGCAACCAGCAGCGTTTTCTATTGCAGACCTACCTGCGTGATACCGGCGAGATCATGACCGAAATCGATGTGCCGTTCTTTTTTGAAGGGCGTCATTGGGGCAACTTGCGGATGGGCTTCGACGCGGCGCTGTTGCTGGGCAAGTGAGGCAGCGTTACTGTTGCGTCGATAAGGCATGCAACACGACTGAACGTTCGCGCCGGTAAAAGCTCCACTTCTACAAGGCGCTGATTTTCAGAACGCCACCGGAGGTGTGACTTTGAACATTCAAGATCTGACAAAACATGCGAAGGATAAAAAGGTTCGTGAACTCGATCTGATCTCCATCGAGGGCGGTTCCTATGTGCTCCATGCACAACTGGACGGCAAGTCTGTACCGGTGGAAGACTCGACTGGCAAAACCTTGCACGTTGCCTCGGTGGAAGAGGCGCGCAAGGTGCTTTCTTCGGTATCTGATGTAAAGCTGTTCCTGACCCAGGCTGTGGCTCACGACGAAATGGTCGGTCTGGGCAGCGCTCAGGCAGAGTCATCACGCCAGGAGATCCCGTTGCGCTCAAGCCACTGATCGCGATGTCAGGCGCTGCGCCTGACCGCGATGCACTTGATTTCCAGCAGCAGCCCGGGATGCGCCAGCTCGGCAACGCCGATGCAGGTCCATGCACATTGGCCCCGCGGAAATATACGGTTTTTCACGTCACGAAACACCGCCATGTGCTCGCTCATGGCTACGTGATAAGTCGTCATGTCGACTATATCGTCGAACGTGCAGCCGCCCTCAGCCAGTACCGTGCGCAGGTTTTCCCAGCAGGCGATGAACTGCGCTTCGGGGTTGAGGATGACTTCCATTTCCCGTGTGCGCCCCACCTGACCGGCGCAGTAAAGAGTGTCGCCGACTCTGACTGCGGGTGCATAGCCTGCTCGGTCCATAATCGGCTGCATGGTGGGCGGAACGATGATCTCTCGGTCTGACATGTTGTAACACCTGTTTGTAACGCTTGAGTGTGTAACACCCGACTATGCGATGGCTGATCGGGTTGTATATGAGCCAGTCATCTGGCCGCCGGTCTGGCTGTACGTCGCGGTTTTTTCGCCGCAGTGCCCGTTGCAGCAGAGGACGTAGCAGTGCTGCGCTTCGCGGTCTTGCGTTTTTTCTTCCAGGGCGGCGCAACGCCTGCCGGGCTGGCCGGGCCGCTGATGCTCATGCGCATGCCGACGCAGCGGCTGACCTGTTTGCTCATCCACGCTGCCTGTTTGGCGACGAACTCTTCAAGGCTCATTTCGCCGCTCTGTACCATGTCGAGTGCCTGTTCCCAGATCGCTGTAGTGCCTGGGTCGGCGATGGCGCGGGGGACGGCGTCGATCAGGCTGAATGCTGCGGGCGCTGCGCAGAGTGCCTTGCCCTGTTTGGTCAGATAGCCACGGTCCAGCAGGCCCTGAATGATGCCGGCGCGGGTGGCTTCGGTACCGATGCCGGTTGTGTCCTTGAGCTTTTGCTTGAGCAGCGGGTCTTCCACCAGTTTGGCGACGTTTTTCATGGCCTTGATCAGATCGCCTTCGGTAAAAGGTTTGGGCGGTTGGGTCCAGAGGTCCTTGAGGATGACCTCAGCGACGGCGCACTCGCAGCCCTGGAACAATGCCGGCAACGGCTGCGGCGCAGGCGCTTCGCGACCCTTGGCCGGTGCCAGTGCCTCGGGCATGGCACGTTTCCAGCCTGGCTCGACAATTTGTTTGCCGACCGCCCGCAGCGCATGGCCTGCGCAGTCGAAGTCGGCCTGGGTACGGTCGTATTCGTGGTTGGGCAGGAACTGCGCCAGATAGCGCGCCCTGATCAGGGTGTACACCGCTCGCGGCTTGCCGGTCAGACGCTCGACGCCGCGCACGGCAGCAGTGGGAATGATGCCGTGGTGGGCAGTCACTTTGCCGTCATTCCAGGCCCGCGATCGGCGTTGCGGGTCAAGGTGTGGCGACAGGCTGGCCAGCGTCGGGTCTGCCTTGCACAGCGCTGCGATGATACCCGCGGCTTCGCCATGCTGACTGTTCGGCAGGTAACCGCAATCGCTGCGCGGGTACGTGATGACCTTGTGTGTTTCATACAGCGACTGAGCTATATCAAGGGTTTCCTGCGCCCCAAGCCCGAGCTTTTTCGAGCAGATTTCCTGCAGGGTGCCCAGATCGAAAGGCAGCGGGGCAACTTCGCGAATCCGCTCGGTGCGCAGCTTGACCAGCCGTGCGCTGGCCGCACTGCGCATCGCTTCGGCAGCCTGTTGCGCCAGCGGCTGATTCAGGCAGCGGTCCTGATCGTCGCAGGCGTCGGACGGTGCGCGCCATTGGGCGATAAAAGCCTGATTGTCGTGCAACAGCCTGACGTCAATGGCCCAGTAGGGTGCCGGTACGAAGTTGGCGATGCTGCGATCACGGTCCACCACCAGCCGCAGGGTCGGGGTTTGTACCCGCCCGACTGGCAATACGCCCTGATAACCCGACTGGCGACCCAGCAGGGTGAACAGGCGGCTCATGTTCATGCCGATCAGCCAGTCGGCACGGGATCGACCCAGTGCCGAGTGATACAGGCTGAACGTATCGGCACCGGGTTTGAGCGCTGCCAGCGCCTTGCGGATGGAGGCGTCATCGAGTGCCGACAGCCACAAACGCTGAATCGGCCCGCGATAGCGACAGTGTTCGACCAGTTCGCGGGCGATCATCTCGCCTTCGCGGTCGGCATCGGTGGCTATCACCAGCTCTTGAGCTTCGCCCAGCAATCGCTTGACTGCCTTGAACTGGCTGGCAGTTCTCGGCTTGACGAGCATCTTCCACTTTTCCGGAATGATGGGCAGGTCTTCCAGCACCCAGCGTTTGTAACGCGCATCGTAGGCGTCGGGCGGGGCGGTTTCCAGCAAGTGGCCGATGCACCAGGTCACAGTGGCATTGGCGCCCACCCAGCAGCCGTCGCCACGCCGGGTCGCGCCGAGCGCAGCCGCAATGTCTTTGGCCTGGGAGGGTTTTTCGCAAAGAAACAGCCGCATGACTACCGTCGTCGATTACCGGTGCAAGGGCTGCAAGGATGAACGTTGAATACGCTACGGGCAAGTTTTATCTGTATGGATATACAGATAAGTGAGGAGGGCCATGGGGTGAAGCACTCACGCCATGACCGCTCTTGCAGCCGCGGAGAGTGTGCCGGCTCAGCTCAACAGGTCGGAGAACGCCTTGTCGGCTTCAAGCACCGCTGGCAGCCCGGCAAACAGTGCGTCCAGATCGACTCCTTCCATCAATGGCCCGCCGCAGGCCTGCTGCGCTTGCGCAGTTGCGCCGCCGTGGGCTTCCAGTGCATCAGAGATGGTGATGGCCTGAGCGACGATCTTTGGCAGCGGTGCGTCGGCCGGAGCCTTCAGCGGTGTTGCCTGATAGGCGATAGCCTGTTTGATCAGCTCTGGCAGATGCCAGCGACTGGCCAGCTCTGCGCCTACTTCCGGGTAGCTGAAACCCAGTTGCAGGGTTTCGTTGGCTGCACGCCCCGGTGTACCGGCCTTGGCTGCGTTGTTCAAGCGCTCTGCAACGTCGGGGGCGCCGGTCTGGATCAGCAGTTCGCCGATGTTATGCATGACCCCGCAGGTAAAGGCGATTTCTGGGTCGACACCCGTCTGTTTCGCCAGCATTCGGCAGATCCCTGCCACCTGAAAGCTTTTGAGCCAGAACCCTTTGAGGTCAAAACTCGGCCCGGCTTTGAACGCGCCGGTCACTGCCGAGGCCATTACCAGGGTGCGCAGGGTGTTGAAACCCAGGCGCATGGCCGCGTCTTCGATACTGGAGGATTCTCGCGAGCCGCGAAACCGCGCCGAGTTGGCAAGGCGCAGCACCTTGGCAGCAATCACCGGGTCTTTCTCGATGTTTCGGGCAATGCTTTCCAGGTTCGAGGAAGGGTTGTCAAATTGCAGCATCAGGTCCTGAGCCACTTTGGGGATGCTCGGGAGACTGTGCAAATCGTCAAAAAGTTTTTCGATACTCAGCATGGCAAGACCATCCTCTGCACGGCGGGGATGAGTTCACCATAGCCAGTTTTTCCGGCTCTGCACGTTTCACCGTCGATTGTGGGAGACAGGTCTCAGCACGCTTTGAAAAAAATAATCAAGGACTCGTCCATCGCGGCCGATATGGCGATACAAGCGTCTCTGTAAGGTTTCGGTACCTGAACCTGCCTGATGATCGACATGGCAGGTGCTGGTGTATCGACTCCGGTTGCTGAACGGCCTGTAGGTTGTTACGTGAAAAGGACGGCACAGTTGGAAGTTTGATTGGCGATTCAGAGATCGTCCTTATTGGTTTTTGCCGTGGAAGTAACCGCTATGAAAAGTCTGGGTTTCAGCAAGAAAATTCTTCTCGCCGCCGCATTGATTGTGGTTGTCGCGTTCAGTGTGTTCATTGTCATCAATGACTATCGACAACGTCAGTCGCTCAAATCCAGCGTCAGGTCCGAGTTGCAACAACTGGGTACGCTCACCACGCAGAACATCCAGACCTGGCTGGAAAGCCGCATGCAATTGCTGCAATCGATGTCGCAGCAAGTCGCCGCGGATGGCAAGGAGCTGCCACAGTTGCAGCGCGCCATTGGCCTGCCTGCCTACAGCGAAAGTTTTCAGTTGAGTTACTTTGGCAGCACCGATGGCGTGATGTTCTCGGTGCCGTCGGCCAATCGCCCCGCTGACTACGATCCGCGTGCACGTGGCTGGTACAAGGCGGCACAGAATGCGCCCGGCACCATTGTGACCGAACCCTACATCGCGGCATCTTCCGGCAAGCTGGTCATGACCATGGCCACACCGGTCAAGTTTCAGAATCAGTTCGTGGGCGTGGCCGGTGCTGATATCGCTCTGGACAACGTCACCAAGATCATCAACTCGCTGAACTTTGATGGCCATGGTTATGCGTTTCTGGTCAGTGCCGACGGCAAGATTCTGGTGCACCCGGACAGCAAACTGGTGCTCAAGAACATCAGTGAAGCCTACCCGACCAACACTCCGAAAATTGCTGCCGGGGTGAGTGAAATCGACTCCGGTAAAAAGCCGGAGATCATTTCCTTCACGCCCGTTCAAGGTGTCTCGACGGCCAACTGGTACGTGGCACTGGTACTGGAGCAGGATTCCGCCTACGCCATGTTGACCGAGTTCCGTACCTCGGCCATCACTGCGATGGTGGTTGTGGTGATGGTGATCATCCTGCTGCTGGGCCTGTTGATCCGGGTGTTGATGCAACCCTTGCATCAGATGGGCCGCGCGATGCGTGATATCGCCGATGGCGAGGGCGATTTGACCAAGCGTCTGGCCATCACATCGCAGGACGAATTCGGTGCCCTGGCGCAATCGTTCAACCATTTTGTCGAACGTATCCATACCTCGATCCGCGAAGTGGCCTCGACTGCCGCGCAACTGGGGGCGGTGGCCACACAAGTGGTCAAGGTCTCCAACGCGTCGATGGACAACTCCGACCAGCAGGCCAACCGCACTGAAAGCGTGGCAGCGGCGATCAACGAATTGGGTGCCGCTGCCCAGGAAATCGCCCAGAATGCTGCGCGCACCTCGCAGCAGTCGAGCGATGCGAGCGGCCTGGCCAGCGACGGCCAGAACGTTGTGCAGCAGACCATCAAGGCCATGAACGAGCTGTCCGGCAAGATCAGCGAGTCGTGCGTGAACATCGAAAGCCTGAATGGCAAGACCGCCAACATCGGGCAGATTCTCGAAGTGATCACCAGCATTTCCCAGCAGACCAACCTGCTGGCGCTCAACGCGGCCATCGAGGCGGCGCGTGCCGGTGAAGCCGGGCGCGGGTTTGCCGTGGTGGCTGACGAGGTGCGTAACCTTGCGCACCGCACTCAGGATTCGGCGCAACAAGTGCAGAAGATGATTGAAGAGCTGCAGGTCGGCGCTCGTGAGGCAGTGGTCAACATGACTGAAAGCCAGCGTCAGAGCGAGGACAGCGTAGGCATCGCCAACCTCGCTGGCGAGCGCCTGGGCAGCGTGACCCGCCGTATCGAAGAGATCAACGGCATGAACCAGTCGGTGGCCGCAGCAACGGAGGAGCAGACCTCGGTGGTGGAGTCGATCAATGTCGACATCACTCATATCAACACCCTCAACCAGCTGGGTGTCGACAACCTGCGCCAGACCCTGGACGCCTGCAACTCGCTGGAAGAGCAGGCTGCCCGCTTGCAGCAACTGGTCGGCAGCTTCCGGATCTGATCCGGCAGCTGTCTGTACCAAGCGGAGGGCTCATCGTGATGTACAGGTTACGATGGGCCTGTAAATAGGGCTCAAACCACGATGATGATCGTTACCACGCTCCGCGTGGTAATGCATTTCGTGACGCTGCAACACCTTCTGCGACAAACTGTTATCAGCTAGTCACTCACGGTTCATGAGGCTGCAACAACACAGGTTCAGTTTGGTTGACAACCGAATACGACCTGTCCCGGGTCGTGCGCAGACCGAGAAGCCTCATGAACGATGCCATTCATGTACAGGGCCTGAACAAGACCTTCTCGCACAAAAGTGCGCTGGTTGACCTTGCATTGTCTATACAACCGGGTGAGATGGTTGCGCTGATTGGCGCTTCCGGCTCTGGCAAATCAACCTTGCTGCGCCATCTTGCCGGCCTGGCGTACTGTGATCGCAGCAATGGCGGTCAGGTTCAGGTGCTGGGGCGCGAGGTTCAGTCGTCCGGTCGTCTCAACGGTCAGGTGCGACGTCTGCGCGCCGATATCGGCTATATCTTCCAGCAATTCAATCTGGTCAATCGCCTCAGTGTGCTCGACAACGTTTTGCTCGGTTGTCTGGGACGCATGCCGCGCTGGCGCGGCAGTCTGGCGCTGTTCAATCGCGAGGAAAAACAGCGTGCGATGGCCGCGCTGGACAGGGTAGGGCTGGCAGATCTTGCCACCCAGCGGGCTTCGACCCTGTCTGGCGGCCAGCAGCAACGAGTGGCGATTGCTCGTGCCTTGACACAGCGCGCCGAAGTGATCCTTGCCGACGAACCGATTGCCTCGCTGGACCCCGAATCGGCCCGCAGGGTCATGGAAATTCTTGCCGACATCAATCGCAGCGATGGCAAGACCGTCGTCGTCACCCTGCATCAGGTGGATTACGCGGTGCGCTATTGCCCGCGTGCCGTGGCCCTCAAGGGCGGGCGGATCCATTTTGATGGCCTGGCGCAGGATCTCAGCAAACAGTTCCTCAATGACCTCTACGGTGCAGACGCGGACGCGAGCCTGATGATCACCGAACGAAGCCGTCGCGTTCGGCAGAAGCCGCGTCTGGAACTGGCCAAAGTCTGAAGCTTTTCAACATCACCCTATTTATCAGGAGAGCCTGCATGTTCAAGCGTATCGGTCGTCTTCTCGCCTCTGCCGCCTTGCTGACCGCCTGCGCGTTGGGCACGGTCCAGGCTGCAGAAGAAAAAGCCATCAATTTCGGCATCATGTCCACCGAGTCATCGCAGAACCTGAAAAGTATCTGGCAGCCGTTTCTCGATGACATGAGCCGCAAAACCGGTCTGAAGGTCAATGCCACCTTTGCTTCGGACTACGCCGGTCTGATTCAGGGCATGCGCTTCAACAAGGTCGATGTGGCCTGGCTGGGCAACAAGGCCGCGATGGAAGCGGTAGACCGCTCCAATGGCGAGATCTTTGCCCAGACGTCTGCCGCCAACGGCGATGCGGGCTACTGGAGCCTGTTGATCGTGCGCAAGGACAGCCCGATCAACTCCGTCGAAGACATGCTCAAGAACGCCAAGAGTCTGACCTTCGGCAACGGTGACCCGAACTCCACGTCGGGTTATCTGGTGCCTGGCTATTACGTATTTGCCAAAAACCACGTGGATGCCTCCACCGCCTTCAAGCGCACCTTGAACTCCAGCCATGAGGTCAATGCCCTGAGTGTTGCCAAAGGTCAGCTGGATGTCGCGACCTTCAATACCGAAAGCTGGGACCGCCTGGCCGTGACTCAACCGGACAAGGTCGAGCAATTGAAGGTGATCTGGAAGTCGCCGCTGATTCCAGCCGACCCGATTGTCTGGAGCAAAGCTCTGTCGGACGAAAACAAGGCGAAGATCCGTGATTTCTTCGCCGATTATGGCAATACCGCTGAAGAGAAAACCGTCCTGAAGAACATGCAGATGGGCAAGTTCCTCAAGTCCAGCGACGACCAGTTGTTGCCTATTCGCCAGCTTGAGCTGTTCAAACAGCGTACTGAGGTGGCCGCCAGCACCACGCTGGATGCTCAGGAGAAAGCGACCCGCCTCAAGGACATCGACGCCAGCCTGAACAAGTTGCAGGAGCGCATCACCGAGCTGAACCAGAAAACGGCAGACAGCTCTGCAGGTTGAGCCAATCGATCACTATCAGGAGTTCGCCATGACCACTCAAGTTGCCTATGCCCAGGCTGCGGGCAAGCCCAACTGGTCTCGTTACCTGGGTTGGGGGCTGTTGCTTGCGGCACTGGCCTGGGCCTGGCAGGGCGCGGAAATGAACCCGATGACGCTGGTTCGAGACTCGTCGAACATGGCGACCTTCGCCGCCGATTTCTTCCCGCCGGACTTCCGTGAGTGGCGCAGCTACCTCAAGGAAATGCTGGTGACCATCCAGATTGCCCTGTGGGGTACGGCGCTGGCGATTGTCTGTTCGATACCGCTGGGCGTTCTTTGCGCCGAGAACATCACGCCGTGGTGGATTCACCTGCCATTGCGGCGCTGCATGGACGCCTTTCGCTCGATCAATGAGATGGTTTTTGCGATGTTGTTTGTGGTCGCGGTCGGGCTGGGGCCGTTTGCCGGGGTGCTGGCCCTCTGGATCAGTACCACCGGTGTGCTCGCCAAGCTGTTCGCCGAAGCCGTCGAGGCAATAGAGCCTGGTCCTGTCGAAGGGGTACGTGCGACCGGTGCCAGTGCTTTACAGGAAGTCATCTACGGTGTAATTCCTCAGGTTATGCCGCTATGGATCTCCTATGCTTTATACCGGTTCGAATCCAATGTGCGCTCGGCGACCGTAGTGGGCATGGTCGGTGCAGGCGGCATCGGGGTCATTCTCTGGGAGAATATCCGGGCCTTTGCGTTCGTCCAGACCAGCGCCGTGCTGCTGGTGATCATCGTTGTGGTAAGCGTCATCGACATCATGTCGCAGCGCCTGCGCAAGCAATTCATCTGACAGAAGAGGGGTGTTCAATGAACACTTTTTTTAATCATGCAGTTGTCTAGACAAGCTGAGCCGATGTACCTCGAACTGGCTGAAACCCTGCGCGATGAGCTGGTCTCGTATCGGCCCGGCGATTATCTGCCTGCCGAGTTTCAGTTGGCCGAACGCTTCTGTGTCAACCGCCATACGATCCGCCGAGCGGTCGATGAACTGGTCCGTGAGGGCAGTGTGTTGCGACGCCAAGGCAAGGGCACGCAAGTGCTGGAACGTCCGTTGATCTACCCGATGCAGGCCGACAGCGCCTACAGCCAGTCGCTGTCGGCACAAGGCATCGGCGTGGAAGCGATTCTGCTGTTGCGCCGCGAATGCCTCGCCAGTCACGAAGATGCGCTGCATCTGGGGCTGGCCGAGCATGCGCCGCTGATCGAAATGCAGACGTTACGCAAGCTGGATGGCCAGCCTGTGAGCCTGATCTGCCATCGCTACAGCGCCCGCTACAGCGATGTGCTGGCTGACTATCAGGGTGGCTCGGTTCGCCAGTATCTGGCTGAGCGCGAGTTGCCGCTGAGCCGCGCGCAGAGCCTGATCGGAGCCCGCCTGCCGTCCCGTGAAGAGGCCGGGCTGCTGCTGATGCCCCGGCACATGCCGGCGCTGACGGTGTTGACGGTTTCGTGTGACCGATCGGGGCGGCCGGTGGAGCTTTCCCGCTCGGCCAGCCGCTGCGACCGCTTCCAGTATCAGGTGGCGTTCAACCAGATCGCCGTCACCCCAACGACTGACTGACATCGAGGTGTTCCATGCAAGCAACCCCTGAAACGGCCGCGCGGCAGCACTGGATGGGCGTACTGGCGCGCGCCCTTGTCGATGAGCCGAGCCGCGAACAGTTGCAGCGTCACGAGGCGGCGTTGCGCGACACCGATTACCAGATAATCCGTGCCCCGGAAATCGGCATGACCCTGGTGCGTGGTCGCATGGGCGGCACCGGTTCGGCGTTCAATCTTGGCGAGATGAGCGTTACCCGCTGCGTGGTCCGTCTGGCCGATGGGCGCACGGGTTACAGCTACCTGGCCGGACGCGACAAGCGCCATGCCGAACTGGCGGCGCTGGCTGATGCCCATTTGCAAGGCGCGCAACAGGCCTGGTGGCTATCCGAACTGATCGAGCCCCTGGCGCGTGCGCAAGCCGAGCGTCGGGCACGCAAGGACGCAGAAGCCGCTGCAACCAAAGTGGAATTCTTTACCCTGGTCCGAGGAGAAGACTGATGAATGCCGTCCTTCTGCAACCTGCCTTCACCGATCCGGTGCTGGATGCCCAGCGCAGTTTTCGCATAGCTCTCAAGGCTTTGTGCGGTCCGGGTGTGATCCAGACCCTGCCCACCAGACATCAGCCGCCTGCCTTGCAGGGCCTGGACAGTGCCACTCATGCCTTGTGCCTGGCGCTGCTGGACCTGGACACTCCGCTCTGGCTTGCCCCTGAGTTTGATACCCCGGCGATTCGCGCGAATATTGCCTTTCATTGCGGCAGCCCGATTGTCACTGACCGGAGTGCTGCCCGTTTCGCGTTGCTCGATGCGTCGACTGTCGGGGACCTGCACGGTTTCGATACCGGCAACGACCGTTACCCTGATCAGTCCTGCACCTTGCTGATTCAGTTGCCAGGCCTGCAAGGCGGACAGACCCTTGCCTGGAGCGGTCCCGGCATCGAGCAGCAAAATTCTGTGGCCTTGCCGCTGGACGAAGCGTTCTGGACCGAGCGTGAAGCACGGAATGTCTTCCCCTGTGGGCTGGACGTGTTCTTTGTGTCGGGCAACCAGATGCTCGGCTTGCCACGCAGCACCCGCGTGCAGGAGTGTGCCTGATGTACGTCGCCGTGAAGGGTGGCGAACAGGCCATCGATAACGCCCACCGCCTGTTGGCCAACAAGCGCCGTGGCGATACAAGCATTGCCGAGCTCGATGTCGAGCAGATCCGCCAGCAGTTGCCACTGGCGGTTGCGCGAGTCATGAGCGAGGGTTCGCTGTACGACCCGCCGCTGGCCGCACTGGCGATCAAGCAATCGGCGGGGGATTTGATCGAAGCGATCTTTCTGCTGCGCGCCTACCGAACGACGCTGACGCGTTTTTGCGCCAGCGTGCCCATCGACACCTCGAACATGCAGCTCAACCGGCGCTTGTCTGCCACGTTCAAGGACGTCCCCGGCGGGCAATTGCTGGGCCCGACATTTGACTACACCCACCGCCTGCTGGATTTCACCTTGCTGGCCGAAGGCGAGCACCCTGGCCCGGACGTGGCGCCGGATGCAACGCTGCAACCCTGCCCGCGAGTGCTGGGGTTGCTGGCCAAAGAAGGGTTGATCAAACCTGAAGTGGACGATGGCGAGAGCGTCGCGGACATCACCCGCGAACCGCTGGAGTATCCGTCCAGTCGTGCCCAGCGTTTGCAGGCGCTGGCCCGTGGCGATGAGGGTTTCCTGCTGGCGCTGGGTTATTCGACCCAACGTGGTTACGGCCGCAACCATCCGTTCGCCGGGGAAATCCGCATCGGCGAGGTAGAGGTCTGGATAGAGCCTGAAGAACTGGGTTTTTCGATTGTGATCGGCGACATCGAAGTGACCGAGTGCGAGATGGTCAACCAGTTCGTCGGCTCGGCCAGCGAACCTGCGCAGTTCACCCGTGGCTACGGCCTGGCATTCGGCAACGCAGAGCGCAAGGCAATGGGCATGGCGCTGGTGGACCGCTCGTTGCGCGCCGGGGAATTCAACGAAGAAGTCCGCTCGCCGGCCCAGCAGGAAGAGTTCGTGCTGGCGCATTGCGACAACGTCGAGGCGGCCGGTTTTGTCTCGCACCTCAAGCTGCCGCATTACGTGGACTTCCAGTCCGAGCTGGAGTTGATCCGCAAGCTGCGCAAGTCCGCACCGCAACCGGAGAGCGACCAATGACTAATGCACCGATGAACACCGCAGAGCAAAGGTCCGCACGGGATGACGCCTACAACTTCGCGTATCTGGACGAGCAGACCAAACGCATGATTCGCCGTGCCTTGCTCAAGGCGGTAGCGATTCCCGGTTATCAGGTACCGTTCGGCGGGCGCGAGATGCCGCTGCCTTATGGTTGGGGCACCGGCGGGATGCAGCTGACCGCTGCGATCCTGGGTGCCGATGATGTGCTCAAGGTCATCGACCAGGGCGCTGACGACACCACCAACGCAGTCTCGATCAGGCGTTTCTTTGCCCGTACGGCCGGTATCGCCACCACCGAGCGCACCCCCGAGGCGACTGTCATCCAGACCCGTCACCGCATTCCGGAAACACCGTTGCACGCCGATCAGATCATGGTCTATCAGGTGCCGATTCCCGAGCCGCTGCGTTTCATCGAGCCTTCGGAAACCGAGACCCGCACCATGCACGCGCTGGACGATTACGGCGTCATGCACGTCAAGCTCTACGAAGACATCGCTACCTTCGGCCACATCGCTACCAGTTACGCCTACCCGGTGATGGTCGATGAGCGTTACGTGATGGACCCGTCGCCGATCCCTAAATTCGACAACCCCAAGCTGCACATGAGCCCTGCGCTGATGCTGTTTGGTGCGGGACGGGAAAAGCGTCTGTATGCCGTACCGCCGTTTACCCGGGTGGTAAGTCTGGACTTTGAAGATCACCCGTTTGAAGTGCAGCGCTGGGAGCAGTCCTGCGCAATCTGCGGCAGCCATGAGTCCTTTCTCGACGAGCTGATTCTCGACGATGCCGGGACGCAGAGCTTTGTCTGCTCCGACACCGATTACTGCGCCCAGCGCGTCAAGCAGCAGGAGAACGACCGATGATCAGTGCACGTTCGTTGGACGCGGCGGGCGGGCGCCTTCCTGACGCTGTGCAGCCGCTGCTCAAGGTACGCGGCTTGACTCGCCTGTACGGTGTGCAGAAGGGCTGTCAGGACGTCAGTTTCGATCTGTACCCCGGCGAAGTGCTGGGCATCGTTGGCGAGTCCGGCTCGGGGAAGTCCACGCTGCTGTCGCTGTTGAGCGGGCGCTGCCCGCCGGATCGCGGCAACATCGATTATCGAAGCAAGGATGGCAACTGGTTTGATTTGTACAGTTCCAGTGAGGCGCAACGTCGCACCTTGTTACGTACCGAGTGGGGCTTTGTCGAGCAGAACCCGCGTGACGGTTTGCGCATGGGCGTCTCTGCCGGAGCCAATATCGGCGAGCGCCTGATGGCCCAGGGCGTGCGCAATTATCAGCAATTGCGCAGTGCAGCGCTGGATTGGCTGAGCCAGGTCGAGATCGACCCGCTGCGCATTGATGATCTGCCGCGCACATTTTCCGGCGGCATGCAGCAACGCCTGCAAATCGCCCGCAACCTGGTGTCCAGCCCCAGACTGGTGTTCATGGACGAACCCACCGGCGGGCTGGACGTGTCGGTGCAGGCGCGGTTGCTCGACCTGTTGCGTGGTCTGGTTCGAGAGCTGGACCTGGCCGTGGTCATCGTCACTCACGACCTGGCGGTCGCACGGTTGCTGGCTGATCGGCTGATGGTCATGCGTCGCTCGGAAGTGGTCGAAAGCGGCCTGACTGACCAGATTCTCGATGACCCGCAGCATCCGTATTCACAACTGCTGGTGTCCTCGGTATTGCAGCCATGAGCCGCACTGTCCGAACAGCCTGTACAGAAGAGGTGAGCCCGATGACAACCTTGATCGAGGTCCGTGACCTGTCGAAAACCTTCACCCTGCACCAGCACAACGGCGTGGTCCTCGATGTGCTGCGCGGGCTCAGTTTCTCGGTGCGCGCTGGCGAATGCCTGGTGCTCAGCGGGCAGTCCGGCGCGGGCAAAAGCACATTGTTGCGCACTTTGTACGGCAACTACCTGCCTGCCGCTGGCAGCATCCGCGTACAGCACGAAGGCGAGTGGACCGAACTGGTCGGGGCAACCCCGCGCCAGGTGCTTGAGGTGCGGCGCAAAACGCTCGGCTATGTCAGCCAGTTCTTGCGCGTCATTCCGCGTGTCTCCAGCCTGGATGTAGTGATGGAGCCGGCACTCGCACGCGGATGGTCGCGCGAACAGGCTCAGGAGCGCGCGCAACTGCTGCTGAACCGGCTGAACATTCCCCAGCGCCTTTGGCCACTGGCTCCCAGCACCTTTTCCGGTGGTGAACAGCAGCGTATCAACATCGCCCGGGCATTCATGGTGCCGTGGCCGGTTTTATTGCTCGACGAACCGACGGCTTCGCTGGACGACGCCAACCGTCAGGTGGTGCTGGAGCTGGTCGACGAGGCCAAACAGGCCGGTGCCGCACTGATCGGTATTTTTCATGACCGCGACGCCCGTGAGGCAGTCGCCAATCGTCAACTCGACATGAGCCCGGTGGACCTCACCGCCAAGGAGTTGCTGCAATGCTGAACGAACAGATCTTTAGTAACGCCCGTGTGGTGACTGCCGAGCAGGTGTTCGTCGGCACAGTCGTGGTCCGCGACGGCCTGATTGCCGAGGTTCAGAGCGGGCGCAGCCAACTGAGCCAGGCTCAGGACATGCAGGGCGATTACCTGCTGCCGGGCCTGGTGGAGTTGCACACCGACAATCTGGAGAAGCACCTGTCGCCGCGGCCGGGTGTCGACTGGCCGTCGATGTCGGCGGTGATCAGCCATGATGCGCAAATTGTCGCGGCCGGGATTACCACGGTGTTCGATGCACTGTCTATTGGCGACATCAACCCCAAAGGCAAGCGCATGCAGCAACTGCCCGCAATGCTTCAGGCGATTGCCGACGCCAACGCAGCGGGCCTGACCCGCGCCGAGCACCTGTTGCACCTGCGTTGTGAGGTCAGTCATCCGGATACCCTGAGCGTGTTTCGTGACCTGGTGGACCAGCCACTGGTGCAACTGGTTTCGGTGATGGACCACGCGCCCGGCCAGCGCCAATTTGCCCTGGAGTCCAAGTACCGCGAGTACTACATGGGCAAGTACCACATGAGTCATGAGGAAATGGACCGCTTTATCGTCGAACAGGTGGCCAATTCCACCGAGTATGCCGACCGCTACCGGCGCGCGATTGTCGAACTGTGCCTGGCGCGCGGCCTGTCGATTGCGAGCCACGACGACGCAACCATGGCACATGTCGAGGAATCGGCAGGTTTCGGCATGAACATCGCCGAATTCCCGACCACACTCGAAGCGGCCCGCGGCTGTCGGCAACTGGGCATGAGTGTGCTGATGGGCGCACCGAACATCGTGCGCGGCGGCTCGCACTCCGGTAACGTGGCGGCAGCATCGCTGGCCCGACACGGGCTGCTGGACATTCTGTCCAGCGATTACTACCCGGCCAGCCTGTTGCAGGCCGCGTTCATGCTGGCCGAACAGGACAACGACTGCGAGCTGCCGCACGCGATCAATATGGTCAGCCGCACGCCCGCCGTTGCGGCAGGGTTGGCGGATCGGGGCGAGATTCGCATCGGTCTGCGCGCTGATCTGATTCAGGCGCGCAATCATGCAGGCCTGCCGGTTATCGACAAGGTCTGGCGACAAGGCAAGAGGGTGTTTTGATGGTTGGCAGGTTGATCTATCTCATCGGGCCGTCCGGTTCAGGCAAGGACAGCCTGCTGGATGCAGCCCGTGAAACGCTGGCGCAACGCAACTGCCGGGTTGTACGGCGGGTGATCACCCGTTCTGCCGAAGCGGTGGGCGAGGCGGCACAGGCGGTGACGGTCGAACAGTTCGAGCAGATGCGCGAGCGTGGCGCGTTTGCCTTGAGCTGGCAGGCCAATGGCTTGCACTACGGCATCCCCATCGAGATCGATCAGTGGCTGCTGGAGGGCCACGACGTGTTGATCAACGGCTCCCGGGCGCATCTGCAGAAAGCGCAATTGCGTTACCCGACGCTGCTGGCGGTGCTGCTGACCGTCAATCAGGACGTGCTGCGCCAACGGCTGTTGGCGCGCAACAGGGAAACCCTTGCGGAAATCGAGGAGCGCCTAGCGCGCAACTCGCGCTTTGCCGGGGATTTACTGGCGAACAATCCGCAGGTCTTCCCGCTGGATAATTCGGGTGATCTGCAACAGACCGTCGCCACGCTTATCGGCCTGATGGAGCGGCGTGACGCATGCGCCTGACCCTGCTGGGCACCGGTGACGCACGACAGGTGCCGGTCTACGGTTGCCAGTGCCCGGCCTGCTCGGCGGCGCGGGCGAATCAGGACCTGCGACGCTTGCCGTGCAGTGCGCTGATTGAATGCGCCGATCAGCGCTGGTTGATCGACAGCGGCCTGACCGACCTTACCGAACGTTTCCCGCCGCGCAGCCTGAATGGCATCCTGCAGACGCATTACCATGCCGACCATGCCCAGGGCCTGCTGCATCTGCGCTGGGGCCAGGGGCTGGTGATTCCGGTCCACGGCCCGGCGGACCCGGAAGGCCTGGCCGACCTCTACAAGCACCCCGGCATTCTCGATTTCAGCCAGCCGTTTGCAGCCTTCGAAACCCGGGCACTGGGCGCACTGCAGGTCACGGCGTTGCCGCTGACGCACTCCAAGCCCACGTTCGGCTACATGTTTGAAGGCGACGGGCAACGTTTTGCCTACCTGACCGACACAGTCGGCTTGCCCGACGCGACCTGCGAGTTTTTGCAACGCCAACCGCTGGATGTGTTGATTCTCGATTGTTCCATGCCCCCACAGCCTCAGCCGCCACGCAATCACAATGACCTGACCCTGGCGCTGCAAACCATCGACCAGTTGCGACCGGGCAAGGCGGTATTGACGCACATCGGCCATACGCTGGATGCGTGGTTGATGGGGCTGCCGCCAGGACTGCCGGGCCATGTATTGATCGGTCGGGACGGCATGGCGCTATAGGCGTGCGCATAAACGCAAAAACTGTGCGCTGATCGCCCGCAAAAGCCTGTTCCAGAAGCTTGGCAGCCTGCGACAATTTGTCATTATGAACCGTTTGGTACATTCTGTTCGGCTGTAAAAATCCGACAGGTTTGAAAAATGACAAACAAGCAAGACACAGGAACTGGCGGCAGGTTGCTGCTGCTTGGGCTGGGAGTACTGATCGCCCTGATCGGGCTCGGTCTGGCAGGTGGCGGCGGCTATCTGGTGACATTGGGCGGCAGCTGGTTCTTCCTGCTGATGGGACTGGCGATGCTGATCAGTGGTGCGCTGATCGCCGCGCGCAAACCCAAAGGTGCTTTGTTGTATGGCATCGCCCTGGTACTGACCGCCATCTGGGCTATCTGGGATGCAGGCCTGCACTATTGGCCGCTGGTGTCCCGCCTATTGACCTTTGCCGTGATCGGCCTGGTGATTGCGCTGATCTACCCGGCACTGGTGCGCGCTTCGGGTGCTCAGGCGGGTCGTGGCGCATATGGCCTGGCCGGCATGCTGGCCATCGGTGTTGTGGCGACCATTGGCTACATGTTCGTTCCGAGCCATGTGGTCAGCGCCAGCAGCGTGCCGCCTATTGTCCCGGTGGCGCCGGGTGCCGAGCAGAAGGACTGGGCACACTGGGGCAATACGCCGGCAGGTAACCGGTTCGCTGCTCTGGACCAGATCAACAAGAGCAACGTCGACAAGCTGCAGGTTGCCTGGACCTTCCACACCGGCGACATTCCGCAGAGCACAGGTGCCGGTGCAGAAGACCAGAACACCCCGCTGCAGGTCGGCGACACGGTCTACACCTGCACCGCCTACGGCAAAGTATTCGCACTGGATGCTGACACCGGCACTCAGCGCTGGAAGTTCGACCCGCAGGGCAGTGCGCCCAACTGGCAGCGCTGCCGAGGCCTGGGCTACTTCGCCGCACCCGCAGCTGCACCCGACGCACCTGCCCAGCCAGCCGCCGCGTGCGCCACACGCGTGTTTCTGCCGACTGGCGACGCTCGCCTGATCGCACTCGATGCCAGGACCGGCGAAACCTGCAAGGACTTTGGTAATCAAGGCGTAGTCGATCTGAAAACCGACATGGGCGAAGTCAAGGAAGGCTACTACCAGCAGACCTCGACGCCGCTGGTGGCGGGCAATGTGGTTGTGGTGGGCGGTCGGGTTGCCGACAACTTCTCCACCGGCGAACCTCCAGGCGTGGTGCGTGCTTTCGACGTACACAGCGGCGAGCTGGTCTGGGCATGGGATCCGGGTAACCCGAATACCAACAAGCGTCCGCCAGCAGGCGAAACCTACACGCGTGGCACGCCGAACGTCTGGTCGGCCATGTCCTACGATGACAAGCTCGGCCTGATCTACCTGCCGACCGGTAACGCCACACCCGATTTCTTCGGCGGGACGCGTACCGAGCAGGACGACAAATGGTCTTCGTCAGTCGTTGCGGTGGACGTAAAGACCGGTCAGGTTCGCTGGAACTTCCAGATGACCCACCACGATCTGTGGGACTTCGACATTCCGGCGCAACCGTTGCTGTATGACATCCCGGACGGCAAGGGCGGTACGCAGCCAGCATTGGCGCAAGTCACCAAGCAGGGCGAGATTTTCCTGCTCAACCGCGAAACCGGCGTGCCGATTTCGCGTGTCGAAGAACGCCCTGTGCCGCAGGGTAATGTGCCGGGCGAGCGCTATTCGCCGACCCAGCCGTTCTCGGTGGACATGCCGTCGATTGGCAACCAGACCCTCAAAGAGTCCGACATGTGGGGTGCCACGGCGTTCGACCAACTGATGTGCCGCATCGCTTTCAAAGGCATGCGTCACGAGGGCGTTTACACACCGCCAGGCCTGGACCCTGCGTTGCAGTTCCCCGGCTCGCTGGGCGGCATGAACTGGGGCAGCGTCTCGGCCGACCCGACCAACAACTATATGTTCGTCAATGACATGCGCCTGGGCCTGGCCAACTACATGATCCCGCGCGACAAGATCGCCGCCGGTGCCAGTGGTATCGAAATGGGCGTCGTGCCGCAGACCGGCACGCCGTTTGGTGCCATGCGCCAGCGCTTCCTGTCTGCCGTTGGCATTCCGTGCCAGGCACCGCCGTTCGGCACCATGTCGGCGATTGACCTGAAAACCAAAAAGCTGATGTGGCAGGTTCCGGTCGGCACCGTGAAAGACACAGGTCCGATGGGCATCCGCATGGGCCTGCCGATTCCGATTGGCATGCCGACGCTGGGCGCTTCGTTGTCTACCCAGTCGGGCTTGCTGTTCTTCGCCGGTACCCAGGACTTCTACCTGCGCGCCTTCGACAGCGGCAATGGCAATGAAATCTGGAAGGCCCGTCTGCCAGTCGGCAGCCAGTCCGGCCCGATGACCTACGTGTCGCCCAAAACCGGCAAGCAGTACATCCTGCTCACCGCCGGCGGTGCCCGCCAATCGCCGGATCGTGGCGATTACGTGATTGCCTACGCGTTACCCAAGTAACGTGCTTCAACGTCGAGGGGCAGATTTTGCCCCTCGATTTGTCATGTCACATGCTGGATGTCTCGCGGACAGATGGATGCTATTGTTGGCTTGTGAAGTAAATGGCCATTTTGGATAGCCAATCCTAATAATGAGTGTGTTCACTGCTGGGCTCGAAATAGCACCCCAATGTGGTTGTCATTATTTCGCTGTAGTCTGTTTCTGTCATGGGCTGGCTTAACAGATGCTCAATTTCTTTTACGCTATCTCGCAAACAGCTCAAGGGTTCACATTTTACGATCTCTTCAAACACGTGATTGCTGTCCGAGAACTCTTCCGTCCAGTCCTGATGAAAATAGCAGCCTAGTAATCGGCTCAGGTTGGCGTATTGATCTGTTTTTATGAGGATGTCCGGCTTTTTGTTATGGGGGCAGGCTTAAATTTTTGATAATTGATGATATAAGGTGCGAATCTACTTGATATGAATGGGCGAGGCGGAATTGTTGATGGGATGTTATTAGGCTGCAGTTTGGCTTTGCGTTTAGGAGTGGGCGATTATTCTTTTGACAAGATACTCATAAAAATTCGCTGCATAGAGGATCGCTGCTCCTGAAGGTATTTTCAAGAAGATCTGGCATTCATTGTTTTGTAAGTATTATAGTCAAAGAAGAAAACTTCGCCAAGGTCCGTTCTGCTGATGACCAATTTTTCTGGGGTGGTCGACTTGTTTTTGAGTTCGTTAATATGTTGGAAGACAATATCTCCACCCTGTATGCTATCGAAGTCCATGCCGTAGATACTGCAAATCTCCTCGGTGCCTACTTCTCCTCCCGCATAATTCCGTAAAAACCATTTGTAGGAGTCAGGCAGTGGGTGACCTAAACGCTGTTCTGCCTTAATAATCAACTCATCGGCCACAGCGTCGGCAGGTGTTCAAAATGCTGCTACATTCTCATTTGTCTTCATAAGGTTTCCAAGATCAAATGCTGTCAAATTAGTCATTTCATTACTCGTGAGTATTCGCGCAGTTAAATCTAGTTCCACCTCCTGTATCTGCTCCTGAAAATTCAAATAGTTCAGTATTTGCTAGAGGCTTTCCACGCTCATCTGTTGACTTTGGTTACGTTTGAGTAATCGCCGAACTCGGGGATTTTTTCGTAATTGTCTTTAGGCTCGAAATGCGATTTGGCTTCCTCAAGCTTATGTGGGTTTAGCTGCTCCCGACGAATCAAAAGCTCGCCGCTTTCTTTGAAGATGTAGCTGGTTCCAACTGAGATTTTCCCAGCGTCATCAAATTCACGATGGGTTGCCATCGTGAGGAAAAGCGTTTCTGAATCCAGGCATTGAAACTGATAGGTAAGGTATTCGCGCTGATGGTCATCCAGAAATCCAACGCCCACCATGTTCTTGTCTAAAATCATTTCTACGAAACAAGCTGGTTTAGAGTCTGAGCCTATCAACGCTGTATAAGGCTTTTTAGCCAAATGCAAAGCGTTGGCGGTAGCCTCGTCCATAGGGTCGATTGCACGATGCTTAAGGCGGAACCAGGACTTGCAATAGAAAATAGAAGGACTCATCAATACACCTTTCCGTTGATATCTCTAATTAAAACTCCTGCTTTGTCTGCAGAGTCTAAAATAGTTTGGGGTATTATACCTGTTTGAGGTGGAACTTCCAGTATCAAAGCGCCCTGTAATTTTTGTCCTGCCAAAGAACCACTGGATGGAACATTCGCTATAGTAGAGCCACTCGGGTACTTTGATATTGCTTCATTTATATAGCTTTTGGCGGTGGATTCATATATCTTTGAAAATTGAGTTAATTTACGTGATATGATTTCCCCAGTTGTTGGGTTGTATGAATCTAGTCGGTAATAGCCATTGCCGTCAGGCCTCTGTATGTAGACCTCATTGTAGGGGTAATTTTTTGATTGAACTCTATTAAACTCGTTACCTGCATCGAGTCGCTGCAGCCACTCTGGTTTTGATGAGGTATTTGCCACGTCGTTGGATTCTTTTTTTGCATCTGGCCGATTAGATGGCGAGGGTGTAGTTGGCGGCTCTTGGGTGTCCATCACTCCCCGGAGCGGTGAAGGCTCACTCCTCCGCAACTCAGGATGAGCCAGCAACTTCTGCTCATTCCGAGCCAACCAACCCGCAATTTGTTTATTAGTCATGTCCGCTTGAAGCTTTGCGCTACGTGCCGCAATGCCATCCAGGCTGCCTACGATCCCGGCCTTGATCTGACCTCGTGTGATGTAGGTAACGATGGCAGTCAGCAGGAGCATGACTAATTGCTCCTGACCTCTGGCAAGTTGCCGCGCGGCAGCGTCTATACGCTCATCAATCAACCACGCAGAAGCGCCTGTGGGATCGAGCCCCGGCGGTTTGACACCTTCCTCTGCGTTCCAGGCTGTGACCATGCCTTCATAAAGGGTTGCGAGACAAGCTGGGAGGCCTTGATAAAAATAATCAGCGATGGCTGAAAGCCCCATGCCCAACAGAATCAGGTTGCCGACCTGTAAGCCTATGCCGCTGCCTGCTATTGCTCCTGGTACAGCGCCCGCTCCGAACGCTAGCGACCCAGCCGCACCACCAACAAGAGTCCCGACGGCCACGCTGCCGCCCATGATCATGGCGACCTCTTTGACCAGTTGCAGCAAGACGGGAAGGATTTCCGTAATGTCTATGGAAGCCCATTTGCGCATCAGATTTAGCTGGATGATCGGATAGGACTTGGCCATCGCCAACTTCACCGATTCGATGCGGTTTCCGCCGATACTGCCGAAGGCCAATGTGGCCTCGTTACTGACTCGTCGAGTGAAACCGTTCCAACCATCGAAAGCGCTTTCCCAGCCTTGATCGAAAGACTGATTCAGATGGTTGAATTTGTTATCGAGTGTTCGCTCGATGTCGTCCCATTTGGGGACGTTGGCTAAAAGATCCATTTATTCATCTCTGTCCTTGAAAAGAGTAAATTCCGATTCTCGATCCTTTAGTCATCGGACTACAGCCTGCGCTAGAGGTAACCTTTGCCTGATCGTCTGGCATGCCAATTCGATCTCAGATACTGCCATTTTTCTCATTTGTGCGACGATCGCAATGATGTCAATGAGATAGCAGTTGGATGTTCACGACTGTGATAGCTAAGTGACGCATTGAATTACCGGCGCTTTTTCTCACCGCTGTGGTTTGAAAATTTTTTTGGTTGATCGCTAAAAAGTTAAGTGCGGCACGTTTTTTGAGCGTCTGGTCTTGCTCCTTCACACATCCCCAACTACATCGCCCCAATCTCCGGCTTGCCCGTTCTCGATCCGCCGTAAACCGGTGGGTGCGTGACGATGTGCGTCAGGTCGACCGCCGAGGCCAGCAATTTTTGCAGGTCCGGGCGTGGGCGGGACAAGCGTGGGTCATTCGTCGTCGCCTGTTCGAGCGCTTCGGCGCAGGCGAGCAGTTTTGCGTCGCCGCGGAACCCGCCGATCACCTGTAACCCGAACGGCATGCCGTTGTGGTCGGTGCCGCAGGGCAGGGACAGTGCCGGGTTGGTGGTCAGGGTGATGGTGTAGCACAGCGCCAGCCAGCGATAGTAATTGTCCAGTGGTACACCGTTGACTTCGCGCAGGTACAGTTCGCTCCACGGGAAGGGCGAGACTGGCGTGGTCGGGGCGAGGATCAGGTCGTAGTGTTCGAATTGCTTTTGGAAACCGCGAAAGATCCGGCTCTGCTCGCCGTGCGCCTTGACGCAGTCCTGCAGCGACATGGCGGCGCCCATCTCAAAGTTGGCGCGGGTGTTGGGTCCCAGCGCATCGGGGTCGCGGTCATGGGCGTCCTGCAACCCTGCAACGAAGGCTTCGGCACGCAGTACATCGAAGGTGCGATGGGCGCTGCCCAGATTCAGGTCGATGGCTTCGCAGGATTTGAAGAGCGGCCTCAGTGCGTTAATTTTTTCCCGGAAAACGGCACGGATTGTGTCATCGACTGCGCAGGCGCCGAAGTCTTCGCTGTAGCCGACCCGCAATTGGCTGAGGTCGACGGTGCGTGGTGCAAATTCGTCATCGGCAATGGCATAGCTCAACGGATCAGACTGCCCCAGCCCGGCGCTGGCGCGCAGTTGCAGCAGCGTGTCGGCGACATTGCGACCCATCGGGCCAACAACGGAAATCGGCGTCCAGCCGAGTTTTTTGCGTTCGCTCGGTACCAAGCCGGGTGAGGGTCGCAGGCCGACGATGCCACACAGTGCTGCGGGAATGCGCAACGAACCACCGGTATCTGAACCGCTGCACAACGGCACCATGTCCACAGCCAATGCGGCGGCTGAACCACCCGAGGAACCGCCTGCGTTGAGTTCCGGATTGAACGGGTTGCCGGTCGCGCCCCAGACTACGTTGCGGGTGTTGGCTCCGGCGCCGAGTTCCGGGACATTGGTCTTGCCGACGACGATTGCCCCGGCAGCACGCAGGCGGGCGACGAACAGGTTGTCCTGCGCGGGGATGTTGTCGCGGAACAATTGTGAGCCGTAAGTGGTGAGTACCCCGGCAGTTTCTTCCAGATCCTTGATGCCGATTGGCAGGCCATGCAGCAGCCCCAGCGGTTTGCCTTGCAGGACTGCATGCTCGGCCAGCAGCGCCTCGTCGCGGGCGCGCTTGAAACAGGTGGCGGCGAACGCATTGATTTTCGGATTGAGGGTTTCAATGCGCTCAATGCAGGCGTCGAGCAATTCCACTGGCGAGATCTGTTTGTTGCCGATCAGCGCACGCAGTTCGGTGGCGGATTTGCCAAGGAGCTCGGATGGGTTTTGCATGGAATGTTCTCCCGAATGTCATCGTTCCGCACGCTCCGCGTGGGAATGCATTTCGTGACGCTCTGCGTCACACACCTGCGTCGCGCCTCTTTTTCCAGGTCGGGCGCAGCACGTGGGCAGTCTCTTCAAGCATCCCCCAGCGCCAATATCGTCGCCACCAGCGCCTGGCCTCTGGGCACCAGGGTATCAAGCTCCAGATACTCACGGTCGGTGTGTACCTTGCCGCCGACCGGGCCGAGGCCGCACAGGGTAGGGATACCCAGGCTGGCGGTGAAGCCCGAGTCGGCGCAGCCGCCGGTGAACTCACCTTCCACGCTGAAACCCAGTTCCTGCGCGAGACCTTGATAAATACTCAGCAGTTCAGTGCTGTGCCGGGCTTCCATGGGCAGGAAGGTCGTGGCTTCCAGCAGTCTGGCCGATGTGCCGGGCAGTTCCTCTTCGGCGACAATGGCCTGGACGGCGGCGAGAATTTCATCCCATTGGCGCAGTTCGACAAAGCGCACATCGAGCTTCGCCGTGGCGCTGGGTGCAACGGTGTTGCTGGAGGTGCCGCCCGAGATCAAGCCGACGTTGGTGGTAATGCCCGCTGCGTAGTCGGTCAACGCATGCAGCTTGATCACCTTGTGCGCCAGCGCCTGAATCGCGCTGGCACCGTCGGCGTGATTGACCCCGGAATGCGCCGCGCGGCCGCTGACTTCGATGATCAGCGTGGCACCGCCTTTGCGGGCACTGACCACGTTGCCGCTGGCGCGTCCCGGTTCCGGGTTGAGCACCGCGCGAGCCTGGCGTGCGTACTTTTCGATGTGAACACGAGCGCTGGCGGAGCCGATTTCTTCGTCTCCGGTATAGAGGATCTGTACCGGAAATGGCAGCGGGCCGATGCGCTTCAACGCTTTCAGCGCAAAGCAGTTCAGCACCAGTCCGCCTTTCATATCGGCCACGCCAGGGCCATAAGCCAGTTCGGCATTTTTGGTATAGCCGCGAGTGGACGTGGTGCCTTTGGGAAATACCGTGTCGCGATGGCCGAGCAGCAGCACCGGCTTGCCGGGGCCGCCGGGCAATTCAGCCAGCAGCACATCGCCGAAACCCTCAACCGGGATACGTTCGACGCTGATCCCGTCGGCCAGCAATTGCGCGGCGAGCAGTTCGCCGACCGCATCCACTCCGGCCTTGTCGTAACTGTTGGAGTCGGTATCGACCAGGCTCTGCAACAGCTTCTCCATTGCCTCGTACTGCCCGCTCAGCCAGTCGGTGGCCTGCCGTTGTGCCTCATTCATTCACTCAGCTCCTGTATCCGATGCTCGCGGGTCAGCCGTACGCCGTCCGTTCCCAGGTCCCAGAACAGTCCGGCCATGATTTGCAGACTTTCTTTGACCACCGGTGCCAGCAAATGCTCGTCGGGGGCATGTTGTGAGCACGCCGGGTACGAGTGTGGCACCCAGACAGTCGGCAGGCCCAGCACTTCAGCGAACACGTCATTGGGCAGCGAGCCGCCCAGATTGGGCAGCAGTGCCGGCTTCTTGCCGGTGGTGACGGCCAGCGATGCCAGTGCCCAACCGACCCACGGGCTGTCGGGTGACAGGCGCGTGGCGTGCATTACGTCCATGCGCGTCTGACGGACTTCGACCTGGGTGAAACCGTGCGCATCCAGGTGTGCACGCACGGCGGGAATGAACGCGTTGTAATCGCTGTCGACCACAAAGCGAATGTGGCATAACGCGTGCGCTTTACCGGGAATGGCGTGTACCGGGGCGTCCGGGTTGCCGGTCTTGAAGGCGAGAACGTCGAGGGTGTTCCAGCCGAAAACTTTTTCGCTGAGCGACAGCGCCGGGTCGCCCCAGCCAGCGTCGATGTCCGGGTCGCCGGGGCCGCCGCCGACCTCGATATCCGCCAACGCAGTACGCACGGCATCGGGGATGGCTGTCGGCATCAGGCCCGCGACTTTCACCCGGCCATGCGCATCGACCATGCTGGCAATTGCGTTGGCCAGAATGATGCCTGGGTTGGCCAGCAGCCCGCCCCAGTTGCCGGAATGGTGCGCGCCTTCACGCAGGTTCACCGTCAGCTCGAAGTTGAACACCCCGCGCGAGCCAAGAAACAGGGTAGGGCGCGCCGCTGCCAGGCGTGGGCCGTCGGAGGCGATGAAAATGTCTGCGGCGAGTTCTTCTGCGTGGGCCTGGCAGAACGCGCCAAGACCCGGCGAGCCGTCTTCTTCGCCCATTTCCAGCAGCAGTTTGACGTTGAAACCCAGCTTGCCGTCGCGTGCCTTGAGGGTCTGCTCCAGAGCGGTCAGGTTGATCAGGTGCTGGCCCTTGTTGTCCGCAGTGCCACGCCCGTACCAGCGTTCGCCACGTTCGATGACCTGCCACGGCGACAAGCCCGGTTGCCACTGCGCGTCATAACCGCGAACCACATCGCCATGACCATAACTGAGCAGGGTCGGCAGGGCCGGGTCTTCGATACGGGTCGCGATCATAAGGGGGCCACGCCCGGCGACCGGGTTGTCATGCACCGCCACGCTGAAACCCAGACGCTCGACATGCGGTGTAATGAATTCGTGCAGATAGCGATAAAGCTCCGGCAGGCTCTCGGCCTCCTGGCTCTGGGTCGGATAGGCGACGCTTTCGCCAAGCAGGGCGAAAAATGCGCCGTTGTCGAACTGTTCAGTGACGTTTTCGATGGCGTGCGAACGGCTACTCATGAGGGCATCAGCTCCAGGGTTTTCGAGGTGTCGCGCAGGTGGCAGCGCACGGTTCCGCCTTCCATGCGGCCAGTCACCGGAGACTTCTCCTTGCACACCGCCATGCAGGCCGGGCAGCGCGGGTGAAAGGCACAGCCGGATGGCGGCGACATAGGATTGGGGAAGGTCCCGTGCAAACCCAGATCGGGAATGCCCAGATGCGGGTCAGGGGTTAGTACCGAGTCCAGCAACGCTTGCGTGTAGGGATGACCGGGTCTGGCGAACAGCGATTCGCGGCTGCGCTCTTCGACAATCCGCCCCAGGTACATCACCGCGACGCGGTCGGCGAGGTGTTCGATGACGGCCAGGTTGTGGCTGATCAGCAGGTACGTCAGGCCGAATTCCTGTTTCAGGTCCTGTAGCAGATTAAGAATTTGCGCCTGCACCGAAACGTCGAGTGCCGAGGTCGGCTCGTCGCAAATCAACACATCCGGGCGCATCACCAGGGCCCGGGCAATCGCTACCCGCTGGCGCTGGCCACCGGAAAGCTGGCTCGGGTAACTGTCGATCACGCGCTTGGGCAAGCCGACCACGTCCATCATCGCCTCGGCACGCTGGCGACGTTCGGTATGGGTGCCGATGTCATGCACGATCAGCGGCAGAGTGACGATTTCGCGCAGGGTCTTGCGCGGGTTGAGCGACGAGTAAGGATCCTGAAAGATCGGCTGGATGCGCCGTGCCATCTCCTTGCGGTCGGTTCCGGCGAGGTGTTTGCCGTTGACCAGCACATCGCCGCTGCTGGGCGCGAGCAGGCCCAGCAGCATCTTGGCCAGAGTGCTCTTGCCGCATCCCGATTCGCCGACCAGCCCGAGGGTTTCGCCGCGCATCAGGCGCAGTGACACTCCGTCGACGGCTTTCAAAGTGGCATTGGGTTTGAAAAAGCCACGGCTGATGCTGAATTCGCGACGGATGTCGCACAGCTCCAGAGCAATGTCTTTTTTGACACTCGTGTTAAGGGCCTGATTGTTCATGACGTCATGCCCTCACGGTGCAATACAGTTTCTTCGCCCGTTGAAGCAAACAGGCAGCGGGTCATGTGGTCCTGGCTATTGATTGGCGGCACGTCTTCGGCGCAGGCCGGGATTGCCAGCGAGCAGCGATTGCGAAATGCACAGCCATGCTGCTCGCCCACCAGGCTGGGCACCAGCCCCGGAATCGAACCCAGCGGCTGACCCGGTTGAGTGCGTCCGGGGATCGGTATGCTCGCCAGCAAGCCGCGGGTATAGGGGTGTTGCGGGTTCCCGAACAACTCGACCGCCGGGGCGGTTTCGACGATCTGTCCGGCGTACATCACCGCAACCCGGTCGGCGATACGTGCCACCAGCCCCAGGTCGTGGGTGATGAAGATCACGGCCAGACCCAGCTCCTTCTGAATGTCGCGGATCAGGCGCAGGATCTGTGCCTGAATGGTCACGTCCAGTGCGGTGGTCGGCTCGTCGGCGATGATCACGTCCGGTTCGCACATCAGTGCCATGGCGATGATCACCCGCTGGCGCAGGCCGCCCGACAATTGATGTGGATACTGACGCAGGCGTTCGCTGGCGTTGCTGATCCCGACTTTTTCGAGCATCTGCGCGGCGCGCTGCAGGGCCTCCTTGCGGGACACCTTGCGGTGTCGGGTGAGCACTTCGCTGAGCTGATCGCCGATGCTGTAGGCCGGGTTCAGAGAGGTCATCGGCTCCTGAAAGATCATCGCCAGGCGGTTGCCGCGCAGGTCGCACATCTGCCGCTCGCTCTGGGTCAGCATATCGATGCCGTCCAGGCTCAGCGTCGTTGCGGTACGCCGGGCCTTGCGCGGCAGCAGGTCCATGAGTGCCAGCGAAGTCAGGGATTTGCCGCAGCCGGACTCGCCGACGATGCACAGCATTTCGCCGCGCTCGACCTGAAAATCCAGGCCGCGCACTGCGTGCAGCGTGTCTTGGCCGAGAGGAATCTCGACACGCAGGTTTTCAACATGCAACAGCGCCATGTGCGTATCTCCTCTGTCAGTTGCGCCCGTCGGGCAGGATCAGGTCGCGCAGGCCGTCACCGACCAGATTGATGCCCAGCACCAGCACCATCAGGGCGATGCCGGGAATCGCGATAACCCAAGGGGAAAAGAACATGTACGGTTTGCCTTCGGCGATCATCAGGCCCCAGGACGGAATCGGTGGCTGTACGCCGACCCCGAGGAACGACAGCGCCGATTCCAGAAGGATCGCGTGGGCCATCTCCAGCGTGGCAACCACGATCAGTGCGCCGACCAGATTAGGCAGAATTTCGCTGGCCAGAATGCGCAGCGTCGAGCAGCCCAGCGCCTGGGCCGAGGCAACGTATTCAGCGTCGCGGATCTGCTGCACAGCAGCGCGGACCACCACGGCAAAGCGGTCCCAGAGCAGGCAGCCAAGCAGCACGATCACCACTTTCAGCGAGCCACCGATCAGCGATGCAGAGGCCAGTGCGATCATCACCACTGGCATTGCCAGGCGCGTGGTGATCAGGTAGCTGATCACAGCGTCGGTCTTGCCGCCGAAGTAGCCGGCCAGCAGGCCCATGATGGTGCCGATGACGCCAGAGATGAGCGCCGCCGAGAAACCGATGAATAGCGAGATGCGTGCGCCGTACAGCAGGCGTGACAAGTAATCGCGGCCCAGTTTGTCGGTGCCCAGCACATAGTCCCAGGTGCCGTTGGCCATCCATACCGGTGGTTTCATGCGCAGCATTACATCCTGCGTGTAAGGGTCGTAGGGGGCCAGCCAGGGGGCGAACAGTGCGCCGAACAGGATGATCAGCAACAACACCGCGCCGATGGCAAAACCGCGGTGCGCGAAGCTGTTGCGCAGGGTGCGCCAGACACTGCGCGCCGGTGGCTGGTAATCGTTGATCAGCAGCGGCGATGAGGTGGTTGTGCTCATGTGGCCTCCTATTTCACGCGAATGCGCGGGTCGAGCAATGCGTTGAGCACGTCGGCCAGCAGGGTGAGGACGATGTAGATCACCGCGATCAACAGCACGACCGCCTGCACCACCGGGAAGTCGTCACGGGCAATCGCATCCCAGGCCAGTTGGCCGATGCCTTGCAGCGAGAACACTGTTTCAATGACCACCGAGCCGCCAAGCATGAAGCCGAACTCCACGGCGGCCAGTGCCACCACCGGGATCAACGCGTTGCGCAACGCATGCTTGAACAGCACGGTGGCGGGGCGCAGGCCCTTGGCACGCGCTGTGCGGATGTAATCGGAATTGAGCACGTCGAGCATGCCGGCGCGAGTCAGGCGCATGATCGCCGGTGTGGCGTAATAACCCAGCGCGATGGCAGGCATGACGAAGTGCGCCCAGGTCGAGTTGCCCGATACCGGCAGCCATTTCAGGGTGACCGAGAACACCACGATCAGCATCAGCGCAAACCAGAAACTCGGCATCGCCTGACCCAGTACCGCGATGCTCAGCGCCAGGCGATCAATCCACGTGTCGCGCTTCACGGCGGCCAGTACGCCCAACGGAATGGCAATCAGCAGCGCAATGCTCAGGGCCATTGCGCCCAGCCCGAGGGTAATCGACAGGCGCGAGGCGATCAGGTTGTAGACCGATTCCTGAAAGAAGAACGAGTCACCCAGATCCAGGCGTACCACGTCGGCCAACCATTCGAAATACTGGGTCACCAATGGTTTGTTGAGGCCGTATTGCACACGGATCTGTTCGATCTGCTCGCTGCTGGCTTCCGGCCCGCCGATGGCGGTGGCCAGGTCGCCGGACAGGTGCAGCAGGGAAAAGCTGATCACCGACACGGTGATCGCTACGCACAGGGCAATGCCCAGGCGGCGCAAGAGAAATCCGAACATGGCAAGTGACCTTGTGTTCAGGGAATGACGGGTTGGCTGACGATGCTGCAAGGCGCGTCACGTACCTCACAGCAGGTCTCGCCAAATAACTTCACTAACGATCTATTTCCAGCTCGACAGTACGAAGCGCGGCAGCTCGTCCGGATACGGCTTGAAGTTCAGGTCCGAGACGTAGGCGTAGTTCATCGAGTAGTTGAACAACGGTGCCCAGTACGCCTGTTCGCTGATGCGCTGCAAGGCCTTGCGGTAATTGTCCTTGCGCACCTGCGGGTCCAGTGCATTGTCGGCGGTCTGCAGCCAGCCCTGGACTTGCGGGTCCTTGATGTTGTCGTCCGGGTTGCCCTTGAACCAGGTGCCGGCCGAGGCCGATGTATCGAGAATCGAGAACGAACCCCAGGCCTGAAAAGACATTGGCACCTTGCCGCCACGCTGCTGGTCACGCAGGGCCGCGTACTTGAGGTAGCGCAGCTTGGCGTTGATGCCGACTGCACGCAGGTTGCCGATGATTGCTTCAACGTAGTCGCGGTCGCGGTAGGCGAATATTTCGGTTTCAAAGCCGTTCGGGTAACCCGCTTCGGCGAGCAGCGCCTTGGCCTTGGCCGGGTCATAGTTGTAGACCGTGGCTGCGCTGGTGTCGCAACCGAACTGACCGGGGTAGCAGGCGACCTGCAATGGTTTGCTTTCGCCACCGACCAGTTGCGAGGCCAGACCGTCACGGTTGATCGCATAGTTGATTGCCTGGCGTACTTTCAGGTGTTTCATCGGCGAGTCGGCGCTGGAGGTGCCGCGCGCATCCAGAATCAGAAAGCCGATACGCATAGTCGCGCCGCTGGTGACCACCAGGTTGGGCATGGCTTTGAGGTTTTCGGCCTGATCCGGCGCTACGCGCCAGGTCCAGTCGATGCCACCGGTCATCAGCTCGGCCAGACGTGTTTCAGCATCGGCAATCACGCGAAAATTGATGTGAGCGATCTTCGGCTGGCCCTGTGGGCTGCCCTGAAAGTAATCTGGGTTCTTGTCCATCTTCACGCCTTCACCGGTAGCAATGGCCGTCACCTTGTAAGGCCCCGTGCCAATTGGTTTACGGCTGAAGCCTGCCATCCCGACCTCTTCGAAATACTTTTTCGGGAACATCGGCACAGCGTTGGAAAGGTATTCCAGCGCAGGCGGGAAAGGCTTTTTCAGGTGCAGGCGTACGCTGTAGTCACCCAGTTTTTCGGCACTCTTGATCCAGTCGACGTTTTGTACCGTGACCACCTTGGATTCGGGCGATACCACGTAATTGAGGGTGAATACCACGTCATCTGCCGTGAACGGATCGCCGTTGTGAAACTTCACGCCCTCGCGCAGCTGGAAATCGATGGTGGTGTCGTCGACCTGCTTCCAGCTGGTGGCGAGCATGGGTTGGTACTCGCCATTGTCCGGGTTGCGATAGACCAGGTTGTCCCAGATCAGGCGACCGAGAATCACGCCCTCGCGCAGGTCGTTGTGATAGGGGCTGATGTTCTCCGGTTCGCTGTCGGAGGCGTAGACCAGTGTGTCGTCGGCCTTGCCAGCCAGGGCGGAAAAACTGCTGAACAGGCTCAATAGCGCGATGCTGCGAGCGAAACCCTTGATTCCCATGCCGTCGTCTCCAAAAGGCAAAGTGGATGTATCAAAGGGCAGTGGGGTCGCAAATGCGAGAAGAGGGGAGAAACGAGGCTGCAGTGTTCTTTTGATTGGGTTGTATTGATGTTGCGCCTCGACATGACTCTAGGCAAAGCGTATCAATGCCACAAGCACAATATTTCGAACCTTTCATTGCCGAAAAGGCAACGCAGGAGCCGCGATGCAACTCTACGGCGTACAGTCCACCGCGTTGCGCTACTTCCTTGAAGTGGCGCGTTGCGGGTCGATCAGCGAGGCGTCGATACGGCTCAATGTCGCGTCCTCGGCAGTCAGTCGGCAGATCAGCAAGTTGGAGCGCGAGCTGGATGCCGTGCTGTTCGAGCGCCAGGCACGCGGCATGATGCTTAGCGAGGCGGGTATCCGTTTGGCAGCCTATGCGCGCAAATCACAGCTGGAAGCCGAGCAGGTCGTACTGGAAATCACCGAGCTGCAAGGCTTGCAGCGTGGGCATGTGCGCATCGCATGCTCGGAGGGCTTTGCCCTGGATTTTCTGCCGCAGTGCATTGCGCGTTTTCGGCGGCAGTATCAGGGTATCCATTTCTCGATGGAGGTTTGTGCTCCGGCGCAGGCCACCGAGCGGGTGCGCTCCGGGGATGCGGACCTGTGTCTGACCTTCAGCCTGACACCGCAGAACGAGATCAAGGTCGAGCACATTCACAGCGGCGCGATCTGCGCGGTGGTCAGTCATAACCATCCGCTGGCCTCACGCACCGAAGTCTCGCTGGCCGAGCTGCAACCCTATGCCATCGCCCTGACCAATCCCGACACGACCTTGCGCCAGTTGTTCGACATCTGTTGCGGGGTGCAGGGTCTGCTGTTCGATCCGGTGCTGACCAGCAATTACATTGGCGCGCTACTGCGGTTTGTACGTGAGGAGGGCGGTATCAGCCTGTCCAGCGAGATGACGCTGGACAAGCGCGCACACGAAAAACAGCTCAAGTCGCTGCCGATCAGCGACGAAGGCATGAAGGCGCGTCGTATCGAACTGCAAAGCATGGCCGGCCGCAACCTGCCCGCAGCGGTTGCGGCCTTTCGGGATTTTCTGATCGAGGAGCTGGCAAAGACCTGACACGCAGGTGGCGTCGGTGGTGCGCTGTAACGGGCTGGTAGCGTTTGGTTGATGAAGTCCATAAGCATGATGTTATAGTGTAACGAATTTGCGGCTGCACGCTGTGCGGCCTTGAACCGCCAACATCAGGCTTCGCCCCCTCGGCGAGGTTCGCCAAAGAGACGACTGACGCACATGAACAACCCCCTCCCAGACGTTGCCCTGACGGAAGTTTCCTCGGCCCTGGTTTCACTTGACTGGGTCGGCATGCAGGGCGTCGAAGTGCCTGTCAGGCTGGCCGAAGCGGGCGTCCGGCACCCGGTCCATGCGCATGTCGATCTGCAAGTCGATCTGGCCGATCCGAGTGTCAAAGGTATCCATATGTCGCGGCTCTACCGGCTCCTCGACAGGTATGCCGAGTACCAGATACTGAGCCCCGATACGCTGGGTGCGCTGATGGAAGCCATGGTCGAAAGTCACCTGGACTGCCATTCCAGCCGCGCCCGGCTCACCCTGAGCTTCAATCTGCTGTGCCGTCGCCCGGCGTTGATTACCGAAGGGCTCAGCGGCTGGAAATCCTACCCGGTGAAGCTTGACGCCACATGGCACGCCGGTCGTTTGTGCCTCGACGTTTCAGCCGACATCACTTATTCGTCTACCTGCCCGTGCTCGGCTGCACTGTCTCGACAACTGCTGGAAGGGGCTTTTACGGCACGCTTTGGCAGGCAGTCGTTCGTCGACCCGATGCAGGTTGCGACCTGGCTGCGCGAGAACGCCTCGTTCGCCACGCCGCACAGCCAGCGCAGCGTGGCTACCGTCCAGGTGCGGGTGGCAGAGCAGGCGACCGAACTGGGCCTGATGACGCTGATCGACGCGGTCGAGCAGGCGTTGGGCACCCCGGTACAAACCGCCGTCAAGCGTGCCGATGAGCAGGCATTCGCCCGGCTCAACGGCCAGAACCTGATGTACGTCGAAGACGCCGCGCGCAAGGTCCAGCAAGCGCTGGAGGGCCGCTATGCAGCCTCCAGCGTCAGTGTGCGTCACTTCGAAAGCCTGCATCCGCACGATGCGGCCGCCCAGACCTCCAACTACCTGTCCTGAGGCTTCATACCGTGATCCGTAAAAATCCTTCCGGCCATCTGCCTGTCATCGCCGAATCCGCCTACATCGATAAGACCGCGATCATCTGCGGCAAGGTGATCATCAAGGACAACGTGTTTGTCGGTCCCTATGCCGTGATCCGCGCCGATGAAGTCGACGCTACAGGGGACATGGAGCCGATTGTCATCGGCGCCAATTCCAATATTCAGGATGGCGTGGTGATTCACTCCAAATCGGGTGCTGCGGTGACCATCGGCGAGTTCACCTCGATTGCCCACCGCTCCATCGTGCACGGACCTTGCATGGTCGGAGACCGCGTCTTCATCGGCTTCAACAGCGTGCTGTTCAACTGCCGGGTCGGCAACGGCAGTGTGGTCAGACACAACTCGGTGGTCGACGGTCGCGATTTGCCGGAGAATTTTTACGTGCCGTCCACCACCCGGATCGGGCCTAATACTGATCTTTCGCAATTCCCGCCGGTGAGCATTTCGGCCTCGGAATTTTCCGAAGACGTGGCGCACACCAACATTGACCTGGTGCGCGGCTACAAGGCACTTCAGAACGAGTTCTGACACAGAACACAATCGACTCATTGCACTTCCGGCTACGGATCTGGATTTTTCATGACAGCAGTTGTTCAACCAACCCGCGCGCCAGCATCACGGCTGCGCTCTATCGATGCTCTGCGCGGGCTGATCATTCTCTTCATGCTGCTGGACCACGTGCGGGAAACCTTCTTCCTGCACCGCCAGGTCCTCGACCCGATGGAGGTCGCGAGCACCGAGCCCGCCCTGTTTTTCAGCCGCACACTGGCGCATTTATGTGCGCCGCTGTTTGTTCTGCTGACCGGGCTTTCGGCGTATCTGTATGGCGAGAAATATCAGGGCAAGACTGACGTGTCGGCGTTTCTGCTCAAGCGCGGGCTGTTCCTCATTGCCCTGGAGTTCACCCTGGTGAGCTTCGCCTGGACCTTCCAGTTCCCGCCGACCATCATCTACCTGCAAGTGATCTGGGCCATCGGCCTGAGCATGGTTGCGCTGTCGCTGATGGTGTATCTGCCGCGCTGGGCGCTGGTGGTCATTGGCGTGGTGATCATTGCCGGGCATAACCTGCTGGACTCACTGCACTTCGGTGTCGAGTCGGCCATGCACATTCCGTGGGCGATTCTGCATGATCGGGGCTGGATCGAGGTCTCCGATAACCTGCGTTTCCGTACCTCTTACCCGTTATTGCCGTGGATTGGCATTATCGCGCTGGGCTACGCCGCAGGCCCTTGGTTTGCCGGTAGTTACGATGCGGCGAAACGACGTGCAAACCTGTGGATGTGGGGTGGGGGAGCGCTGTCGGGCTTTGTGGTCCTGCGCATGATCAACGGCTACGGTGAAAAACCGTGGAGCGTTGGCGAGACCGGTGTGCAAACGGTCATGAGCTTCTTCAACATCACCAAATACCCACCGTCATTGCTGTTCATCAGCCTGACGCTGGGGATCGGCCTGCTGATTCTCATCGCCTTCGAACGCAGTCAGGAAAAAAGCTGGTTGCGGCCCTTGGTGGTGCTCGGCTCGGCACCGATGTTTTTCTACCTGCTGCACCTGTACGTCCTGAAGATTCTGTACCTGATTGCCGTAGCGATCTGGGGAACCAACCAGGGCAAGTACTTTGGTTTCGACCACATATGGGGTGTCTGGCTGACCTCGGTGGTACTGGCGGTGCTGCTGTTTCCGGCCGTGCGCTGGTTCGCTGAGCTGAAGGCGCGTCGTCGCGATATCAGCTGGTTGAAATACCTGTAACCACCGTAGGCACGGCGCGCCATCAGGCGCGCCGCTGCCGGTCTGACCTCAATCGCCCTGCGCACCATAGTTCATGATCGACAGCAGCTTGATCGGCACCTGCACCAGTTGCTCGGGACCGTGGGGAATGTCGCCGTCGAAGGTCAGGCTGTCACCGGCCTGCATCGGATACAGCTGATTGCCGTGGCGGTAGATCAGCTCGCCTTCGAGCAGGTGGAGAAACTCGGTGCCGGGGTGTGAGAAGGTCGGAAACTCCTCGCTGGCATCGTCCATCGTCACCATGTACGCCTCGAAACTCTTCTTCGGCCCACGGGTATGGTTGAGCAAGTGATAGGTGTGGCCTTTCTCGGTGCCGCGCCTTACCACCTCAAGCCCTTCATCGGCTTTCACCAGCAGTGCACTGCTGCCTTGCTGATCGTACTGGCTGAACAGCTTGGACATGGGCATGCCCAGCACGTCGCAAAGACGGCTGAGGTTGTCGAGACTGGTCGACACCTGTGCGTTCTCGATCTTGCTCAGCATGCCCTGGCTGATACCGGCAATGCGCGCTACGTCGGCAAGCTTCAGCTCCTGAGCCTGGCGCTGGCGTTTGATCTGAATACCCAGGTATTGCTCAAGCTTCAATTTCGGATGCGGTTCGGTCGGCATATTCATCGGCTGCGCACAGTTTCCGTTCAATAATTTTTATTTCGCACTGGGAATGTGCATTTCACCGCTGTCATCGGCGTACTTCAGTTGCAAATTATTCCCGGAGAGAAAACGAGTTTCCCATATAAACAGCTGAATTGTCCCTTCCACGTCTCTTCGATTTGCTGGCATACCAAACTGGCAAGCGCTTTGCATTCCTAAAGGGAAAGTAACTTTCCTGATCAGAATATATTCTCGGCAGGTAGTGAAACAACGGTCCTTCCCTGAAACGTTTTGCCATGCCAGGAGACACGTCCCATGTTGCCACCCGAAACACAGCGCCTGATCGAACAGCACGGCATCAAGTATGTGCTGGCTCAGTTCGTGGATATTCATGGTTCGGCCAAGACCAAGTCGGTTCCTGTGACGGGCCTGGAAATGGTTGCAGAGGACGGTGCCGGGTTCGCCGGTTTCGCTATCTGCGGCATGGGCATGGAACCCCACGGCCCGGACTTCATGGCCAGGGGCGACCTGTCGTCGCTGACCCCGGTGCCTTGGCAGCAGGGGTATGGGCGGGTGGTGTGCATCGGTCATGTGGATGGCAAGCCGTGGCCCTATGACAGCCGTTATGTGTTGCAGCAGCAGGTCGAACGCCTCAGCCAGCGTGGCTGGACCCTCAATACCGGGCTGGAGCCCGAGTTCAGCCTGTTCAAGCGCGATGCTGCGGGCAGCCTGCAAATGGTCGATGCCAGCGATAACCTCGACAAGCCTTGCTATGACTACAAGGGGCTGTCGCGTTCACGTGAGTTTCTCGAGCGCTTGACCGAGGCGCTACAGCCGGTGGGCTTCGACATTTATCAGATCGATCACGAAGACGCCAACGGCCAGTTCGAGATCAATTACACCTACAGCGAGGCCATGGAGTCGGCGGACCGCTTCACTTTCTTCCGCATGGCGGCCGGGGAGATCGCCAACGACATGGGCATGATCTGCTCGTTCATGCCCAAACCCGATCCGAAGCGTGCGGGCAACGGCATGCACTTCCACCTGTCGATCGCCAGTGCCAGCAGCAAGAACCTGTTTCACGACGCCAGCGACCCCAGCGGCATGGGCCTGTCGAAGATGGCCTATCACTTTGCGGCTGGCCTGCTGGCTCACGGCCCCGCGCTGTGTGCCTTCGCGGCACCCACGGTCAACTCCTACAAACGCCTGGTGGTCGGCAACTCGCTGTCGGGGGCGACCTGGGCTCCAGCGTTCATTGCCTTCGGCGCCAACAACCGTTCGGCGATGGTGCGGGTGCCCTATGGCCGACTGGAGTTTCGCCTGCCGGACGCCGGTTGCAACCCGTATCTGGTCAGCGCCGCGATCATCGCCGCAGGGCTGGACGGCATCGACCGGCAACTGGAAATCGATCACGTCTGTAACGAGAACCTTTACACATTGAGCCTGGAAGAAATCGCCGCACGGGGCATCAAGACCCTGCCGCAGTCGCTCAAGGAAGCCTGCGATGCACTCGAAGCCGACCCTTTGTTCGCCGAGGTGCTGGGCAACGAGATCGTTGGTGAGTTCATCCGCCTCAAACGCATGGAATGGGTGGAGTACAGCCGCCACGTGAGTGACTGGGAAGTGAAGCGTTATATCGAGTTTTTCTAGCTGCACGTTTCAAGCTTCAGGCTGCAATAAGAAGCTGGATTGCGGCGTATTGAATTTTTCTGTCTATGCGGTTGGCTTGCAGCTTGTAGCTAAAAGCTTGCCGCTTCCGAACAAGGTGAGGCTTATGTGCGGAATCGTTGGTTTGTATCTGAAGAACCCGGCGCTGGAATCACAACTCGGCAGGTTGTTCGAACCGATGCTCGAGGCTATGACGGACCGCGGGCCGGACAGCGCCGGGTTTGCCATTTATGGCGATGAAGTGGCGCAGGGCTGGGTCAAGCTGACCTTGCAGGCCACCACCGAACAGTATGATTTCAAGGCGCTGATCGCAGCGCTGCAAAGCAGACTGGATGCACCACTGGACTGGTTTCAGAACGCCAGCGCCGTGGTATTGAAGATTCAGGCAGAAGAAGCCCCGGTGCGTGCTGCACTGGCGCAGCTGGCGCCCACCGTGCGCATCATGAGCGCCGGACAGAGTATCGAGATCCTCAAGGGCATGGGGTTGCCGAGGGAGATTTCCGAGCGCTTCGGTCTGGCGTCCATGAAGGGCAGCCACATCATCGGCCATACGCGCATGGCCACTGAAAGTGCGGTGACCATGGAAGGCAGTCATCCGTTTTCCACGGGTTCGGACCTGTGTCTGGTGCACAACGGTTCGCTGTCCAATCACTTTCGCCTGCGCCAGAACCTGCGCCGTGAAGGCATTCACTTCGAGACCGACAACGACACCGAGGTGGCCGCCGGTTATCTGGCCTGGCGCCTGCAACAGGGCGACAGCCTCAAGCAGGCGCTCGACAAATCGCTGGAGGACCTCGATGGCTTTTTTACCTTCGCCATCGGCACGCGCAATGGTTTTGCGGTGATTCGCGATCCGATTGCCTGCAAACCGGCCATTCTCGCCGAAACCGACGATTACGTCGCCATGGCCTCGGAATACCAGGCGCTGTCCAGCCTGCCGGGTATCGAAAACGCCAGGGTCTGGGAACCTGTCCCGGCCACTATGTACATCTGGGAACGCGAGCCAGCCGAGGGAGCACGCTCATGAAAACCGTCGATCTTTCCAGCGCCACCGTGCGTGATCTCAACCAGGCTCTGCACGATCAGGTCAAGGCATTGCAAGAGCGCGAATGGCTGGTCACCCACCCTGACGGCGCGCATAACCTGGCGGTCGGCGTCAACGAGGCCATCTCCATAGATATTCAGGGCCATGCCGGCTATTACTGCGCGGGTATGAACCAGAAAGCTTCGATCACCGTGCACGGCAATGTCGGTGTTGGTTGCGCCGAGAACATGATGTCCGGCGCAGTCCGGGTCAAGGGCAGCGCCTCGCAGGCGGCAGGTGCCACGGCGCACGGCGGTTTGCTGGTGATTGAAGGCGATGCCGGAGCGCGCTGTGGCATTTCCATGAAAGGCATCGACATTGTGGTCGGCGGCAGCATCGGCCACATGAGCTGCTTCATGGGCCAGGCCGGTCGGCTGGTGGTCTGCGGCGACGCGGGCGATGCGCTGGGCGACTCGTTGTACGAAACGCGGATCTACGTCAAAGGCAAGGTCGAGTCGCTGGGCTCTGACTGCATCGCCAAGGAGATGCGCGAAGAGCATCTGCAGGAGTTGCAGGAGCTGCTCAATCGCGCGGGCTTCAACGAGAAGGCCGCGGATTTCAAACGCTATGGCTCGGCCCGGCAGCTTTACAACTTCAAAGTCGATAACGCCTCCGCGTACTGATTCAGGAGCATTACCATGAGCGACCCTATCAGCAACAAACCTGCTCCAGTCCTGCGCGAGTCGGCCACCTTTGATCGCCTGACCATTCAGGAAATCCAGCGTGCTGCGGAAACCGGCATCTACGACATTCGCGGTGGCGGCACAAAACGCAAACTGCCGCACTTCGACGACCTGCTGCTGCTTGGCGCAAGCGTCTCGCGCTACCCGCTGGAAGGCTATCGCGAGAAGTGCGGCACCGACGTGGTGCTGGGTAATCGTTTCGCCAAAAAGCCGCTGTACCTGAAAATTCCGGTGACCATTGCAGGCATGAGCTTCGGCGCATTGTCGGCCAACGCCAAGGAAGCGCTGGGCCGCGGCGCAACCATTGCCGGCACCAGTACCACCACCGGCGATGGCGGCATGACTCCGGAAGAGCGCGGTCAGTCGCAGCATCTGGTCTACCAGTACCTGCCATCGCGTTACGGCATGAATCCCGACGATCTGCGCAAGGCCGATGCCATCGAAATCGTCCTGGGGCAGGGCGCCAAACCCGGTGGCGGCGGCATGTTGCTGGGCATGAAAGTGACCGAGCGCGTGGCTGGCATGCGCACCTTGCCGGTCGGCGTCGATCAGCGTTCTGCGTGCCGACACCCGGACTGGACCGGCCCCGACGATCTGGCAATCAAGATTGCCGAGATCCGCGAGATCACCGACTGGGAAAAGCCTATCTACGTGAAGATAGGTGCCAGCCGCCCGTACTACGACGTCAAGCTGGCAGTGAAGGCTGGTGCTGACGTTATTGTGCTCGACGGCATGCAGGGCGGTACTGCGGCCACTCAGGAAGTGTTCATCGAACACGTCGGCATTCCGATTCTGCCCGCCATCCCGCAAGCCGTGCAGGCGCTGCAGGAGATGGGCATGCATCGCAAGGTGCAGTTGATCGTCTCCGGCGGCATCCGCAACGGCGCCGATGTGGCCAAGGCCATGGCTCTGGGCGCTGATGCAGTGGCAATTGGTACAGCCGCTTTGATAGCCCTGGGCGACAATCATCCGCGTCTCGACGAAGAACTGAGAAAGATTGGCTCGGCAGCGGGTTACTACGACGACTGGCAGAACGGCCGCGACCCTGCGGGCATCACCACCCAGGACCCGGAACTGTCCAAACGTCTCGACCCGGTCGAAGGCGGTCGGCGTCTGGCCAACTACCTGCGCGTGCTGGTGCTGGAGGCTCAGACCATGGCCCGCGCCTGCGGCAAGTCGCACCTGCACAACCTCGACCCGGAAGACCTGGTGGCGCTGACCGTCGAGTCTGCGGCGATGGCCCGAGTGCCCCTGGCCGGGACATCTTGGATTCCTGGCTCGGGTTCTGGTTACTAGTGCCATAACGTGCTTTTCGACCGCGATGGCACCGACTGACGCCATAACGTGCTTTTCGATCACGATGGCACAGACGACGCAGAGTGCGACGTTAGTGACGGCTGAGTCCTGGCACTGATCCGGGGGTAGCCTGGCAGGACGCCAGGCTAGCCGCACCGGACCATGGATGGTCCGTTGCGGCGACCCCCGGATCAGTGACAGGGCGAAGGAACCCGACGAAGTCGGGCCGGAAACAGGAGCGAAGGGATTTGCCTACTTTGGCCCCATCAAAGTAGGTCGCCGAGGGGCGAAAAGGTGACTCAAGTCGAGCCTGAATCTCACTGAGTCGCAGAACTGTGTGACGCGGAGCGTCACGAACGGCATTACCACGCGGAGCGTGGGAACGAGAATTAGCCCCCCCCAAGAGGCCGAAGAGCCTCGCCTGTCTCGATGACCTTTCTTGCTGCCAGACACTTTCCATTCATTTGCGGGAGCTTTGAACATGGTCAATCGTCTACACGGCAAATCCCTTACAGCTTTACTCGCGCCAGGCGCCTTCGCTCCGATTGCGCAGGCAGCTGACGCCCCCGTTCTGAACACCGGCAGCACGGCGTGGATGATCACCGCAGCTGTGCTGGTGCTGTTCATGTGCCTTCCGGGGCTGGCGCTGTTTTACGGCGGGCTGGTACGGGCCAAGAACATGTTGTCGCTGTTCACTCAGTGCTTCGGCATTGCCGGAGTGGTCGGCGTGCTGTGGGTCATCTACGGGTACAGCATGGTAGTGGATACCAGCAACATGGTCGAAGGGCAGGTGAGCTTCAACAGCTTTGTCGGCGGACTGAGCCGCGCGTTTCTGGCCGGCATGACCCCCGACAGTCTGGTCGGTGACATTCCGGAAGGCGTGTTTGTGACCTTCCAGATGACCTTCGCCATTATCACGCCTGCGCTGATTGCCGGAGCCTTTGCCGAACGCATGAAATTCTCGGCCGCGCTGCTGTTCATGGCGCTCTGGTTTACGCTGGTGTATGCGCCGGTCGCGCATATGGTCTGGGGCGGGGCAGGTGCACTGATGCATAACTGGGGCGTGCTGGATTTTGCCGGTGGCACCGCTGTGCACATCAATGCCGGTGTCGCGGCACTGGCGGCGTGTCTGGTGCTTGGCAAACGCAAGGGCTATCAGAATACCCCGATGCCTGCGCACAACCTGAGCCTGACCATGGCTGGCGCGGCGATGCTCTGGGTCGGCTGGTTTGGTTTCAATATCGGCTCTGGTGGCGGCCTGAACGGCACTTCCGGCATCGTCATGCTCAACACGCAAGTGGGGTCCTGCGCCGGGATACTCGGCTGGATGTTCACCGAGTGGTTCAAGGTCGGCAAACCCAGCGCGCTGGGTCTGGCAAGCGGGGCGCTGGCGGGGCTGGTCGGCATTACGCCTGCCTGTGCCTATGTCGGCGTCGGCGGGGCACTGGCGATTGGCGTGCTGTGCGGGGTGTTCTGCTACCTGAGCGTGACCGTGCTGAAAAAACGCCTGGGTTATGACGACAGCCTCGACGTGTTCGGCCTGCACGGCATCGGCGGCATGATCGGCGCAGTGCTGACCGGCGTGTTCTGCGTGCCCTCACTGGGCGGGCTGGTGCCGGATGTCAGCATGGGAGCTCAGGTAATTGCCCAGATCAAAGGCGCGCTGTTCACCACGGTATATTGCTTCGCAGTCAGCTGGATCATCCTCAAGGCCGTGCAGGCACTGATCGGCCTGCGTGCGCATGAATCAGTGGAAGAGATGGGGCTGGATCTGGCCGAGCATAACGAGCGGGCTTATAACCATTGAAGGTTGGCCTTAACTGAGTGGAGCGAGAGTAAAGTCCAGACACCTCTCGTTCCGCACGCTCCAGCGTGGGAATGCATTTCGCGACGCTCTGCGTCGCAAGGGACGCGGAGCGTCCTGAACTGCACGCCAACCCGGAGTATTGGCAAGCGAGCTGTCGTTCTCGTTCAGCTCAACGAAACACCGGCACCACGTGCTTGATAAACAGCTCAAGTGATTTTTTCTTCTCCGCGTGCGGCAAGCTGTTGTCGCACCAGAAACTGAACTCGTCGACTCCCAGCTCCTGGTAATGGCGGATGCGCGGGATGATCTCTTCCGGCGTGCCGATCATGGTGTTCTTGCGGATATTCTCCAGCTCGAACTCCGGACGCTCCTTGAATTTCTCTTCCGGGCTGGGTGCCAGAAAACCATTCACCGGCGTCTGCTTGTTGCCGAACCAGGCGTCGAAGGTGCGGTAGAACTTCGCGATGGCGGCAGCACCGGTTTTCCAGCCCTCAGGATTGTCCGCAGCATGCACATGCGTGTGGCGCAAAACCATCAGTTGTGGACGAGGTACGTCGGGGTTATTGGCCAGCGCTGCTTCGAACTTTTTCTTCAGGTCGACGACTTCTTCGTCGCCTTTCATCAATGGCGTGACCATCACGTTGCAGCCGTTCTGCACGGCGAAGTTATGCGAATCAGGGTCGCGAGCAGCGATCCACATGGGTGGCGTGTTGATTGGCTTGGGTACGGAGGTCGAAGTCGGGAATTTCCAGATATCGCCGTCGTGGGCATAGTCACCCTGCCACAGCGCACGGACTACCGGCACCATTTCGCGCAACGCCTTGCCGCCTTCGGAGGCCGGCATGCCGCCCGCCATGCGGTCGAACTCCACTTGATAGGCACCGCGCGCCAGGCCGACTTCCATGCGCCCGTTGCTGATCACATCCAGCAGCGCGCATTCTCCTGCCACCCGCAACGGATGCCAGAACGGCGCAATGATGGTACCCGCGCCCAGATGAATGCGCGTTGTTCTGGCGGCCAGGTACGCCAGCAGCGGCATGGGGCTCGGCGATATTGTGTATTCCATCGCATGGTGTTCGCCGATCCACACGGTGCTGAAACCGCCTTGCTCGGCCATCAGCGTCAGCTCGGTCAGGTCTTCGAAAAGCTGGCGATGACTGACACTTTCATCCCAGCGTTCCATGTGCACGAACAACGAAAACTTCATGACACTTACCTCGCTTAAATCCTGCTGCCTGCACGGGCATGGTGAGTTATTTCTGTCTGATGGTATACCGTAATACTTTACGTGCAAGCGTTTTTTGCGTCCGACGTGTTGGCTGGATGGCGAGGCAGCCGAAACGAAAAAAGCGCCTCATGAGAGGCGCTTTCGGGCGTAGTGAATTCAGCCGGGGAGGTGCTTGATCAGTGCGACATCAACTGCAGGCTTCGGACTCGATGTAGTCGGCTGTGGAATCGCGTATCACCGGACCCATGCCGCTGACGGCGCGAGCCTGTTGCATGATTTCCAGAGTAGAGCCGGTGCCCACCAGGTTCACTGTGTGATTGGCGCAGTTGTAGACGCGCTTGGAGTAGATCACGCCCAGCAGACCTTCACGTCGAGTGACGACGACGCGCGCTTGGGGACTGCCGCTTTTCTCCACCAGCGCGTGCTGCCCGGTCGGGTCATGGGGGACGTTTATGGTTTTGGCTTCGGCATGCGCCGACAGTGCGGGGATCATCAAGGCCAGTAAAAAGGCATGCAGTTTCATCGGTGCTCCTGCGGATGAACACGGTTTCATTGGATCCAAAAATACCCTAGCCATTTGATTCTGGATAGCTGGGCGATCAGCCTTCCGTCGGTTTGTTTCCGCTAAATTAAACACTGCATGAATGCGCAACCCGGCCAGACACTGTTGCCCTGGCAACAGTGTTTCGACAGCTTGCCGAAGTGCAAACAGTTGACGCTGTCCTCCAGGCATTGCAACTCGTTGATCTGTATTCATTTAACTGTCTGGCACGGTTGCTGCTCTGTGGTTCTGCAAGCCCGTTCGACTAATGCGCTCGGGAAGCCTGCAGTCAGAGGAGTGCCGATATGAGCCAATCTTCCATAAAATTTGCGTACTGGGTGCCGAACGTCAGCGGTGGTCTGGTCGTCAGCAAGATCGAACAGCGTACCAGTTGGACCATCGACTACAACCGCAAGCTGGCGCAGATCGCCGAACAATCCGGTTTCGAATATGCGCTGACGCAAATTCGCTTCACTGCCGGTTACGGTGCGGAATTCCAGCATGAGTCCGTAGCGTTCAGCCATGCTCTGTTGGCGGCCACCGAAAAGCTCAAAGTCATTGCAGCAATATTGCCAGGTCCATGGACGCCCTCTGTTGCGGCCAAGCAACTGGCAACCATTGATCAGCTCACCGCCGGGCGCGTGGCGGTCAATATTGTCAGTGGCTGGTTCAAGGGCGAGTTTCAGGCCATTGGCGAACCCTGGCTGGAGCACGACGAGCGCTATCGCCGTTCCGAAGAGTTCATTCGGGCCCTCAAGGGTATCTGGACCACCGACAATTTTACCTTCAAGGGCGACTTCTATCGCTTCCACGATTACACCCTCAAACCCAAGCCGATCCAGCGTCCTCATCCCGAGATCTTTCAGGGCGGCAGCTCACGTGCTGCGCGGGATATGGCGGCCCGGGTGTCAGACTGGTATTTCACCAACGGCAATACTATCGAAGGCATCAAGGCTCAGGTTGATGACATTCGAGCCAAGGCCGCCGCGAACGGCCATTCGGTGAAGATCGGCGTCAATGCCTTCATCATTGCCCGGGACACCGAAGAAGAGGCGCGAGCGGTGCTGGCTGAAATTGTCGACAAGGCAGATCCGGAAGCCGTCAATGCGTTTGGTGATGCCGCGAAACAGGCCGGCAAGGCCAGCCCGGAAGGCGAGGGCAATTGGGCCAAATCCACCTTTCAGGATCTGGTGCAGTACAACGATGGCTTCAAGACCAATTTGATCGGCACGCCGCGTCAGATTGCCGAGCGCATCGTCGAGCTCAAGTCCGTTGGTGTCGATCTGGTACTTTCCGCATTTCTGCATTTCCAGGAAGAAGTCGCCTATTTCGGCGAGCACGTGCTGCCTTTAGTGCGCGAGCTGGAAGCTGCGGCACTGCGCAAACCTGTCGCCGAAACAGCATGAAGCCCGGCAAATACGTGCGTCCTGCCTTGCCCCTGTAAGCGAGCTTCGCTTCCAGCCCCTTCAGAAAACAGCCCTCCAGAAAATCAGGCACCACTGTGATCCAGTGCGTGCCTGCCTGCGTATGTTGAACCCCGATCAACCAATAGACCGCTGTACGTGGCATTATGATACCACTCTCTGGCATGCTTCATTAATGCCAGGCCTTCAGGTACGGCCGAACGCTTGCCGACAATGGCAGTTGATAGCGAAAGGATTGTCGATGGCCCCTGAGCAATCAGGTCCGGTTTTCAGAAAAACCAGATGCACTGGTTCTCACCTGTTGTGGAGGCAAGTTTTGAAACGCGACCTTCGGCTTGCGTCATGGCTGATCTTCGTAGTGTGCGCCTGCGTGGTGATGTTGATGGCCTGGCAAGCATGGACCGCGCGCCGCAACACGCTGGAGAACATCCAGACCAGCACGATTAATCTGGCTGGGGCGCTGAGCACTTACACCGATGGCATTTTCAAACAAAGCGAGCTGATGCTGATCGGCCTGACGGAGCGTGTCGAAAACGACGGTGCCGGGCCCGAGCAGATGGAGCGTCTCAGATGGGTCATTGCCCGTGAAATGGGCGCATTGCCGCAAATCGACACGGTTTCGCTGTACAACGCTGACGGCATTTGCACCTTTTCAACCAATCCCAAGGCCATTGGCGTCAACAGCGCCCAGCGCGAGTTCTTTCAGCACCACCTGCAGACGCCTGGCAAAGCACCTTTCATCGGCCCGACGATCCGCAGTCGTGCCTCCGGCGAATGGGTCATATCGGTCAGCAGGCGCATCAACCACCCTGACTCGAGTTTTGCCGGGCTGATGGTCGTGACCATTGGTGTCGATCATCTGTTGAAGTTCTATTCGGATATTCAGGTCGGCAAAACCGGCATCATCAGCCTCACGTCGGCGGCCGGGCAGTTGCGTGTGCGCTATCCGCACCTGGAAGCGGAAATCGGGCGTGACCTCTCATCGACGCCGATCTTTACTTCTGAGCGCAATCGACCCTCTGGCACCACTCAGTTTGTCTCCAGAATCGACGGTGTTGCGCGTTTTTATGCGTTCAAGCGCAGCGCCGTGTACCCGATTGTCACTGTGGTCGCGCTGGGCCAGAAAGAGGCCATGCTCGACTGGTTGGGCCAGACCAAGCAGTCGATTCTGGTCATGCTGGTGCTGCTCGGGCTGGTGGTCGGCCTTGGCATCCGCCTGATCGGGCACATTCACAGCCGCATCCGCGCGGAAGATCAGTTACTCGATTCTCAGGCAGCCCTCATCCAGTTGAATCAGCACCTGGAGTTCATAGCCTCGGAAGACAAGCTCACCGGGCTGGCCAATCGCAGACGGTTCGATCAGTTTCTGGAGGTTGAATTCAAGCGTGCCAGACGCGAGCGCAGCCTTCTGTCACTGATTCTGATAGATGCCGATCATTTCAAGCGCTACAACGATCACTACGGCCATCTGGCCGGTGACGAGTGCCTGGTGGCACTGGCCCGTGTGGTCGAACAATGCATCCGCCGCCCCGGTGATGTCGCTGCTCGTTATGGCGGTGAAGAGATCGCGGTGGTGCTGCCCGGCACTGACGAGTCGAGTGCTCGTCAGGTGGCCGAGAACATCCTGCAGGCTATCCGCGACGAGCAGATCGAGCATCCCGCCAGCCCGTTTGGCATCGTGACGGTCAGCCTCGGTGTTGCCACATTCGTCGGCACGGATCGACAGCTCGACCAGCGCAGCCTGATCGAACTTGCCGACCGTGCGCTGTATGCTGCCAAGTCGCAAGGTCGCAACCGTGTGAATGTGGCGTCGGAAATCGCTACCAGCACACTGCCGGCCTGGACCCGCGTCAAGGCATCGGCGGACCCGCAAACCGGCAGCAGACCAACGGCGGAGTGACGGGATTGAAGCCCGCCAGCCCGCTGGCCGCTTACTGTTTATTGTTTCTCGGGCAGGTGTTTATCGTCATTAACCTGCTGTACATGCGGCTTACGGCGCAACACTGACAGCACCCAGACAAAAAATATCGGCACCAGAATCACGCCCAGCAGTGTAGCGCTGAGCATGCCGCCTATGACGCCGGTGCCGATCGCGCGCTGGCTCGCAGCGCCTGCGCCGGTCGCCAGCGTGAGGGGCACGACGCCAAGGATGAAGGCCAGCGATGTCATGACAATCGGCCGAAAGCGCAGTCGCGCAGCCTGAAGTGCCGCGTCACGCAGCGAATGGCCTTGATCCCACAGCTCCTTGGCGAATTCGACGATGAGAATCGCGTTCTTTGCTGCCAGCCCGATGATGGTGATCAACCCGACCTTGAAATACACATCGTTAGGCATGCCGACCGCAGTCACTGCCAGCACGGAGCCCAGCGCACCGACGGGTACGATCAGCATCACCACCAGCGGAATCGCCCAGCTTTCATACAGCGCAACCAGCAGCAGGAACACCACCAGCAGCGCCAGGCCGAACAGGCCGGCTGCCTGGCCGCTGGCGACTCTTTCCTGATAGGAGAGGCCGGTCCATTCATAGCCGATGCCTTGCGGCAGCTCGGAAACGATCCGTTCGATTTCCGCCATCGCTTCACCTGTACTCACACCCGGTGCTGCATCGCCGGAAATCCTGAACGCGGGGTAGCCGTTGTAGCGGGCGATCTGCACCGGGCCTTGTTCCCATTGCGTCGAAACGAATGCGCCCAGCGGCACTAGCGTGCCGCTGCTGTTGGGCACGTAGAGCTTGAGTACGCTTTCCGGAGTCATTCGCGAACTTTGTTCTGCCTGCACGACCACACGCTGCTGACGTCCGGCATTGGCGAAATCGCTGATCACCGAGGAGCCGAAGGCGGTGGACAGCGCATTGCTGATCGATTCGAAACTCACGCCAAGCGCACGGGCTTTTTCGCGGTCGATATTCAGGCGCAATTGCGGCGCTTCGGCCAGACCTTCCATCATCGCGTAGAGAATCTTCGGGTTGCCGTTGGCCTCGCCGAGCAGCTTGTCGCGTGCCGCCAGCAGGGCTTCGCGGCCCAGGCCTGCACGGTCCTGCAGGCGCAGTGAGAAGCCGCCCGAGGTGCCCAGGCCATCAATGGGCGGAGGCGTCACCGCCATCACCGTACCGTCGGCGAGCCCGGTAAAATGCTGGTTGAACGCCGCCGCTTCTTCAGCTGCCGACTGGCCCTTGCCGCGCTCCGACCAGTCCTTCAGGGTCGGGAACGCAAGACCGGCGTTTTCACCCATGCCCGAGAAGCTGAAGCCCAGCAGCATGGTCACCGCACCTGTGGCTTCGCGGGACAACATGTAGTTCTCGAGCAATTGCGCGGTGAGGTCGGTACGCGACCGGGTCGCGCCGGGCGGCAGTTGCACGTCGATGATCAGATAGCCCTGATCTTCCACGGGCACAAAGGACGCCGGCAGACGCAGGTAGAAAAGGCCCAGCAGACCGACAATCCCGACGTACAACAGCATGTAGCGGCCAGCGCGTTTGATCATGCTGGAACTGACCCGTTCGTAACGGTCGGTGAATCTACCGAACAGCCGATTGAAGCCGCCGAAGAACCCGCGCTTCTCACTGTGCCCGGCCGGAATCGGCTTGAGCAACGTGGCACACAGTGCCGGGGTAAAGGTCAGGGCCAGGAAACCCGAGAACAGAATCGACACGGCCAGCGACAGCGAGAACTGCTGGTAGATGACCCCGACCGAACCCCCCATGAACGCCAGCGGCAGAAACACTGCGGCCAGTACCAGCGTGATACCGAAAATCGCGCCGGAGACCTGCTGCATCGCCTTGACTGTTGCGGCTGCCGGAGAAAGGCCTTCTTCGGCCATGATCCGCTCGACGTTTTCCACCACCACAATGGCGTCGTCGACCAGAATACCGATGGCCAGCACCATGCCGAACATGGTCATCATGTTCACCGAGAAGCCCATCAGGTACATGATCGCCAGGGTCCCGGCCAGACACACCGGCACCACGATGGTCGGGATAAGCGTGTAGCGAATGTTCTGCAGAAACAGAAACATCACTAGAAACACCAGCACCATGGCCTCGATCAGGGTGTAGATCACCTTGTCGATGGCCACGTCGACGAAGCGCGAGGTGTCGTACGGTATCGAAAACTCGACGCCTTCCGGGAAATTGACCGACAGCTCGGTGAGGCGCTGATTGACTGCCCGGGCAGTCTGGATCGCATTGGCACCTGGCGACAGTTGCACGGCACCGGCCACTGCACGTTGCCCGTTCAGGCGCGATTCAAAACTGTAATCCTGACTGCCGATGGCCACGCGTGCCACATCGGACAAATGCACCGTGGAGCCGTCTTCGTTGGCACGCAATACGATGCGGCCGAACTCCTCCGGGTTGTCCAGCGTGCCCTTGACCGCCAGTGTCGCGGTCAATTCCTGCAGTGATGAGCCCGGGCTGCTGCCGAAGCTGCCTGCGGGAACCTGCACGTTCTGCGCACGAATGGCCGCATTCACGTCGTCGATGGACAGCCCATAGCCAACCAGCTTCTGCGGGTCGATCCAGACCCGCATTGCGGCTTCGGCGGCGAAAAACTGCAACCTGCCGACACCGTTCACCCGACTGATTTCGTTATTGACGTTGCGGGCCGCGTAGTCGGCCAGCGCGACCGTATCCTTGGTGGCCGAGCCGTCCTTGTAGTTCAGGGTAAAGATCAACAGGAAGCCGGAGCTGGCCTGTTCGACTTGCAGGCCCTGGCTGAGCACCGTCTGCGGCAGGCGCGCTTCAGCCTTCTTGATACGGTTCTGAACTTCAACCTGTGCCATGTCCGGGTTGGTGCCCGGTACGAATGTCACGTTGATTTCGGCGCTGCCGGTCGAGTTGCTGGTCGACTCGTAATACAGCATGCCCTTGGCACCGTTCAGCTCTTCCTCGATGACGCTGGTCACCGAGTCGACCAGCACTTTCGCGGATGCGCCGGGGTAAGTAGCGGTAATGGTGATCTGCGGCGGTGCCACATCAGGGTACTGCGCCACTGGCAAGGAGGGCAGGGCCATCAGGCCTGCCAGCAGAATGAACAGGGCCAGCACCCAGGCAAAGTTGGGTCGCTTGATAAAGAACAGAGACATGAACGGTGATCCTCGATCGCGCTGAAGGCGGCTTTATTGCGACTTGGATTGCGGCTGGGCGGAGGGCGATTTGGCGACGACCTTGTCACCGGAATTGAGCCCGGTCATGTTGCCGACGACAATCTGTTCACCTGCCTTCAGCCCCTCGGTGATCTGCCAGCGCGAATCCTGCATTGCGCCGGTTTTGACCGGACGCGCTTCGACCGTACCGTCCTGGGCAATCACCAGTACGCGAGCTGCGCCATCACTGGAGCGCTGAACGGCACGTTGCGGGACGAGAATGGCATTGGCATCGACCCGCTGCGGTGTGCGCACCCGCACATACATGCCCGGCAGCAACACGCCTTTGGGGTTGGCGAAGCGGGCGCGTAACGAAACCTGGCCGGTGGTCCGGTCTACTGCAACGTCGGTAAACAAAAGGGTGCCAGTGCTTTGATAGTCAGTACCGTCGACGCTCAGCGACAGCGCGTCTTCGCCACCCTTGGGCAGGCGACCTTCCTGAATGGCCTCGCGCATTTGCAAGGCGTCGGCAACCGGCTGGGTGAAGTCGGCGTAGACCGGGTCGAGTTGCTGGATGGTTGCCAGCAGGGTGGTTTCGCCCTGACCGACCAGCGCGCCTTCAGTGACCATCGCGCGGCCGATGCGCCCTGAAATCGGTGCCTTGACTGTGGCGTATCCCAGGTTCAGTCGGGCCGTTTCGACATCTGCCTGAGCCGACTTTTTAGCGGCGATGGCGTTTTGCAGCGCAGAGCGGGCGGTGTCGAAGGTCTGGCGGCTGACCGCTTCGATTTCGACCAGCGAATCGTAACGTTTGACCGTAGCCTGAGTTTCGAACAGTGTGGCTTCTGTGCGGGCCAGGTCGCCCTGAGCCTTGGACAGCGCGGCCTTGAACGGTGCCGGGTCGATCTGGAACAGCACCGCGCCCGCTTTCACATCGGCGCCTTCCTCGAAATTGCGCGTGAGCACGATACCGGCCACCCGGGCGCGTACCTGCGCCACACGAACCGGTTCGATACGGCCGGGCAGTTCATCAACGACCGTGAACGATTCGGCTTTGACCGCAATGGCCTCCACCTCTTTGGGCGCTGTCGATGCAGCGTGATCCTGCTGCTGTTTCTGCTCGCACCCGGCCAGACCCAACACTGCCAGCAGCGCTACCGCAGGCATGACACGCCAATCGCTCAAACCACTCATCGCTCACCCGGGCGCAGCCCATCAGACACTAAAGCCGCGAATGATCTACCGTGTAAGAGAGTGAGTCAACATTGACTCATGTGAGACGTTAGTGACTAATTGTGTATAGGCTTTGAGAACGCGGTAAGGTTTCTGCACAATGCGCCGCCTGCCACTTAACACGAGTTGAAGACGTACCCGATGGAATTACCTGCCGCTGACGACAAATTTCTGAAAGCCCTGGCCGTTGCGCTGGTTGACCACTCCAACGGTACGCTCAAGGATATTGCTCAAGCGGCTGGCGTCAGCAAGGCGACGCTCAACCGCTTCTGCGGCACCCGCGCCAACCTCGTGGAACTGTTGCTCAATCACGCCTCGGACCTGATGAACCAGATGGTTGCCGACGCGGATCTGCAGCATGCTCCGCCGCCGGAAGCGCTTCAACGACTGGTCGACAATCACCTCATGCACCGCGAAATGCTGGTCTTTCTGGTGTTTCAGTGGCGCCCGGATTCGCTCGATGAAAGCAGCGGAGGACGCCGCTGGTTGCCTTACTCCGACGCCCTCGATGCGTTTTTCCTGCGTGGGCAGCATGAAGGTCTGTTCCGGATCGACGTCAGTGCGGCCGTCCTTACCGAAATGTTCGCAGCGCTGCTCTCCGGGATGGTCGACGCCGAACGCCGCGGCCGTGTGGCACGCGCCGGTATGGGCGCATTGGTGACGCAGTTTTTTCTGCATGGCGCGGCGGCACGATAAGCAAATCTGTGCGGATGTCAGAAATCATAGGCAATCTTGCTGTACCAGAACCCTCCGCCCGGATAGAACGGTGAGTTGCCGTACAGGTTGAGTCCTACGGCGGAAGGAATTGCGTGCTTGTCCGGGCGCACATCGAAGATATTGGTGCCGCCAACACTGATGGTGATGTTGTCGTAGAGGGTGTAGGACACATCCAGGTCGGTGATCCACTTGGCCCCGAAGCTGCGATCACCGCTTTCCAGCTGCTGGAGGGTCTTGACCTTGCCGTAACGGGTGGTTTGCAGATTCACGCCCAGGTCGCCCAGCGTCCATTTGCCGCCCAGTACCCATTTGGTTTTCGGTTGAGCATCGGTCAGGTCGCCCTCGCGGGCCCGGCCGACCCAGGTCAGGCTGCCGCCAGGGTTGCTGCCCAAGCCCTGCAAGGCTGCCGGTGCGTCCTTGACGTCGGTGATAATCGTCTTGTTGTAGTTGAACCCGGCGCTCCAGCGCACGTTGCCCCATGCACCGTACTGGCTGGAATGGTCGAGGACGATGTCCAGGCCGCGGGTGCGGGTGTCAAACGCGTTGGCGTAATACGAAGTCCAGGTGCTGGTGTCCACACCTTGAGCCGCCAGGATGGGCGCCAGCGCTGGGCCGTACAGGCTTTCGGTACGGGCGATGCGGTCGTCGATCTCGATCCAGTAGGCGTCTGCGGTCAGGCTGGTGCGCGGTGCCGGTTGCCAGGTCACGCCGAACCCCAGATTGCGCGATTTTTCCGGGTCCAGGGTGGTCGCACCGAGCGCCTGGGCCAGCGCCGAGTTGACCGGCGCGATGCGCGTCACGGCGGGCACGATGGTGCCATCCGGCGCAGCACCGACCCGGTTGTCCGAGATGCTGTAGCCGACCTGGGTCAGCGAGGGCGCACGAAAGCCCGTGCCGACGGTGCCGCGTACGGCGAAGGTGTCGGTAAATTCGTAACGCGAGTTGAGCTTGGCACTGACCGTGTTGCCCGAGTCATCGTCGAAATGCTCTGCACGCAGCGCCAGGTCGACAAACAACGGTTCTATCGGGGTGATACCGAAATCGACGTAAGCTGCGTAGTTGTTGCGTTGCAGGCTGGTGGCATCCTGCGGCGAGATGACCGCCGCGGCCTGGGCGGCAATCGACGCCAGCTGTCCGGCCAGCGGGTTGGCCTGACCATTGGGCAGAGTAGGCGGAAAGCGATAGCCGCCCACCTGATAGGCCTGCGCGTCGCCGGAAAACGTTCGGAACCGCTCCCAGCGATGTTCAAGCCCTGCGGACACTTGCAGCGGCACGCCAAACAGCCCGTCGAACGCACGGGTGATGTCGACGTTGTTGACCCATTGCTCGAATCGATAGGTTGCCAGGTCGTCGAACGACGTCGGCGAGGCCGGTCCCAGCGACGGGTTGATGGTCAGATCGCTGTACTGATGGTTGTTGTTGCGCCCGTATGTAGTGCTCAGGTCCCAGTTCCAGCCCAGCGCTTCACCCTTGGCGCCAATCAGGTACTGATAGTCGGTGTCGTCCAGATTGTTCAGCGGGTAGTAGCCGTCGGCAAACAGTTCGGGAACGTTGGCGTTGCTGTTGGGATAGCGGAAGTAGTTGTTGATGATGGCGTCGCGTTGTCCGTAAGTGCCGTAGGAATACAGCTTCGTCTGATCATTCAGCGGCAGTTCGGCGTTGTAGGCCAGGTTGAACGCCTTGATCTGCGGGTCGCCATTCTTCACGCCGACCCGGTCCCACGTCGCCTCTCGAGGGTCGCCGGGAAAGTAGGCGTTATTGGTGGCTTTTTCGTTCCAGCTGGCATCGCCACGCTTGCGTGCGTCGGCCGAAAGATGCAGAAAGCCGCCGTCACCCAGTTCGAAGCCGGTGTCCCCTTCGAATTTGGTCACTTCGCCCTCACCGCTGTACAGCTTGCCGTACGTCACCCCCAGATGGCCGCCCTCGGCGCTGGATTTGAGAATCACGTTGATCACCCCGGCAATCGCATCCGAGCCGTATTGCGCAGCGGCACTGTCCTTGAGCACCTCGATGCGCTCCACCGCGCTGATCGGGATCATGTCGATGTCCACCGAGTTCGCGCCGCTGCTGTCGGTCGAGCCATTGGCGGGCAGGGCGCTGTTATGGCGGCGTTTGCCATTGACCAGCACCAGCGTATAGGCCGGTGCAAGGCTGCGGTTGGACAACGGGCGGATGGTCGAGTTATAGCCTGCGACGTTGGTGCCATAGTTGAACGAAGGCAGCAGTTTGGCGATGGCTTCGGTCAGGTCGGCGCGACCGGTTTTCAGTAACTGATCGCTGGTTACGATATCAATCGGGGCCGGGCTTTCAGTCACGGTGCGCTGTGTACCGCGAACCCCGGTGGAAATCACCGTGACCTTCTCCAGCCGGGCCTCACGGTCGAGGGTTTCATCGGCGGCCTGAGCGGGGTTCATCAGGCCAAGGCCGACAAGCGCTATGCTTTTTATCAGCGGTTTGCGCAGGGCGTGGCGGGGAGCGTGAGCGGGTAAGGCCATGACGGAGTGATCCTTGGGCAATGCTGAGAAAGTTCTGGGCACCTCCACAAGGCAAGGGTCGGTTTGCTGGCGAATATAGGGTTATGAAACGAGCCTGTGAAAGGCCTTTTGGTTATATGTTAATTATAAAAATATTGAATTATTTTTATTTGTTATATGTGTTGTATGCATTTAAAGCGTTGCGCACGGGTGGTCGGTAACAGTACTTGAGGGTGGTAATGCTGCCTGTGCTGTTTTGTCGCACGACGTATTGCAGCCCATGAGGCCTACGTTTGCGCGCCTGCTCATGGTTTGAAACAGGATTGGCGGTATTCCCTGTTGCCTTGGGGTGGTAAATTCGCCGCCTTTGAATGTGTCAGAACCCACGCGCCTAACCCTCCAGGGGACGCAAGACATGACGTACCAACCGACCCGCCGCGAGGTGGTCACAGGCCTCTCGTTGCTGAGCCTTGGCCTGCTGACTGGCTGCGGCAATTCCAATGCCTTGCCGTTCAAGCACGGCAAAGACATGAGCAACGAGATAGTTGGCCGCAACTTCCGACTCAAGGATGCACAAGGCAACGTCAAGACCCTGTCGAGTTTTCGTGGCCTGATGCCGATGATCTTCTTCGGCTTCACCCAATGCCCGGCCATTTGCCCGACGGCACTGGCGCGAGCTGCACAGATCAGAAAGCTGATGGGCGAAGAGGGCAAGACCCTTCAGGTAGTGTTCATTACCCTCGACCCGGAGCGTGATACGCCCGAGGTGATCGACGCCTACGTGAAGGCTTTCGATCCGACCTTCGTCGCCCTGTCCGGTACGCTTGAAGAAACGGCCGCAACGGCAAAGGAGTTCGGCGTATTCTTCGAAAAGGTCCCGCTGGGCGACACCTACACGATCTCGCATACCGCCACCAGTTATGTCTACGACACCCGCGGCGTGCTGCGCCTGGGCTTGTCGCACAGGCTGTCCGCCCAACAATGCACTGAAGATCTGCTCACTTTGATGGAAGTATGCTGATGACCGTTCTGATTCGTAACGTCGCAAAGCCGCTGTTGTTGACCCTTTCGCTGCTGGGCCTGAGCGCTCAGGCGCTGGCCGAAACCAAAGTCGATGACGCCTGGGTGCGTGCCACCGTGCCGGGCCAGTCCGCCACTGGTGCGTTCATGCGCATCACTTCGGACACGGACAGCAAGCTGGTCGACGTTGCTTCACCTGTTGCGAAAACCGTGCAGATCCATGAGATGAGCATGAAAGGCGACGTGATGAGCATGCAGCGCGTCAACTCGGTTGACCTGCCAGCCGGCAAACCGGTGATGCTCGATTCCGACGGCTACCACGTGATGTTCATGGGCCTTGCAGCGCAGGTCAAAGAGGGTGATCAGGTGCCTCTGACCCTGACCGTGGAAGACGCCAAGGGCGTGAAAGAGTCGATTCAGGTCACCGCAGTCGCCAAGTCGCTGACCAGCGACGAGCACAGCGGGCATGGTGATCACAGCGGTCATTGAGCCTGATCTACCTGACGACTATCGTTCCTCACGCTCCAGCGTGGGAATGCCTCTCGTGACGCTCCGCGTCACAACTCTGCGCCGCACTGCAATTCAAGAGAGGACGCAGAGCGTCCAGAACGGCATGCGACGCGGAGCGTCGCACGATAGTTGATCTACCTGACGACTATCGTTCCTCACGCTCCAGCGTGGGAATGCCTCTCGTG
>NZ_JAWHPJ010000058.1:0-644 GCF_032587815.1 Pseudomonas syringae group sp. 26L6
TAGGGTATTAAGATTTTAGTGAAGATATTTATTGTATTTTGGTTGTAGTAGATAATGTGGTGATGTTAATTGATGTTGTTAAGGGGTTAGAAATTTAAATTTGTAAATTGTTTGAAGTGTGTTGTTTGTGTTATTTGTTTATTTTTATTTTTATTATTTATTAATGGTTAAAGTTAGTTATTTTTTTTATGGTTATATTAGTTAAGAAGTTTGGATTAAGTTATGGGAAGAATTTTTTAGAATAAATTATTGTTTTATTGTTTATGTATAGGTAGTGAGATTTAAGAATAAGGAAATATTTGATATTTTTTAAGTGATTTTAGAAATTTTAAAATATTTTGTTAAGTTTGATGATTTAATTGGTGAGTTTGAAGAATTGATAGAGGAGAATAAGTAATGGTTAGTAGAGTTAATTATTTAGTTTTATAAAATTAGAGTGGTGGTAATTGGAGGGATATTAAAGGAATATTTAAAAGAGTTTGAGAAGGAACTTGAAGATTTGATTTATGTTGATGATGATTTTGAGTTTGATAATTTTATTAATTATTGTTTTTTTTTTTTTGTTGGTTTTTTAGATTTATTGTTAGATTGTATAATTGTTAATATTATAATTTGGAAAATGAGGGGAGTTAAGAGGTTTTTAA